>JAYELZ010000158.1:0-13516 GCA_034717835.1 Chloroflexota bacterium
TGCGTTAGACAGCCGGTTCCTAGATTATCAGCAGGCGCGCACGGCTACGGTGGCGGCCGTGTGGCTGTACAATCACGAACGACCGCATTTAGCCTTACACTATCAAATTCCAGTACAGGTGCATCGTCAGCCCCCCAGGGGAGCACCAGGGTAGACCGATTAACTGTAAACATATTTCAGGACGACACACCTACTACGAACTTCACCTGACTACCCACCAATCACTAATAACTGCGCCCCGTATATATATCGTAGTTACCCTCAAAAAGGTTCAAAATTGGTCGGGAAAAACAACAAATTGATAGACAATTACCATTACCCAACTAGTCCTTGACATAGAACACATGTTCCAATATAATTGGGATAAAGAGTTGGGATAGTTGGGATTTAACCCCAGGAGCAACGGCCATGAATGCAAAATTAAAGCAGAAGCCGCAACAGATTCTAGATTTTATTAAAGCCTATCGCGACGAACATGATTATCCTCCTAGTTTGCGTGAGATTGGGAGAGCCACCGGTATCTCCTCCACCTCACACATTTCTTACTATCTGGAACAGTTGGAAGAGGATGGTTATATCGCTCGCAGCAAAGGCATCTCACGAGGGATTCAATTGTTGGAGGCCGCAGAAGCGCCGGGTACTTCCCCGGCTCGCCGGGGAGCAGAAACCGTCGCAGTTCCCTACTTGGGTTATATTGTCGCCAGCGCGCCCCTCAACGTGGAGCCGCTGCCCGGCGATGAGACGGTCGAACTGAGCCAGGCGCTCTTTGGTCGCGACACCTCAAATCTCTTCGCCCTCACGGTGCAGGGAAATTCCATGATTGACGCGCTCATCAACGATGGCGATTTGGTTATTTTCCGGCAACAGGAGCGAGTGGAAAACGGTCAGATGGCGGCTGTCTGGTTAGACGACCCCGGCGAAACCACGCTGAAGAAGCTCTATTATGAAGGCGATCAAGTCCGTCTACAACCGGCGAATCCCACCATGGAACCTTTCTACGAGCCGGCTACAAACGTCCGCGTACAGGGCAAGGTTGTCATGGTCATCCGGCAGTTGGGGTGAGGTTAGTCAAATGTCAAATGTCGAAACAGGAGACCGGCCCAAGCTAGCCTAGTAAGATTCGCACATCCACCATTCGCTAGGTCGCTCTCGCCTTCTCGCCTTCTCGCTCACTCGCTCCCCCGGCAGACTACGGGCAGATAGAGTTTCTCCAATGCCACGTGCAGCCAGAGAGACTGTTCCCCACGCCGCCCCGTGCCATCCTCCCAGAGTGCGTCTAGGCGTAACGTGACCCCGCCCCACCACGCTTGCACTGGTAACTCGAACGTGCGAGTTGCGCCCGGAGCCAACGCGCCCGCCCACCACGCCAACCCCAACCCCCGTGTGGGCGGCAACGTCGCGGTGATGGGTGCCAACCCCGGCGTCAGCCAGAAACGCAACTCCCCGTCACTCACGGCTCCCGGCCCGGAGTTCTGCAACGTGAACGTGACTGTGGCCGGTTCTTTGATCGCCAGTCCGCTCCCGCCCATCTCTGCCCACGCGCTCCCGCTCAGATCCGGCCCGGCGACGCGCAACATCTCCGCCCGCTCGAAAGCCAACTGCCACGCGGGCCAGCACAACGTGATGGCCGGCGTGAGCGCCAATCCCGCCGGCGCCGTCCCCGCCACCTGCGCCTGCCAGCTAAAGGTGAGCGGCGCGTTCACGCCCAGCTCACCGCTCCACTCCACCAACCGCGCGGACGGCGTATAATTCACTGCTGGCGGCAACGTCCCGGCCAACAGCGTCAGCGAGAGCGGAACGGTATGCGAGAAAGCCGCCGCACGCGCCACCGGCCCCGTGTTGCGCAGTACCACCGTCGCCGTGACGTGTTCCCCCGGCAACGGCGCGGACGGCGTGACCGACCAGCTGCTCTCTCCCAACGGGGAAAGCCACCCCACGCCGGCCTTCAGGGCCGCCGTGCGCTCCGCCAGAGGCAGCATCTCCAATGGGAAAGCGTAGAAGAGTGTGCGCCACGTTGCCGTGGGCGCGCCGCTGCGGGCCAATGCCACCGGTTGCCCGCCATCCCCGCGTACCACAATGCTAGCGTCGCGCACCGGTTCCACCGCGTCGCTCCAATTCTGGAACGGGACCTCTAACGTCACCGGTCCCCAACTTCCACTGGCGGATTCCGCCCGCACGGCGTAAGCCGTCTCCGTGCTCCGGTCATAAATCCGTTCCCTAACCCCTAGCCGCTCCCCTAACGGGCGATTTTCCTCCGTGTAAGGTAAAAAATCCTGGCTGGTCAGCCATAATTTCCCACCATCATCCAGATAATGCAGTAGTCGCGCCTCTTCCGCTGCCGTGACCGGCGCATACCAATCATAGCCCGTAAACCAGATAGTGAGCGGATGCGCGGTCAACGTGTTGGTCAGTACCTCTCCCGTGTTCGGCCCGGCCCCGGCGGTGGTATCCCAATGATCGTAGGGAATGCCTGCTGCGTCCAACGCTGCCGTGTAACGCTCTACCATTGGATACCAGCGGTCATCATCCACCAGCAGCACGGGCGCGGGACTCTTACTGACCAACGTCCGCGTGAGCGGTTCCGCCACCAACGATGAATGTACGGCTAAAGTCACGTAATCGCTCTCGTTCAGCGCCGCCTCCGGGGGAATGTTGACGCTCACCGTGAAGTATTGCGAGGTGCATGGGGCCAATGTCACCGTAGTGGGTGTCACCGTGGTGGGCCAGCGATTGCCCGCCAACTCCACCACCACCGTATCCGGCGGTCCGGCTATCCCGATATGGCGTACACGGAAAGTATGCGTCACCGTCTTCCCCGGCAACCCGACGCGCGGCCCTGCCTGGTAGGTGAGCGTCAGTCCACTTGTCGGCTGTGGCAGCACCAACCAATCTAACGCGCGCGCCAGTACCTCGCGGCGCGTTCCCGCACCGGCGATGGCCTCGTAGCCAAAGGAGAAAAAGAGCGCGCGGTACGGGCGGCAGAGATGCGCGCCCACGCCCCCCCCGTTGCCTCCCGCATAGCGCCAGAACAACTCCGCCACGTCGGGATTGCGCACCGCAACCCCATCGGGGCTAATCTGGTTGTCGGCGCCATCCCCGCCCGCAATCTCCACATGCAAGCCGGCGAACGGCCCGGCCCCCACCAGCTCCCGCGTCTCCTCACTATCCGCCACCAGCTGCACGCTTACTTGCTCCCGCAGATAATCCTGCGGGACCATGCCCATAGATGAACCGCTATCAAAATAACCCACATCTTGGCCGCTGAGCAACAGCTTACCGCCCGCCGTCAGATAATCTGTCAGTACCTCGCCCGCTCGCACCAACCCCGGCGAACCATAAGGCGATGACCAGAGTACCGCATCGTAAGTCACCAGCTGTGCCGCAAAAGCAGCGTCCACCGGTGGCTTGGTGATCACGTACTCCGCATATTCATAGCGCAAGGCGTCCAACGCCGCGCGCCAGTAGACTGTCTGGCTCCCGTAGTACCAGCCGCCCTCGTCCACCAAGAGGAGCGTGGGCGCGAGCGGCAGCGCAAAATCCTGCTCCGTCGTCTCTCCCGCCGTGATGCTGACCGTGGCCGTGACCACCCGGTAGCCGTTGCCGCGCGCCTCCACCGTGTATTCCCCCGCCGGCAGCGCGAGCGTGTAGCGCCCCGCGCCATCTAATGTCGTCGTCACCGGCGTCCCGCACACCTGCATGGTCACAGTCCGCGTGGGAATTTTTTGGGTATTTATTACGGTGGCTTGACCGCGCAGTTCGCCTGTGGGGAGCGCCGGTAAGAGAAAATCCACGCGGTGGACGGAACCGGTGATGACACGCACTCCCCACTCACTCTCCATGCCATGTCCAAATGCCGAGGCGGTGAAATCATACTGTCCCGGACGCAGCGCCAACCGGTAGACCCCCGCCGCGTCGGTTTTGGCTAGCGCGGGGCTGCCTGCCCCATGCGGCGCGGCATGTACCGTCGCGCCCGTCAACAACCCCGCCTCCGCCCCCTGCACCGTCCCCGTCACCACGGCCGGCTGCGTGAGCGCGACCAGCGCGTCGTAAGCATCCACTCGTCCCCAGCCGCTAGCTTGATGAGGCACAGTTGTCGTCAACGGAATCGCCGTCTCCGTGATAATGCGCGCCATAGTGTGAATGGGCAGCGTGCGGCTCACCCCGCGCAACAGCGCGGCGATCCCCGCCACGTGCGGCGTCGCCATCGAAGTGCCCTGATAGGTGGCGTAAGTTCCGCCAGGCGCCGCCGAGCGCGTCGCCACGCCAGGCGCGACCACGTAAGGCTTCACCTCGCCCCAGGGCGAAGGCCCCCGGCTGGAGAACGTCGCCACCTGCTCATACAGGTCGCTGGCCCCCACGGCGAAGATGCCGGGTAAGCTGGCCGGTGCGCGCAACGTCTCCGGTCGCGGCCCCTCATTCCCGGCGGCGAAGATGGGGAAGATACCGGCGGCCTCCAACGCCGCGATATCCGGCCGGAACTCCTCGCTGCTGGGATTACGCGCGCCCCAGGAGCAGATCACCACATCGGGAGCCAGCGCGGGATCACCGCCGGGAGCCAGCAGCCATTGGAAGCCCGCGTGAATATCCGCGTCGTAGCCATTCCCGGCCCTGTTCAACACTTTGACGCCGAGCCAGCGCGCGCCCGGCGCGACGCCAATCCCTGCGCCGCCGGCGGCCGTGCCCAACGTGTGCGTCCCGTGCCCGTAATCATCGTAGGGATACTGGCCGCCGTTGACCGCATCGAACCACGCGCCCGCGTGCTCCACTAATCCATGCCCCAACTGGCCACGATAGTTGGCTTGCAGGTCGGGGTGGAGCCAATCCACGCCTGTGTCGACGCTCGCCACTACCGCGCCGGTCCCGGAGATCGCCAACGTCTGCCAGAGCGCGGGCGCGCGGAGTCGCTCAATGCCCCAGGGAACCCTGTTCACGTCCGTCACCGTCCCTGAAGGCGCGATCTCGACGTAGGGCCGCGTCTGATCCAGCCGTAACTCGGCCACCGTCTCAGAACGCGCCAGCTCTTGTACCAGCGCAGGCCGCGCCGTCAACGCTAACCCGTTGATAATCCAGAGCTCCCGCCGCGCCAGCAACTCGCCACGGGCCTCAGCAGCCGCCAGCAGCGGCTCCACGTCTAGTTTCGCACGAGTCAACTGCTCCTGCAATCCGGCGACCAACACCTCCCGCGCCTGCAACGGCTCCCCTGCGAACTCGGCTGCCGCCTGGAACGGCGCTGTTGGCTGCGCGGCGTAAAAAACCACGATTACCCGTAACGGTGTCTCATCCACCGCCGCCAGCGCACGCCAGAGTTCCGGTTCTACCACCGGCTCCGCTGCGACCGGTAGAGCTATTAAATTCAGCAATAATAAGACCCCGACCAATAATAATTTCTCTCTCGATTTCCGCATCTTAACTCCTCTCTACTGGTGAGCAATTTAGCACCGTGCCCATTCCCCGAGCGATTCCTACGACCCGCAAACGATTCCTGCCACCCTATGAGTGATTTCTGCGCCCGGCCAACGATTCCCACGACCTGCGAACGATTTCCACGGCCCGCGAGCGATTCCCACAGCCCTCGAGCGATTTCCACGACCTGCGAACGATTCCCACGGCCCTGCTAACGATTCCCACGACCTGCGAGCGATTTCCACGACCCCCAGAGTGATTCCCCCAGCCCTCGCACGATTTCTACGGCCAACCAAATTGCTCGTTAGCAATAAAAATAGCGTCTGTGGCTAAAAACTAAGACTAACTGCCAGAGAACGACTGCGTGCCGGTAGCCGGCGACTTCAGTCGTCAGGTTGGTTGTCAGCTTATCATTTTAGGGTCTCTGGGATTTGACGTGGGAAGTGTCACGCGACGTAAATTTTTCACCACAGGTTACCCGGATTACACTGATTTTTTTATTTTTTTCCGTGCTAAGCCGTGAAATCCGTGGTTAATTTTAACTCAACCCCGCGAATTCCCAAAGAGCCTCATTTTATCGCTCAAGTCCAAGTTGTGCTTTCCTTGTACATCCGCTATAATTCTTCTGTCAAGCAACTGTTCGAGGAGGGGGAAGCATGAACCAGACCATTGATGAACAACTAGATATCCTGATGCGCGGCGTGGAATATGGCGACCCGCAGACTTACGAATACATGCGCGCGGAACTCAAAACCCGTTTGCAAGAGTCCGCCGAAACCGGTAAGCCGTTGCGCGTCTATTGTGGTTATGATCCCACCGCTCCGGATTTGCACTTGGGGCATACCGTGACCATGCGTAAGCTACGCCAATTCCAGGATTTGGGGCATCAAGCCATTTTTCTAATTGGAACTTATACCGCGCTCATTGGCGATCCTTCGGATAAAGATAAGGCTCGCCCGCGACCGGACAAAGATAAAATCATAGCCAACGCCAAAACTTACACGGAACAAGCCTTCAGAATCCTGGCTCCAGAACGCACCGAGGTGCGTTACAACGGTGAATGGTTGAGCGAGTTGGCTTTTGAAGACCTGATCAATCTAGCGGCGAACTTCACGGTGCAGCAATTCTTGGCGCGCGATAACTTCGCCAAACGGCATCAGAAAAACGAGCCGATTTGGTTACATGAATTCTTCTATGCGTTGATGCAGGGTTACGATGCGGTCGCGCTGGAAGCCGATGTGCAGCTAGGCGCCACCGAACAACTCTTCAATTTGATGGCCGGCCGCAAATTGCAGGAGACCTTCGGCCAGCCGCCACAAATCGCCGTTACACTGCCCATTTTGGTAGGGACAGACGGACATATTCGCATGTCCAAGAGCATGGGTAACTACATTGGCATCTCCGAGCCGGCGGAGGTGATGTATGGCAAGGTGATGAGTTTGCCCGATGAGGCCATGCTCAACTATTTCAACTTGGTCACTCGTTGGACGCCTTCTAAGATCGCCACCCTGGAGGAGCATTTGGCAGTAGGTAAATTACACCCGATGCAAGCCAAGAAAGACCTAGCCTGGGAAATCGCCGATATCTTCCATGGCACAGAGGCGGCCAACAAAGCGGCTAAACACTTTGCACGGGTTCATCAGCGCCGCGAAAAACCCGTAGACATGCCCACTTTTAAGTTGCACGCACCGATGCTTCTGATAGACATCATCGCTGAGGCCGGGCTGGCGGGCAGCAAGAGCCAAGCCCGCCGCTTGATTCAGCAAGGAGGAGTACGCCTAGACGATGTGCAGATCAAAGATCTGTTTACAACCGTGGAGCCTGGCGAACAGGTGCTCCGGGTGGGGAAACGGCGTTTCTTGCAGCTACTCTCTCGGGAAGGATAGCTAGAATTAAATTTTAGGTAGTTAAAGGGAGGATAGCTGGGGATGACCCACAACAAAAAATATACCGTGGTGCATGTGGATGATGACTCTGGCATGATTGAGCTGACGCGGCTGCTCTTAGCTCCGCATAATTTTGAAGTGATCGGGGCAACAGATGGACGCAAGGGGTTAGAAACCATGCGCCGCATGGATCCCAATTTAGTATTGTTAGACCTGATGATGCCCGATCTTGACGGCTGGGAGGTTTACCATCAGATGAAAGATGAACCAGGTCTCCAGGATATTCCGATAATCGTGATCACTGCTAAAAATGAGAACGTTGACAGAGTATTAGGATTACATATCGCTAAAGTAGCTGCTTACATCACTAAACCTTTTAGCGCCCGGGAATTACTAGATTGTATTGATGGGATTTTCGCAACAAAGGGCTAACTGCTCTTTAGTTTTGGGTATTGGTATTTAACTTCAGAATATATTGACTTGAGCAGTGATTGTGCTACACTCTAAGTAAGTATAGGTGTTTACGGGAGGCTTCTGATGGTAGACAATACAACATATAAGGTCGTTTGCGTAGAAGATGAACCCGAGATGATAGATCTGGTGGAGCTGATTTTAGTCCCCCGGAACTTTGAGGTAATAGGGGCGGTAGGAGGGCGCAAAGGGTTAGCTGCCATCCGTCGCCTGAAACCGGATTTGGTGTTATTGGATTTGATGATGCCCGATGTTGATGGTTGGGAAGTTTACCAACAGATGAAGGCGGATCCTGAGCTGAAAGGTATCGCGGTCATCGTAGTTACGGCCAAGGCTCAAAGCATTGATAAAGTATTAGGGTTACATATTGCTAAAGTGGATGCTTATGTTACCAAACCCTTCGGCCCACTAGAGCTGATGGCCAGCGTCAATAGAATTATGCACCTGAATCGCTAACTAGCCTTTCACTTCTTTATCCACAGATGAGCTATCTAGGCAAGGGAGAACCGATTTATTTAGGGAAATCGGTTCTCCCTTCTTGTGTCTAGGAGCATAGAGCGCCAGCGGCTAAAGCCGTCTGGCTACGAAAAAGAAGCTTCCTACGGAGGCTAGCGACTAGCCCCAGAGAGTCTTCTCCCTCATAGCCCGAACGGTTACGTTGGAGCGGAGCCTTATTTTTTCTTAGCGAAGTCAAACTTTGAGGAGAGACAAGATGAGTTTAGAATTGTTGACAGTCGGCATTACCAAACCGGAATCAGTCAATTTTATTCTGGGACAAACGCACTTTATCAAGACGGTGGAAGATTTACATGAAGTGTTGGTCACCACCGTGCCCCGTATCAAGTTTGGAGTGGCGTTTTGCGAAGCTTCCGGAGAACGGCTAATTCGTTGGTCGGGCACAGATGATGAACTAATCGCGCTGGCGCAACAAAACGCCGAGGCGTTGGGAGCCGGGCATAGCTTCATCATCTTCTTAGGAGAAGGCACCTATCCCATCAACGTGCTCCCCGCCATCCGCCGCGTGCCAGAAATAGTCAGCATCTTCTGCGCGACGGCCAATCCCGTGGAGGTGATCATCGCGGTGACCGAACAAGGGCGCGGTATTTTAGGCGTCATTGATGGGCAACCGCCACGGGGTATCGAGGACGAGGCGGGGATTAGCTGGCGCAAAGATCTGCTGCGCACCATCGGCTACAAACTCTAATCCGCTGATGGGTTGGCTAGAAAAACTAGCCCGGGATCCGGTCCCCTGGCTACTCGACCCCGTTAATCCTTCTGCTCGGCTGCTCACACTCCGTGATATCTTCCAGCGTCCGGCGGAGGAGTTGGCACGCGAGCGGAAAGCTTTGCGGGCTTGGGACCCCGTCCAACAGCTGCTGATGGAGGCCGACGTAGACAATTTTTGGGGAAGGGCAACCAACCCCTATTTTGGCGGGTCGCTGGGAACTTTTGGCACGCTCTACGCGCTGGCGCAGATTGGAGTTCCGGCCGGTCCCATCACCAGACGGGCCAGCGAGAGTCTCTTCTCCACCGGACAGATTGCGGATGGACGTTTCGCGCTCTCCGCACGCTGGCCGCAGATTTGGCTCTGTTACACCGGCATGGCTTTGCAGATACTCTGGCATTTTGGCTGGGGAGACGACCCTCGGACCGCGACGGCGAGAGCCATCTTGGTGCAGATCATCAACCGGCAGCCGGAACGCTTGACCTGTCCCCTATCTGGAGGCGGCTGCATGTCAGGCGAAACCAAAGCCCTAGCCGGGCTGCTCAGTATTCCCGTCGAGCAACGTGAAGCAGCCGTACAAGAAGCCATCGCCACATTAGCCGAGCGGTTGCTCACTCAGGCTGTTAAGCTGCCCAAGAGCTCTGGCCCGGAGGCCCCCCAACGGCAGCTCAATTTTCCACGTTACTACAACTCCGATCTTAGCGAACTGGTCTATCTTCTGGCGCGGGCCGGATGGCAGGATCACCCCCGGTTACGCGAGATCCTGCGAGAGCTGCTAACCTGGCAAACTCCACAGGGACGCTGGCGCAAAGCACGCGGTACCGGTGGACGACTAGACGTGGAACCCGATTATCAACCTAGCCGGTGGCTTACCTGGCAAGTGGTGGCCGCGGTAGTGCTGGCTTATGAGCCAGAGGATAACCCTTATGCGCGCACCTGAAAGTCTCAACGATTCCACGCGCTACACCGTAATTCCCCGCACTTTAGTTTTCCTCACTCGCGGGGAAGAAGTACTGCTCTTGCGCGGCGCTCCCGATAAGCGGCTGTGGGCCGGGAAGTACAATGGCTTGGGTGGACATATCGAAGTGGGGGAAGAGCCACGCCGCGCCGCACGGCGGGAGGTGCAAGAAGAAGCCGGGCTGGATGTGGCGGAGCTCTCGTTACGGGCAGTTATCCAAGTGACGTTTCCGGAGCCACCGGGGGTGATGCTCTTCGTCTTCGTGGGAGCCGCGCCGCTCTCTGAGCCGTGCCCTTCACCGGAAGGGACACCGGTTTGGGTGCAACGTCAAGACATCGCGGCGTATCCTCTGGTGGAGGATCTTTACGAGCTGTTGCCGCGCGTCTTAGCTCCCGGCGAGATTATTTTTGGGGAATACTTTCTCTCTACGGATGGCACCGAGTATCGCTTTGCGGATTGAGTGCATTCAGCATCACTCCCCGCGCGCGGTTTGCCGAATGGTGAGAGCTTGCGCTTCTTCTTCTGCCGGACTGCGCAGTTCCGCGGCGAAGATGTTATGCAGCGGGGAGAACCGTGCGCCCAGGGACAGAGCCTGATAGAGTAGCCAGCTCATAGGAAAACCCAACCCACTGAGCCAGACTGCCCGACGCAACTCCGCCAGCCCGTCGTCATCCCACCCCCCCAGAAAAGCGGTTAGCCAGCTATAAACGGGGAGCGCCAAGAGCAACGCCGCCATCAGAAAAATCAGAGTGGGCTGAGGCTCCGGTTGCCAGTAGAACTCACCGAGAAGTTGTAGTAGGTTGTAGCTGATGAGAGCCGCTCCGCCTGGAGCCACGACGGTCTGCCAAAGTGAGAGATGTATCCGGAGGCCGTGGCGACGTACGGCGTACCACCCCAGCAACCCTTGCAACAACGCTCCCAACAGGTAAGCGGCACTGATGCCGGCCAATCCCCATTGAGGAGTTAGGAAGGCAATCAATGCCAACCGTAGGGCTTGCCCACTCCACATGATCCAGGAGCGTAGCCCCGGACGTCCCTGGGCAATCAAACTTTCCTCCGCACTCCACGCCAACCACTGGAGCGCGCCCCAAACCAAGAGCGGCAGCAGGAGTTCGGTAGCCGCCGCGGGCAGCTCCCCCAAAATACCGAGCCAGAAGCGATCTCCCAACGCGCTCAACGTGGCTAGGATGAATAAGGAGAACCAAATCCCATAACGCACTCCGCCGCTAGCGTAGTAACGGGCCAACGTCTCGTAGTGATGCGCGTAGGCTTCGGTCATGGCAGGCATTAGCTCTCGATAAAATCCCTGGGAAAGTATCTCGTAAGCAAAGGTGAAATTCAAGAGCACGAGCCAGACGTCTGCCACAGCGTTGCTGTTAGGCAGCAACGTCGCAAGGAGCTGCCGTTGGATCAGATAGCCAACCGGCGCGGCGAGAGTTCCCAGAGTCAGCCGTGCGCCAAAACTTAACATGTGCTTGGTGATGGTGCGCTCGAAAGTGGGCCAGAAGAGGTTCCGCAACGAGTATCCTTGCACTTTATAGAGTAACATCCCGCTGAAAAAAACTAGCCACTCGGTCAGATATAATCCCAACCCCAAACCTAACATGCTACCTAACACCTCACCGAGCTGCGAGTGCTGGCCGCCCCAACGCCGCAGCAGAAAGACCGTGACAGCTTGAATGAAGACCACTCCTAGCATGAGCCACGCGGTGAGGAACTGCTCGTAGTCAAAACGCTGGCTGGCGCGGAAGAAGAACTGGAAGAGCCGTAAGCAGCCGGGAAATTGGAGCAACGCGCGCGCCAGAAAGTAGTAGGAAAGGTGCGCCAGAGCAGTCTGGGGAAAGAGGTAACTAGTCAGCCCGGTGATTAAAAACAGTTGTACCGCTCCGCTCACGAGCTGCCACCAGAGATAGAACTGGAAATAATGGAAACTTTTTGCGGGAGCGTAGAAATGCTGGTCGGCAAAGTAATAAACAGCCGCCGTGCCGCTGCCCAGATCAAAGATGATTCCACTGACAAGCAACCAGCCGGTGACTAATTCCCAGTTTTTCAATACTTGTGGCCAGAGGACCAGTTGCTGGGGTAGAAAATAGGTCTGGTAAATCAGATAAGGGACGAAAAGCACCAGGCTGATGCCCAAAAGAGAAAGTAACCCGGCCAATGGACGGTGAAAACCAACGACATCCCAGGTACTGGAAGTGACGCCGCTCGGGCGAGTGCGTTTCAGATACAAATGCGGCAGACTATCATCCGGCCGCAAGTAGAGCGCGCGCCGCGTCCCAAAGATGAGGCCCACGGAGAGTAACAACGCCAGCATCCCGCCACCGGCAAATAACAGGCGAGCATTGCCATGTGGCACCGGCGAACCGGGGTAATTAGCATAAGAGAGTACCTGTGGCGCGTTGCCAGCCTCTGCTACTAGCCGATAGATAAAATAATCGAAGTAGGGCCAGTTTATCCAAGCGGCGTTACTGGCGTCATCCATCCACGAGCCAACTAGAAAAGCCTGAAATTGTTCTTGACCTCGGACGCGCTGCACCAACGGAGCACCGGCCTGCGTGGTCACGCTAGGTAAAAGCAGGTTAGGATTGGAAATCACGGTACGTGCATAAATTTCCGGCGCCGAAGACCACGCGATTTCCTCTTGCAGCGGATCTACTTCTCCTGCTACCACGTGGGTGGAAGCGTTTGCCCCGGACGCGAGACCAAAGGTGCTCACGCCGAAGAGCGAGCGCAACTCGGCGGTATCGGTAGGAAAAAGATCGCCGCAGAAAACGACCAAGCCAACTTCCTCACGCTGTACCTGCCGGCCAATGGTCCGCAAGCGATCTGCAGCGAGCGGGGAATTATTGAGCAGATAGACCTGCGCCAATTCAGGGCGATCCACCAACACCAGGTAGGGCGCGGCGCTGGCAATGGCATAGGCAACGGCGTCCTCTGTCCCCACGTAATAGACACCTACCGCGCCGGTGGCGGCAATTTGGGCAGAGGCAATCGAGGCAGTCAGGGAGAGAACCAGCAACGCTCCGATGAAGAACAGCGCTAGTCTATTCATGCTCCTGCGGTTGCGCATTATCCTTCACTGCGCCTGGTTCTAGCGGCGGCAGTTCGGTCACACCTCCCAGACCAAACTGCTGGAGGAATTCAAAGGTAGTGCGATAGAGGATGGGGCGCCCCACCGTATCAGCACGTCCCGCTTCTTCAACCAAGCCCGCCGTAAGCAAGGTGCGTATGACGCTACCGGAGCTAACCCCGCGCACGGCCTCAACCTGCGGGCGCGTGGTGGGTTGAAGGTAGACGATAATCGCCAGGGCTTCCATGGCGGCTTGAGAGAGACGTAAGGTAACCTCCAGGTCGAGAAAATCCTCCACGTAGGGGGCGGCCGCCGGCGCGCTGACCATTTGAACGCAATCGTCCGATTTTTGCAGGCGCAAGCCGCCGCCGGCTAGCCGTTCCTCCAATTGGGCGAGGGCCACTGCGCCTGCTGTTTTCGTCAGTCCCAAGATTGAGTAGAGCGTGGTCTCCTCTACCGGCTTTTGCGCCACAAAGAGCAGCGACTCTAAGAGCGCCACG
>JAYELZ010000159.1:0-2912 GCA_034717835.1 Chloroflexota bacterium
TCGGAGACTGCGACTAATTCCGTCTGAGGCAATTCCGTGTAAACGCGCGCGTGATGACGCCCCATCGCGCCCACACCGATGACAGCCGCGCGCAGTCTAGTATTCGTTGCATTCATTTGACTCCTCTGTATCCTCTCAATAAATAGTGGTGAATAGCTGTGGCCGATCTCATGGGGGCCGGCTGCCCCAAACTACGCGACCGCAGCCTAGACGGGCACGGTCAGGAGCCGCGTGGTCATTCCGAGCCAGCGGAGCGTTAGCGACGCGCCCGCGAGGAATCTACTACGTCCGACGAGAGTTGTGCAACGGCGCTGGGAGATTCCTCGCGGGCGTACTCCGCGCAGCGCGCGGCGCACTGGCTCGGAATGACAAAAGGGCGTGGCCGCTACCCCCAAATGTTGAGAAGATACCTCTAGATGTTGTAAGCGGCGACGTATTACTTCAACTCTGATCATCTAAAATTCTCCTCTTGTAGACCTCTCGCTGCACCTTCAGGTAAGGCAGGAAGTCCAGATACTCGCGCACGACTTTAGAGTAGAAGGTTCCGCTCTCTCGTTTTGGGAAACCACAGAGGGTTTCCTATACGCTAAAACTATTCACCGCTGCGACGATTATCTCCAAATCCTCCTGGCTCAACGCCGGATGCACCGGCAACGAGAGCACTTCCCGGGTGGCTTGCTCGGCGACGGGCAAGGTCTGGTCGTATCCCAGGTCTTTCACGTAAAAAGTCTGCTGGTGGATCGGGACTGGATAATAAATCCCACAACCCACACCGTTTTCACGCAAGTGCGTCACCAGCGCGTCACGTTGATCGCCACGCACGCGGATGGTGTACTGGTGGAAAACGTGCTTGTACCCTGCGGGCACCGCCGGCGTGATGACGCCCCGCAGGTGCTCGGTCAGATAGTGTGCATTGGCGATGCGTTGTTCATTGAAGCGCTCCAATTTCCCCAATTGGGCTAATCCGATAGCCGCGTGGACATCCGTCATGCGGAAGTTGAAACCCAACTCATCATGATAATAGCGGCGGCGCATTCCATGCTGGCGAAGCACGCGACACTCTGCGGCGATCTCGTCATCATCCGTCGTGATCATCCCGCCCTCGGCGGAAGTCATATTCTTGGTGGGATAGAGTGAGAACGTGCCGGTGCCAAACGAGCCGGCGCGCCGCCCTTGATATTCCGCGCCATGCGCCTGACACGCATCCTCGATAATTATCAAATCGTGTTTTTGGGCGATTTTTACGAGCCGCCTCATATCAGCAACCAAGCCAAATAGATGTACGGGCATAATAGCACGGGTCTGGGGAGTAATCGCAGCCTCCACCGCGTCTGGATCAAGGTTATAGGTCAACGGGTCAATGTCCACGAAAACTGGTCGCGCTCCGGTGAACAGGATGCTGTTGGCGGAAGCGATAAACGTAAACGGCGTGGTGATAACCTCATCCTCCGCGCCAATGCCGTGCGCTAAGAGCGCCAGATGAAGCGCCGTGGTCCCGCTGGTTGTGGCGATGGCGTGTTGGACGCCACACATCTCCGCGAACCCCTCCTCAAAAGCCTTCACACGCGGCCCTTGCGCCAACATCCCCGAGTCCAATACCTCTAAGACAGCCTCTTTCTCCTCTGGCCCCAGCTGGGGTTTAGCGATATGAATCATGCTACTCTCCTCCAAGTCTCTATGGGAATCTTCGTTATTTTACCACAAGCCGGGCAAGGAGCATCCATCATGTCATCTGCAACTTGACCCGCTGCCAGACGCTGTCCACACGCGCAGACAAACCCCATTAGCCGCGCCGGATTCCCGACGACCAGGCCGTGCGCCGGCACATCCTTCGTCACCACCGCGCCGCTACCCACCAGCGCCCATTCCCCGATGGTGACTTTGGGCAGGATGGTGGAATTCGCGCCCAACGCCGCGCCGCGTTTGATTAAGATCCGCCCTAAGACCCAATCATCAGCTGCCTTCGGCGAGCCGTCGGGGTTGATGGCGCGCGGCAAGTTATCGTTGGTGAAGCAGACGTGCGGCCCCACGAAGACACCGTCCTCGATCTCTACGCCGTGGTAGATCGAGACGTAATTCTGCACCTTGACGTTATCGCCAATTTTGACGCCGAAATCCACGTAGACGCCCTTGCCGAAGATACAATTTTGGCCGGTTTGGACATCCTCGCGAATCTGCACCTGATGCCAGACGCTGGTGCCTTCTCCCAGCGTGGCCTTTGCAGAGACTTCTGCCGTGGGATGAATCCTGACTTTAGCCATCTTCAACTCTCCTATTTTTGCTCGCTAATTTCCGTCTTCTAAGAGGCCCCGAATCTGTGCCGCAACCATTTTGATGGCCACCTTGTTAAAGCCCCCTTGGGGAATAATAACGTCGGCGTAACGTTTGCTCGGCTCCACAAATTCCAGGTGCATCGGGCGCACCGTGCGCAAGTATTGCGCAATCACCGCTTGGAACGTCCGCCCGCGATCTTGCACATCACGTTCAAGCCGGCGAATTAGCCGAATATCCGCTGCCGTATCAACGTAAAGTCGCATATCGAAAAGTTCGCGTAGCTCCGGCTCGGCAAAGATCAAGATACCCTCCACTATGATGATCGGAGCCGGGGCAACTTTCACCGTCTCGGTTGCGCGGGTGTGCGTGGTGAAATCATATTGGGGGATCTGAACCGCCTCTCCCGCTCTCAACGCTCTAAGATGGATAGCCATCAATTCAGTATCTAGCGAGTCTGGATGATCAAAGTTTACGTTGGCCCGTTCTTCAGGCGGCAGGCGCCTCAAATCTTTGTAATAAGCATCATGTGGAATATAGGCGATGTGCTCTGCTCCCACCTGCTCCAAAATACGGTTGGCTACCGTAGTCTTACCCGATCCAGTCCCACCTGCTACACCGATTACCACCGGAATCATCTC
>JAYELZ010000159.1:3012-41165 GCA_034717835.1 Chloroflexota bacterium
TGTAATAAGCATCATGTGGAATATAGGCGATGTGCTCTGCTCCCACCTGCTCCAAAATACGGTTGGCTACCGTAGTCTTACCCGATCCAGTCCCACCTGCTACACCGATTACCACCGGAATCATCTCCATGCCTCCTATGAAAGCCCTCACCGCAGAGAGGCGCAGAGGGCGCTGATATTTTTGTAACTTGCCAGGCCAGATTAGCGCTGACTTTCATCCGCGCGGGCGGCCGTAAGCGGGCGCCCCACTCCTTAGACTAAAACTGTCTCATCATCCTGCTGCTGATTGCTTGCCGGCCACCAACCTTGCCTACCGGCTAGCCATCCTCCTCCCGCTACCGCCAGAGCCAACCAACCCAGAACGGTCAGAGGTGCGCCGGGATTATAAATGACCGTCAGCTGCGGGAACGGCGTGCTGACGATCTCTAAATGTACATTAGTAGTAAAGAGCGTTCCACTGCCCTGAAAGAGGGTCTCGGTAAGCAGCTCGCTCTCGGTTTCCCCGTAAATCTGCACCCGGAACTCGGTGTGGGGAGGTGGGTGCAACATACTGGCGCGGAAGATAACCCCAGCGTCGGGGAGGGCAAAATAGGCATCGGAGGTACGCTCGGTGAGAGCTAACTCTAATCTCTCCTGGGGCATACCATGCGCCGAAGCCAAGAGCTCGAGAGGAACACCAGCAGCATCCACCGCCTGCACCTCTAGCCCTATCCCCTCACGCTCGCGGAGCAGATAGAGGCCATAACCACGCCGGGCAAACGCAACTCCAGCACCAGGCGCCGGCAGCTGCAAGTTATGAGCTGGCACGGCGAGAACTTCATCCGGCCAAGCGCTGACCTCCGGTTCAATCCAACCCGCGCCCAGTTGCAGCAGCCAGCCGGCAATTAGCAGCGCGCCGCCGCCGCAGATTGCTCCCTGGCGCACCCGTTGCCAGCGTGGCAACTTGACCCATTGCTCAACCAGTTCCACTGAACGCACGGTTATAGCCAAGGCCAAGAGAGCTAGGAGTAAACGTTGCGGCCAAGATCTGCGGATAGTGAGCAAGCCCAACGCTGCCAGAGGTTTGACCCACTGTCCCCAAATGGAACGCACTTCAGCCAGCCAACGGGTAAAATCAGCCGTTTCTTGGGAGGAAAATGGGGATTGAGGTAAAAGAAACGTGAGAAGTAACAACGCGAGCAACCCAGTTAGTAGCCCTAGCAAGAAAAAATCCTTGCTCAACCACTGCCAAATTCGCGTTACCGCTTTTTGCATGAGCACACGCTCCTCTCGGCTATCACAAAAAAGACCCCGTGGGAGCGGGGCCTCAGAGCCACCCGTCGGATTTGAACCGACGACCCGTCGCTTACGAAGCGACTGCTCTACCAACTGAGCTAGGGTGGCATCTACGCGGCTCATTATACTTAAAGCGGTTAATTAGTCAATTTGTTAGTTGGATAGTCGTTAGTCTATTAGTCAGGTAGTCACCCTCACAACTGACGGAGCGACACCCACTGAAGCGAGCTGCCCCGTGGTCTTTAGACACGGGCAATTGGCGGCAAAATACGGTGATGAATCACCTACTACGAACACTCCCTGGTAGACTCCTCGCTGCCCGGCAGTCACGCTGCGGCTTTTGGTTGCTCGGAATGACAACTGACAAGAAAACTTTACCATTCGCACGTCTGCAACCTCTTGTAATGCTCTGATTGCATGGTATCCTTATTCTTATGAACAAACCTCTAATTCTGGTCACTAACGATGATGGGATTCACTCTCACGGTCTCTGGGCCGCAGTAGCGGCGCTTCTCCCACTAGGCGAAGTGTTAGTCGCCGCCCCCAACCGGCAATGGTCTGGCGCAGGGCGCTCCATGACGAACGGTATCACCGCTACCGCCACACCCTTCTCGCGTGAGATAGATGGTCAAGCCATCACCGCTTACGCGGTAAATGCTACTCCGGCCGCCGTGGTGATTCAGGCCCTCTTGAAGCTCGTGCCACGCAGACCCACGTTGGTGGTCTCTGGTATCAATCTGGGAGAAAATATCAGCACCGAGGTCACTATCTCTGGCACAGTAGGGGCCGCCCTGGAAGCCGCCGCTTGTGGAATTCCGGCTCTGGCTGTCTCCCTGGCCCTCCCCATTGCCCTGCATAACCACGCCACCGGCGCCGAGGCAGATTATCAAGCCGCACAAGCTTTCACCCAGAGGTTTGCCCGACATTTACTCACCACCCCCTTGCCCTACGACACCCACGTGCTCAATCTCAATATCCCCCAAACCGCCACCTCTAAGACGGCTTGGCGGTTGACGCGCCTCTCACGCCACCGCTACTATCAATCAATTACTGCTGCGGAAGGCGAGCCAACCTATCAGGTGATGGCGCACCCCGAACAAACTGCCGTGGATTCCGACATCTACACTCTCAGCGTGGAGCAGTTGGTCTCGGTGACGCCGCTCTCGCTGGATTTGACAGCCCGCACCGATTTCGGCACTCTTGAAGCCGAGTTTCACCGTTCAGTCCCTCAACCCGGGATATAAAAATGCCCTGGCAGAATGAGATGTTACGGTTTCAAGGAGGTGTACGTAGTCATCATGCGGCACCGGGGGCCTCCATTGAAGAGGCGCCAGCGGGTATCCCCTCCCAAGTGGGAGAACAACTCGTGATATTGGTGGATCTCACACCACCTTTGCCGCACCGCAGCCGCGAAATCCGCGTGATCGCCGCCGAAACCTATTGGCATTCGACGGGCAGCGTAGTGGCACGCTTGCGCCGTGCGCTGGCCGCGGCGAATCGACATTTAATTAAAGCCAACGCTCAGAGCATCTCTGCACAACGCACCACCGGGCAGATTACCTGCGTGGCTTTTCTATCCTCAGAGATCTTTTTGGGACAGGTAGGGCCAGCCCAAGCCAAACTTCAACTGCCGGCTCAGCCGGTGGAATTCTTCCCCCAAGCTACTCGTCAGTTACTACCGTTGGGAAGCACTCGCCCCCCGCTGATTCATATTGGCTACGCCAAAGTAACTCCTGGGAGCATATTGCAATTGGCCTCTGCCACAGTAGCCGACAAGTTAAACTCAGAAATTACGGCTACCACTCTGGAAGAATATAGCCAAGTGCTAGACGCTCAGTTAGCCACGCAACAGAGCAACGGCTGCATAGTACTGACGCAGTATCTAGCAGAAGAAACTGTGCCAGCATCCGCACCCCGGCAGAAGCCCAGTTGGTGGCACCGCTTGCCCCAAACAATTCCAACGGGAATCCCTCATTTCCCCGACGAAACACCAAAGCCAGCTGGGGAATCGCCACCTGAGTCGCCGGAAAAGCTGCCCCGTTGGAAATTACCAGCGTGGCAACGGCCAACGCTGCATTGGCCACAAATCCAGCGACCTAAACTGACCAGCATCGCCATTGACCCTAGACGTTTTTTTAGCGGAAAACATCATTGGCAGCTGCCACGACTATCAGTTAAACCCTTCTTCCAAGCCCTATTGCCACGGCCAGTCGCAGGCAACACCAAGCCGCGCACTCGTCAGGTGCCCACAGAGAAAAAACCCCTTATGGGAGGAATGGCCGTAGGTTTCCTGCTCGTCATGCTCCTCATCACCATCTCCACCTACTTACAGTTCAGTGGAGCAGAACGGGCCGAAAATATCTTTGCAGCCGCCCAGGAGGCTTGGCAG
Organism: Chloroflexota bacterium; assembly: GCA_034717835.1. Lineage (GTDB taxonomy): Bacteria > Chloroflexota > Anaerolineae > B4-G1 > SLSP01 > G713. Next base: position 6,677 of record JAYELZ010000159.1, read on the forward strand.
AACGCTTATACCACTCAGCAAACTGAAGATTGGGAACATGTGGCGGCTCTCACGGAAAAAGTCATCAGTCTAGCTCCGGAACACCAGCCAGCCCAAGAGATGCAACATGAAGCGCAGTCGGCCATTGACGCCCTGGAAAACGCCGCCATCCTCGAACTACACAAATTGGGGGAAGTACATCCTAGCCCCAGTCCTCACCGCTTACTGGTGGCCGATTCCTGGCTCTATTGGCTTAATCCCAGCAGTAATGAGGTGCTGGGATTAAGCCTAAGTGAGGATGGCATCACGCCCGCCGCTGACGCGCAGTTACGCATTCTAAAAGAAGGCGAGCTGCTGCGCCCCGACGCGCAACCCGTCGGCAAATTGATCGCTCTGGCCTGGATGGAACCCCATACAGGTTATCCAGACGGCGCACTGCTCATCTACGGGGATGGTGGTCGGCTCTACATTTACGAACCAACCATCGGCCCGCATAGCCGTGACGAGCAGCAGCTGTTAGGAGAGCTAGCCCCTGGTAGCATCACCTTGATGGAGACTTTTGGTAATCAATTTTATCTGATTAACCGCCAGCAGAACCAAATTCTCAAATATCTGCCGGTTAACGGCATCTACGACGCCCCTCCGCGACCATATTTCGCGGCTGATATTGCACCACAACTACAAAATGTCTGTTCGCTGGATATTGATGGAGAGATCTATCTACTTTTTGGTAATGGTAAATTGCGCACTTACTTTAATGGCGGAGAAGGAATTTTCCAGACAGAAACACCCCCCGGCGCAGATTTCCAACCTACGTTGATGAGCGTGGATACCACCTCCACCGAGGGCCTGATTTATCTCGGCGATCCACAGCGCGAATCCATTGTGGCTTTTAACAAAGAGGGACAGTTCCAACATCAATTCCGGGTTATGGACAAGGTCTTGCGTTCACTGGAAGCCTTAGCCAACAGCAAGGAACCTAACGTTCTCTATCTGATAGCCGATAACCAACTCTACGCAGCTCCGTTGCCCAGTTTTACCGCACAATAGAATGACAAATGACTAATTCCGAGACTTGGCGTACCTTCGTGGCAATCCCACTTTCCGCTCGTACCCACCAACGGCTGGATGGCGTAGAGCGGAAACTCCAACGCAGCTGTCCTGATGGTGTGATCAAGTGGGTCGCGCCGTCCAAGATCCATCTGACACTCTTCTTCTTGGGGGACGTAACAACAGTACGCTTGCCCGCCATCCGTGAAGCATTAGCCGTGGTAGCCCGTAACATTGCGCCTTTCGCCGCAGCGGTGGGCGGAGTGGGAGCTTTCCCCAGCCCCCGGCGTCCCTCTGTGCTCTGGGTGGGAATGCAAGACCAGGCAGGACAGTTAGCCCTCTTGCATCGGGCGGTAAACGAGGCTCTCTCACACGTAGGCTTTGAACCTGACCGCCGGCCCTTCACCCCGCACTTGACGTTGGGGCGTGTGCGACGCAATACTGCTACCCGGACCAAGTCCCAGATCGGCGCGGTGCTGCAAGGGCTGAAGATAGGGCAGCTCGCGACAGAAACGATCACGGAGTTGGTGTTCTTTCGCAGTCAGTTGGGGTACCGTGGGGCAGTCTACACGCGATTAGCAACGTTTGCTTTGACAGGGGAGATTACTTCTTCATAGACGGCCAACGTCTGCCGCGCGGTCGCTTCCCAAGTAAAGCGCGTGGCCTGACGGAAACCGGCCTCACGCAGTCGGTCGCGCAACTCCTCATCATGGAGCAAGCGGTGACAAGCCTCAGCCAGAGTTTCCGGGGCCTCCGGATCAATGAGCAACCCCGCTCCCCCCACCACCTCCGGCAAACTAGCGCGATCTGCGACCACCGTAGGAGTGCCGCACTGCATTGCCTCTAGCGCCGGCAATCCAAAGCCCTCGTAGAATGAAGGGAGCGCCAGCAACGCCGCGCCGTTGTAAAGCACAATCAGGTCAACCAGAGAGACACTCTCCAGGAAGTGTACCCACGGTGCCAAACCCAGTTGCTCCACTTGCGTGAAGATTTCAGCGTAGAGCCACCCCGGTCGCCCCGCGATGACCAGCCGGCAACTATCCCCGCCGGCGTGTAAGAGAGCTAACGCTTGTAGCAGACCAGGTAGATTTTTGCGCGGCTCCCAAGTTCCCACAAAGAGAATGTAGCCTGGCTCCAAACCGTGACGCGCTAATGCTAACCCCACCTCGGACGCCGGCAAGGGCCGAAAAGCGCGCTCCGCAGCCAGCGGTACCACCTTCACGCGCTCTGCCGGCACGTCCAGAAGCTGCTCCAGGTCGCGTTGTGTGGCGTGGGAATCGGCGATGATAGCATCTGCCCGCGCCACCGCCCAGGCGATCTGGCCATTGTAGTAGCGGCGGGCCTCGGCGGTGAGATACTGCGGATAATGGAGAAAGTTGAGGTCATGCACGGTAATCACGTAGTGGCGCGCGCCCCAAGCCGGCGGGATAAAATCGGTGCTGTGGAAGAGATTTAACCGCTGTGGATAAAGTTCCGCACCCAGCGCCCAGCGTTCCAGGGGATGATGTGGCGGTGTCCAAAGCCGGTGCGCGCATGTACCGGCAAGCGCTAATGGGTTTCGTTCATGGCGATGGTAAGCGAGGTGTAATGTCTCTGGCGGCAACAACTGCGCCAGCTGCGCAGCTAGGCGGCGGGCATAACGCGAGATACCGCCCGGCGCGTAGGCGTGCAAGCGCAAATCCAAGCCAATGCGGCCTAAAGCAGCCGGTGGTGACGAGAGCGACTTCATCGCGCAGCCAGTTCTACTTCCACCAGCCGGGAAATTTGACGGTCGGTAACTGCCATCGGCAGCACAGCCAGTTCTGCCGGCCAGGCCCAGCGGAAAGCGGCGCACTCCAGGCAACGTGGTTCACCTGCGAGATGCTGGCAACGAAACGCCGTCAAGGTGAGATCAGCCGCTGGTAGCTGATGCGTGAGACAAATTAACGGCTCACCAACATCAATCTCCAACTCCAATTCCTCTTGCAACTCGCGCCGCAAGGCCACAGGCAAAGTTTCTCCTGCTTCGCAGGTGCCGCCGGGGAACTCCCATAAACCGCCGTGCGTATCTCCTGGTTGGCGTTGTGCCACCAGCACCCGCCCATCCGCGCGGACAATGACAGCAGCAGCGACGTCGTAATGCGGCAACGTAGATTTCATGCGCTACTCCTCAGCCAGCGGTGAAGTCTTATGTATCCAGACCCAGGTACCGGCCCCCGCTTCTCGCAGGTAGGTGTAGCTTCCGGGGGCTGTACCCTCTACGACCTGCGGAGTCGTCCAATTGAAGAGCCATTGAGAATCTAACGGCGTGAGGTTCACACAGCCGTGGCTGCGGGTAAAGCCAAAGGAATCATGCCAGTAGGCGGCATGCAAGGCATACGCCTCGAAGAAATACTGCGTCCACTCCACGTCCTCCAGATAGTACCATTCGGGGGCTTCTGGAGGATCATCCGGGTTGGTCATGGGCGTAGAAATTATTTTCCCCCAGATGCGTGTCAGACCGTCGGGCGTCCAAGTCTCGCCCGGTCGCCCCGAAGAGACCAAAGTAGCGTAGACAATCTGGTCGCCATCGTAGGCGGCCAAAGTTTGCTCGAAGGTGTTGATCTCAATCCATTTATCGCCCGGTTGCACACCTTCAGGTCTCGGATGCACATCCACGCGCGCCACGTTACGCTGTTCCAACCATTGATCCGGGCCAATCAGATACCAGAGCTCCTCCCCCTGGCGATCTTGGGCAAAGAGGGTGACGCGCTCGTAGCGATAGTAAGTTCGCCCCTCGGCGGGACCGCCCGGCAGTGAGGAGGTCTGGGCAGTATTCAACACCCAGGCGAAGGGATATTCCGGTGTCGCCTGCAATTTCACGCCCTGGAAACGCGAAGGTCCGACGATGGCGATATGTTCAGTGCGGACAAATTCGTCGGCGTTGATCTGATACCATACTTCGCCGTTGTACTCCACCCGTCCCAGGATGCTGACCCAATTGGACCCATCATAGAAAATGCGTTGGGGCGGCAATCCCTGCTCCGCTTCTAGGGGATGCGCGTAAGAGGGAGCCGGCAGATGATTCACGTAGGCAAAAGTGTAGTTCGAAATCGCGCCCTCTGGCTTTTCCAACTCCTCTACCGGAAGTTCGGGCAAAGGATCGGGCAATTTAGCGCGCAGATACTCGATATGCACGGTCCGCGCGCCAGGGCTGAAGGTGGGACAACGTTCGGGATGGCGTTGAGTCAAACTGAAAGTACAGAGGTAAGCATTTTCGAGAGAGTCGGCAAAAAGAGACGGATCCGCATCGCCGGGCGCGGCTCTAAGCAACTCTGCCGGTATAGTTATCAATAAAATAACCAGCCAAACAATAATTTTACACCAGCGCATACAAGTTCACTCTCCTCAATATCCTCATTCAAAGCGGCATTATACCATACTGCGCCGAGCGGTATGAATTACTGCGGGTTGGCGCGGCAGGGCTAGGGCTAAATCGGATGGGGAGAGCTGTCCAGCTCCTTCCAAACTCAAACAGAGGATAACTTATGTAGTTATCCTCTGTTTTTCACAAGTTATCCCCAGATCTATCCGGGGGCTAAACTACTGTTCCTGACGTAGTGTGGGGGCGGGCAGCTCCCGGATGGGCGGAAACGGCGCATAAAGTGGTTCTCGATAAGCCCGCCAAGCGCGGCGTAACCGGTGTATGAAATCACGCGCGCGACGCCGCGAGGTTGAGCATAGCGGTCGTTCCACCTGGGCAAGTAACTGCGCGCGGTGTTTTTGAGCGAGGGCATATCCGGTTTCAATGATCTCCTCGTTTTTCCCTGGCATAAAGGTACCAATATCCGGCAAAGAGATAGTGAGTTGAAAATCCGGCGGCGATAATTCGGCGCGTTGACGGTTGATGAGATTTAACGTAGAGATAGCACTGCTCTCGGCAATTAAGAAGGGAATCTTCCAATCTCCTAGATTGATCTTACGTTCAATTAGAGATTTCAAGGAAAGTCGAGGGGATTTTTCCACCTCCGGTATCGCCAAGTGGATGCTGGGAGGTGTGTCAACGCCGATGACTCGCTCTGCCCCCATCTGGCGAACGATATCAATGGGGTAGTTATTGAGCAGGCCGCCGTCAACAAGCCACCGGTCACCGTAGCGCACCGGTCCAAAAACGAAGGGGAAAGAAGAAGTCGCCATCAATGCTGGAATGAGCGGCCCCTGGTTGAGAGCCACCAGCTCTCCGGTCTCCACATCAGTGGCGAGCACTGTTACCGGAATTTTCAGGTCGCTAAAGGTGATATTCGCACTCCCTAGTGCCTCGCTGAGGAACTCACGGATCTTTTTATGCCCTACCAGTCCGTAGAGATAACGATCCGGTGTCAATATTTCCAAAATGTTAGTGCGGAGACCGAGCTCTCGCAGTTTCGCGGCGGAGATACCGGCGGCGTACAATCCCGCGATAATCCCCCCCATGCTCGTGCCCGCCAAATAATCAAGAGAAACATTAGCCTCGTCCAATACCTGAAGGACGCCGATATGCGCCAAGCCGCGCACCCCACCGCCGCTAAGAGCTAAGCCAATTTTAGGTTTATTCATAAATACTCCCTCGAAAATAGTCAGGTAGTCTTTAGTCCAGTAGTCAAATAGTCATTTTCCGTGCTGGGATGGGGTACGACAGCACCGGTGTCTACTCTTATTCCTTAAATTTATACTTCAAAGAGTTCCAATCCCTGTTGAAGGATCGGAACTCTTTTATTTAGCTGCTCTGGCAAAGTTCGTTGACGGGGATACCCCTGATGTCAAGAGGGATAAAGCCGCTTGGGTTATGCCACAGCCAACTCTGCGCCGCGTTTGAGTGCTTGCTTATTGGGTTCCAACCACTGCTGTTGTCGACCGGAGAGATGCACGGTGAGTTGTGCTGCTATCGTCTCAATCTTAACTAAGCCGGTGGCTGTGACGAAAGCCCCCAGCAGTACCATATTCGCCATTTTAGGATTACCCAACTCGGTGGCGATGTCGCTGGCAGACAAGTAGAGGACGTGTATATCATCTCGTTCGCTCTTGACGTCAATCAGTGATTCGTTGACGATGAGGTAGCCCCCTGGTTTGATCAGTGGTTCATATTTTTCCATGGAGGGCAGATTGAGTACCACGGCGGCGCTGGGACGCTGCACGATTGGTGCACCAATCTCCTCTTCGGAGACGATGACTGTGCAATGCGCAGTCCCGCCGCGCATCTCCGGGCCGTAGGATGGAATCCAGGTCACATAGAGGTTCTCGGCCATACCGGTGTAGGCCAGTAGCTGCCCAGCAAACAGTGCTCCCTGGCCGCCAAAACCGGAAAAAATGGTTTCTTCATGTCTCATTTTAGTTTCTCCTTTGGAGTGCGGGTCGCGGCGCGCCAACAACATTCATTGGTGACTTCGCTTTGACGCTCTCTCGCGCTCTTGTTAATTTGCTTTCTCGCTCTTTCGCTTTCAGACCTTCAACGCTTTGACTTCTTCCGTCATCTTGTAAGTGCCTAGTGGGAAATACGGTGTCATCTGCTCTTTACTCCACAACATAGACTCCCACGGGTCCATGTTCCAGTTGGTGGGACAGTTAGCGAGCACCTCCACGCAGGAAAAACCTAGCCCCTTGATTTGTGCTAGAAACGCGCGTTTGATCGCTTTCTTGAGTTTGCGGATGCTGCGGATATCGGTGCCGGCCTCGCGGGTGATATAGACCGCGCCTTCAGTCTGCGCTAAAATTTCGGACATCTTGATAGGATAACCGGCCAGCTTATGCTCACGCCCGTAAGGGCTAGAAGTAGTTTTCATGCCAAGCAAAGTGGTGGGAGCCATCTGTCCGCCGGTCATGCCATAGATGGCGTTGTTGATGAAGACGGTGCTGATCAATTCGCCGCGATTGGCTGCGTGGATGATCTCCGCCGTGCCGATAGCCGCCAAGTCACCATCGCCCTGGTAGGTGAAGACAAATTTATCGGGATTGGTGCGTTTGAGGCCCGTAGCCATCGCCGGGGCGCGACCATGTGAAGCTTCGACGAAGTCCACGTTGAAGTAATTGTAAATCAGCACGGAGCAACCTACCGGCGCCACCCCAATGCTCTTTTCACGTAAATCCAGCTCATCCAACACTTCGCCCACCAAGCGATGTACGATTCCATGTACGCAACCTGGACAATAGTGCGTGTAAGTCTTGCTCATGGAATCTGGATATTGGTATACAAGTTCCATATTCTCTGGTATCTTCAGAGACTCGTTCATGCAGCGACCTCCTCTTGTACTTGTCTAATCGCGGTCAAAATTTCATCGCTCATAGGGATCACACCACCCATCCGACCGTAGAAACTCACCGGCGCTTGGCCGGCTACAGCGCGTTCCACGTCTGCCAACATCTGCCCAGCGCTCATCTCGGCCACTAGAATCCCCCGCATTTGGGCGGACAGTTCATGGATGCGCGCGGTGGGGAAGGGCCAGAGGGTTTGTGGGCGCAATAACCCTACTTTGAGGCCCTGCTGGCGCGCCTCGCGCAGCACGCTGGTGCAGATGCGGCCTACCGTGCCGTAGGCCACCAACAACAGGTCCGCATCTTCAGTTTCGTACTCCTGCCAGCGAATTTCATTCTCTTGGATAGCCGCTAGTTTCTTCTGAAGCCGTATGTTCACCTTCTCCAGCTTCTCCGCCCCCAAGTAGAGGGAAGTGATGAGGTTCGGAGCGCGTCCCGCAGCGCCGGTGACGGCCCAGGCGGGGCGGGTGGTGGGAATTTCCTGCATCGGCGGGAGTTCCGCCGCTTCCATCATCTGCCCAATGCTGCCATCGCCCGCGATCATGACCAGCGTGCGATATTTTTCAGCCAGTTCGAAGGACAACCCCACCATGTCGATAAGCTCCTGGATGCTGGCCGGAGCTAAGACCAGTGGGTGGAAGTTGCCATGTCCCGCGCTCTTGGTCATAAAATTGTAGTCGGCTTGTGACGGCTGGATGTTGCCCAAGCCTGGCCCGCCGCGCATCATATTGATGACGACTACCGGAATCTCGGAACCGGCGATGTAGGAAAGTCCCTCTGCCATGAGCGCCAATCCCGGCCCAGAAGTAGAGGTCATCACGCGCACGCCGGAAGAAGCCGCGCCGTAAACCATGTTGATGGCTGCCACTTCGCTTTCCGCTTGGAGGAAGACCCGCTCCAGTTCAATCATGCGCCCGGAGAGGTGCTCCAACGCTTCACTCTGCGGGGTGATGGGGTAGCCAAAATAAGCCTGAAGACCGTTGCGCACGGCGGCTTCGGCAAACGCGACGTTACCTTTGAGTAATTCTTTTGTCATTGTTCTCTTCTCCTTTTTTATACTCTCGCCGTAGCGCGTTGACGTCGTTGGCGGTATACGGTGAAGACCACGTCAGGACAGATCGTAGCGCAAGACGCGCAACCGATGCACTTATCCATATCCGTCACCGTTACCGGACGATAACCTTTCGCGTTAAAAGTATCCGGCGAAAGTTCCAGGATGTTGACGGGACAGACGTGGGTACAAAGACCGCAGCCTTTGCAGCGATCCACATCAATAATAACCATACCTTTAGCCATAAAAACCTCCTCTGAAGATAAAAGTTAGCAGTTATTAATTAGTAGTTAGCAGGTAGCAGTTAAAAGTTGAAAGTTGGGTCTACTGACTAGGAGTAAATTTTTTTCTTAGCGTCCTTTGCGTTTTAGCGGTGAGCTATCTTTTTTCAGGAGAACCGCTTTTGATCATGCTCCCAAGAGGGCTAAGAGCACGCCACCGGCGATCACTGAACCCAACTGTCCAGCGGTGTTGGCGCCCATCGCGTGCATCAAAATGAAGTTGGAGAAATCCTCCTCTTGGGCGACTTTCTGGACTATCCGTCCAGCCATGGGGAAGGCGCTGATGCCGGCCGCGCCGATGAGCGGGTTGATCCGTTTGCCGGAAACCACGTAGAGGAATTTGCCGAAGAGAAGACCGGCGGCGGTATCTAGACCAAAGGCGAAGAGTCCCAAGAGTAAGATGAAGAGCGTGTCTAGCTGCAAGAATTTAGCGGCGGTCATAGTGCTGCCGACTATTAACCCTAAGAAGAGGGTAGAGATGTTGATGAGCTCGTTCTCGGCGGTTTTGGAGAGGCGCTCCACTACCGTAGCCTCTTTGAGCAAGTTACCGATCATCAACGCGGCGATGAGCGGCGCAGCTTGCGGGACTAAAATGCCCACGGCGATGGTGACAATGACGGGGAAGAGGACGAGGGCCAGTTTGGAGACGGGGCGGGGGGAGTATTCCATGTGGGTCATGCGCTCTTCGCGGGTGGTCATCAAGCGCATGATGGGCGGTTGGATGATGGGGACCAGGCTCATGTAGGAGTAGGCCACCACGGCGATGATGCCGAGTAGCTCGGGGGCGAGCTTGTTGGCGACGTAGATACTGGTCGGGCCGTCAATGGCTCCGATGATACCAATGCTGGCGGCTTCGTTCATGGGGAAGCCGAGCAAGATGGCCAAAATCAAGGTGCCGAAGATACCGAACTGTCCGGCTGCGCCCATCAAGGCGAAGAGGGGTTCGGCCAGTAGCGGGCGGAAGTCCATCATCGCGCCGACGCCGATGAAGATAAAGAGTGGCAGCAGTTCGTTATCAATGGTGGCTGTTTTCAGGACGGCTAACATGCCGTGCTCCTCCGCGTTGATCATGTAGGAGAGAGGCAGGTTGCCAATAATGATACCGAAGCCAATGGGGAGCAAGAGCGTCGGTTCGTATTCTTTAGCAATAGCTAGATAGATGAGGATGCCACCCACAAGCGTCATGAACACATTGCCCCAGGTGAGGTTGATTACTCCCGCAAATAAGCTGGTTAGATCTATTCCATTCACGTATAACTCCTTATTAGTCAATTAGTCGGGTAGTCAGGTAGTCGGGTGGTCAGGTCAAGCAACGAATCAGGTACATGGGCCGCTCGCGCTCAAAGCCCAGCTTCTCATAAAGTTGGACCGCGGTTAAATTGCTCTGGTAGCTCATTAGGAAGACGATCCGCCCCGCGCTCTGATGGACCTGCACCAAAGCCGCGACTATTTGTGCCGCGTAACCTTGACGGCGATATTGGGGATGAGTGGCGATATTCCCGATTTCTACCGCGGATGAGAGCTCCAGATGCGTCCCGCCCATAGCCACCAGAGTACGTCCGGCCCAGATTCCAAACGCGGGACCCTGTGCCAGCGGGTTTTTCTCCAGCGCAGTGAGGCCCGCGAGTTGGGCTAATTTTTGCATGGCGGGTAGCTGCTTACTTACCAGTAGCTCGGTGTCCCCGGAATCCAGCTCTTGGGGATCGCCGCGATAGACTAGTTGCCATTCGGGGATAATCTCCGAGACGATAAAAGCTTCTTCCACGATAGCTCGTTGCGCCTCATTGACCAGCAATGTAATTTCCTGCTCTGCCTCAACCAGAAACCGCGTATAGCTAACTAGCAGCTCGACGGAATCTCCCAGAAAAGAGAGGGCAGGAAAAGGGAGTTCACGATAAACGGCCACGGACATCTCCGGTGAACAGACAATATCACACCTGGAAGCCAGGGTGGTAATGTCAGCCACAAAAGTGAAGTGCGCCAGGGACCAATCCAGATCCTGTTTTTGCACTTCACTCTGGCAATTTAGCACGGGATTGAGCTGTGATACGGGCGCTGAGTGTTTCATTGGTCGATTAGCTTTCCAGTGTCAAGAGGGGCGCACCGTACGGTACTTGTTGCCCCACAGTGACGTGGATGGCAGTAACTTTACCTGTGTGAGTAGCTCTGATTGGATTTTTCATCTTCATCGCTTCCAGCACACAGAGATCCTGGCCCACGGTGACGGTATCGCCCACCTGCACTGAGATGGCGACTAGCACGCCGGGCAGCGGTGCGGTCACATCACCGGAACCGGCCAGCGGCACGACGCGGGTGGGGGGGGCTACGGGAGCCAGAGCGGGGGCGGCGGTGGATGAGAGAGGCATGGCGGTTTCTCTTTGCGCCAAATTCTCGATCTGCACCGCGATGGTTTCACCGTCTACGATGGCCTGCACCGGGCGTGCATTAGGATTAGCTATTTCTACGGTGTATTCTCTCTCACCGACTGTGATATGGTAAATTGGCATTGATATTCTCTCCATTCCAAAAATTGGTTAGTTGGCGAAGCGGGGATGATTTCCCGTCACGCTGGTCTTCAGTAGCTGCGCCGGGCGTTAAGCAGCTGGCTGCGGATGTATAGGCCCCATTGATCGTGCGGTTGGCCGCGTTGGCGTTGCTGCTTGGTCGCGGCTTGGGCCACGGCGACGGCCACGGCGGCCACGGCGGCTAGATAACGCTCATCCGCAGTGGAGACGGATGGGCCGGCAGCTGCGGGGCTGGGGGCAGCGTTTTTTTCTTTGACTGCGGGTTTCTCCTCGGCGGTGAGCATGGTGAGAAGATACATTCCCAAGACCAATGTCCCGAGAGCGGCAAAAGTCATGCCCATCCCCACCAGGGTGAGACCTAAAGCTTCTGTTAGCAGTTCACTCATAGTTTGGCTCCTTAGACGGGCATATTGCCATGTTTCTTAGCGGGTATTTCGCGGCTGGGGTTGCGGATGGCGCGCAGGGCAGCGATGAGGTGTGGACGAGTGGCCGCCGGTTCGATGATATTGTCTATGATGCCGTATTCAGCGGCCCGGTACGGGTTAGCGTATTTGTCACGATATGCTTGCACCAGTTGTGCCCGTAGCGCTACTGGGTCTTCTGCTTTGGCCAGCTCGCGGCGGTTGACGATATTGACCGCGCCTTCCGGGCCCATCACGGCGATTTCGGCTGAGGGCCAAGCTAGATGGAGATCGGCGCCGATGCTCTTGCTGCTCAACACGATGTAGGCACCGCCGTAAGCTTTGCGGGTGACGATGGAGATTTTGGGCACGCTGGCTTCGATGTAGGCATAGAGAATTTTCGCGCCGTGGCGGATGATGCCATTATGCTCCTGTGCCACGCCCGGTAGGAAGCCGGGGGAATCCACCAGCGTGACCAGCGGGATATTGAAAGCGTCGCAGAAGCGCACGAACCGAGCAATTTTATCGGAAGCATTAATATCTAACACACCGGCCATCACCAGGGGCTGCTGCGCCACGATGCCGATGGAATGCCCATCCAAGCGAGCTAATCCCACGATGGCATTACGCGCCCAACCTGCCTGTACCTCGAAGAAAGTCCCCTGATCCACTATGCGCTGAATAGCCTCTTGCATGTCATAAGGAACATGTTGGTCTTCAGGGATAAGAGAATTAAGGACTTCAGCAGTGCGTTGTGGTGAATCGTTGGAGGACACCACGGGAGGATTTTCCACATTATTAGAGGGCAGATAGGAGAGCAACTGGCGAGTAATCGCCAGTGAATCATGTTCGTCGCGTCCCACAAAATGGCATACACCACTGGTAGTGTAATGCACCTGTGCGCCACCCAGTTGTTGATGGCTGACTTCTTCTCCGGTCACGCTCTTAACTACGTTAGGCCCAGTGATGAAGACCATGGAGGTCTCCTCAGTCATCACGATGAAATCGGTGAGCGCGGGGCTGTAGGCAGCGCCGCCGGCGCAAGGCCCTAACATCACCGAGATTTGCGGCACGACCCCGGAAGCCATCGCATTGCGCTTGAAGATCTCGCCGTAGCCCTGGAGCGAGAGAATCCCTTCTTGGATGCGGGCGCCACCAGAATCTAACATCCCAATAATCGGAACGCCATTGTGCATAGCCAAATCCTGAACCTGCGCGATTTTGCGGGCATGTACCAGAGAAACTGAACCACCTAAAACCGTGAAATCCTGGGCATAGACGTAGACTGTGCGCCCGTCAACTTCCCCGTAGCCGGTCACCACCCCGTCACCGGGGAGGGACTTCTCGGCATCCACGACGATGGAGAAGGGTTGCAGCTCCTGGAAAGTGCCGGCATCTAGGAACATCTCAATGCGCTCCCTGGCCGTCATCTTTCCTTTAGCGTGTTGTTTATCAATGCGGTTTTGTCCGCCGCCGAGCAGTGCTGCTGCCTGCTTAGCGCGCAATTCATCAAGACGCGGGTCTATTGTTTTGTTCATTCTTCCTCCTAACAGGTAATTAGTGCTTGGATGATAATTCTTGGTTACTTTTTTCCAGAGTAAATGGCTATCGTCCCCAACATGCGCAATTGCCAATTAAGATCCTGCAATCCTTGAGCCGCCAGCGCGAACTCTCCGGTGCCGGTCCCGACATCCGACAATTTACCTGCTGGAGGTACGGCAGCTGACTGTAAAGCTATTTGTCGCCAACCTTTAGCCTGTCCCCACGAGAGCAGTCCATTGACCAGATCATACCGACTGGCAATATAAGTAAAAAGGTCCTGCATCGCAGCACGTTGACCGCTTTTTTCTTGAGCAGAGCGCGATTGTACTGACTTGCTAATAAAGTTCGTATATTTCATAATATCAACGCCATCCATTATAGGCTTCCAGCCACACTAACCCTAAGTGGAAGGTGTCACTTCCCCCACAGAAGAAGTTCACTTCAAAGCAGCAGTGGCTTGTTGCAGTAAAGCGGAAATCGGCGCAAGGGTCTCGGGGGGCAAAACCACCTCAATAGGCAACTCGGTGCGTAGATGATAGGTAAATGAGAGCGGGATATTGGTCTGCACCGGGATATCCAACTCTAATTGGAGTGGAATATCGGCTTGAATGGGGATATTGATAGTCCGGGCACCGAGCAAGGGCAGCGAGACTTCTGTCTGCACCACGGTGGAGAGGAAGTAGGTAGTATTTATCGGCACTGAGAAGGAATGACTGAAGGGTAGCGTCTCGGAGAGCGGAATGCGCTGGTCGATTTCCACCACAGTCTTCACCGGACGAGAGCTAAATTGCTCTACGGCCAGTTCGGCTTGTGTCAGCAGCTCCAGGCTCTGTACGCGGGCATAGTAGAAGGCATAGAGCACCATACTGTTGAGGAGCAACGAGAGGATAAGTAAGAGCCAGAGTAAAGTCATTCTGAGAGAGGTTGGATTTGTTTTGGTCATCAATCACGCTCCTTTTACTGGTAACATTAATTAGCAGACTGGCAAATCCCATTCTATCGCCTACTCAGAGATGTCGGGAAAACCAAGAATTTCAACGACCGATAGAATACCTCATACCAAATAATTTGGTATGAGGATTAAACAATTATGATAATTCTGGCACACTAGCAAAATATCAGAGCCGATGGCACCTTCATACTTGTCAATCCCCCAGAATATGCTATATTACCACGTGTTGAGCACAAATTCTTCTCTGGCCCGCTAGCTCAATTTGGCAGAGCAGGGGTCTCTTAAACCCTTGGTTGCAGGTTCGAATCCTGTGCGGGTCACTAAAAAGCCCCAGGAAATCCAAAATTTCCTGGGGCTTCATGTTATCTGTGGCAAGTTACTCTTTTGCGATTACGTGCCGGACGTCCAAGAGTTCAGATATTTCTCCTGTTCCGCCGTCAACACATCCACATCCACACCCATCGCAGCCAATTTGAGCCGGGCAATACCCTGGTCAATCGCTTCAGGCACGGCATAGACCCGCGCTTCCATTTCGTCCACGTGCTGGAGCAGATACTCTGCGCTCAGCGCCTGGTTAGCAAAGGACATATCCATTACCGCGCTGGGATGGCCTTCAGCCGCGCCCAGGTTCACCAGGCGACCATCCGCTAACACGTTAATCAGACGGCCATCGGGCAGACGGTACTCCTTGACAAAGGGTCTTACACTGCGCGGCGCAGCCACGGCCATCTCCGCCAGAGCCTCCAAATTGAGTTCCACGTTGAAGTGCCCGGAGTTAGCAATAATCGCACCACCCTTCATAACTTCAAAGTGTCGGGCATCCAGCACGTTGATATCGCCGGTGGAGGTGATGAAAATATCCCCAATCGGAGCGGCCTCCAGCATCGGCATCACGCGGAAACCATCCATGACCGCCTCTAGCGCTTTGAGCGGAGCTACCTCGGTGACAACTACATTGGCGCCCAAACCAGCGGCGCGCATAGCGATCCCGCGACTGCACCAGCCATAGCCGCCCACGACCAAAGTTTTGCCCGCAATCAACACGTTAGTGGCGCGAATGACGCCATCCATGGTTGATTGGCCGGTACCGTAGCGGTTATCGAAGAGATGCTTAGTCATCGCGTCGTTCACCGCCACGATAGGATATTCCAGCGCGCCATCGTGCGCCATCGCGCGCAGGCGGATGACGCCGGTGGTGGTCTCCTCGGTGCCGCCGATAACGTTACCCAACACTTCACGCCGCTTGGTGTGCAGCGTGCTCACCAAATCTGCCCCATCATCCATCGTGAAGTGCGGTTGGTGATCCAGAGCCGCGTGGAGATGTTCGTAGTAAGTCTCGTTATCCTCGCCCTTGATGGCGTAGACGGGAATCTCGCTGTAAGCTACCAGTGCCGCTGCGACATCGTCCTGCGTGCTCAACGGATTGCTGGCAACCAATACAAGATCCGCGCCACCGGCTTGCAGCGTGCGCGCTAAGTTGCCAGTCTCGGTGGTCACGTGGAGGCACGCGGACATCCGCACGCCCTGGAATGGCTTTTCCGCCTCAAAGCGCTCGCGGATCTGTTGCAAAACCGGCATTTCGCGGGCCGCCCATTCCATGCGCAAACGGCCGGAGGGGGCTAATTCTAAATCCTTGACATGATATTCCATGATTTTACTAACTCCTTGGGGGTAAGATTAAAGTCGAAAGTCAAAAGTCGAAAGTTGCAGCCAAATGAGTATCGCAATTACTAACCGCTAATGGCTGCAACGCTAAACTCATCCTGACCGAAGACGCTTACATAACGCGCCACAAATTCACTTAACGTATAAGCGTGCGCTTGCGGGCCCCGCGTCTCCAAAACGTAGGTGGCAGCCAGACTACCGATGCGGCCGGCTGTCGCCCAATCCACGCCCAGAGCCAGCCCTTTGAGCAACCCCGCGCGGAAAGCGTCGCCTACCCCGGTGGGATCCAAGATCTGCTCCGGCGTAACCGCCGGTATCTGAATCTGTTCCTCAGCCCAGATAAGCGCGCCCGCTTCTCCTTGCGTGACGATCACAGCCTGCTTCACAGCAGTGCGCAGCTCCTCGGCGGTCATGGCGACGCGCTCCTTGAGTAGCTCAAACTCATAATCGTTCAGAATCAGAATATCCGCCCCGGTTAAGCCCTGACGCAGCTCCTCCGGCGTGGAACGTACAATCTGCTGGCTGGGATCGTAAATATAGGCGATGCCCAACTCGCGGCACTCGCGCGGATACTTCACCATGGCGGCGGGGTCATTGGGGGAGATAATGGCCCAATCCACCGGTGAGGCCAATTCATGGAAAGAGAGGTCGCGGGCGCGGGCCATCGCGCCGGTGTAGAAACTGGCAATCTGACTTTGATGTTGGTCGGTGGTGGCAAAGAAGGAGGCGGTGAAAAGCTCAGGAATCTTCACCGTGGCGGAGGTGTCCACGCCATGCTCTTCCAGCCAGCTGCGATAGGCGGCAAAATCTTGTCCCACCGTACCCATCAACAACGGCCGTTCTCCCAACAGCGCCAGGGTGAACGCGATATTAGCCGCGCAGCCCCCGCGTTGTTTCTGCATCTCATCCACCAAGAAACTTAAACTTAGCCTCTGCAATTTATCGGGCTTCACATGCTCCAAAAAATCGCCGGGAAAAGACATCAGATAATCATACGCTATTGACCCCGTAACAACAATTTTCATTTTGATACCTTCTTCACTTGCTAAATCAACTTCCAAAGGGCAACTCTACCATAAAGAGGATAGAAGTCCATCAGAGAGCATATAAATTGCCCCCCCCCATGTTGACAGGTTCGGGTTTTATCTCTATAATTCTTACAAATCAAAGGTTCTTAGCCTTCCGTGAATTCAACTCTGGGAGTTGATTAGCAGGATTCTGTAAGTTAATAGTAAAAAGGTATCTACTCAGCCACCCTGCAAAATTCAAGAGCGGACGCAGATTTTCGCAGATAAAATAGAAAATCAGCGTTTAGCAGCGTGCCTCGGCGTCCTAACCGAACGGGTTGGAATTGCAATGTACGCTTGATGAGGCAGAAGTTGAGATTGTGGTCAAGATGGTGGATATATTTAGAAATGATACAAACAGGTGCGTGGAGGTAGACTATGCTCACGCGAATTGAAATTGATGGGTTTAAAGCCTTCCGTGATTTTACGCTGGATTTGGAAACCTTCCAGGTAATTATCGGCCCCAACGGTGTTGGGAAATCCAATCTCTTTGATGCTATGCAGTTGTTGGCCCGTCTGACTGAAAATGACCTATGGACGGCCTTCCAGGCCAGCCGAGGCGAGGCCGAGGAACTCTTTTCTCTACAACCGGGAGGACAACCAGTTGATGAAATGCGCTTCGCTGTAGAATTGCTCATCGAGTCTCGTGTCAGAGACGAATGGGGCCGCAGTGAAGATTTGCAAGATACACGCCTGCGTTACGAACTGGCCTTATGTCGTGAATACGACGAGAAGGGACAGGAACGGTTACGAGTCGGGTACGAATCGTTGAAACGCATCCTGGTCGGCGAGGACCAGTGGCGCAAACGACATCCAGAGGCAAGACGCAGCAAATTCATTCACAATAGTCGTCGAGGCACTCCTTTCATCTCTCCTATTCCTACGGAAGAAGGAGAAGAGATAACGATTGCCTTACATCAAGATGGCCGAGGAGGGCGCAAGAGACAAATACCGGCCGGGCCGATGGAACGAACGGTATTGGGCAGCGTGAATACCATTGAGTATCCTCACGTTTTCGCTGCCCGCGAGGAGATGCGCCGGTGGCGGTTTCTGCAATTGAATCCCGAAGTGTTGCGTCAACCCGATTCCATTCGAGGTCCAGCGACACTATCGGCAAACGGTGACAATCTGGCACGGACGCTGGCCCGTATCAAACGCGAGGAGGAGGAATACATTCTGAACGACATTTCGCGGGATTTATCCAATCTGGTGCCGGGCTTTTTGAATGTCGAGATTGAAGAGGATAAAACCAGAGAACTCTACCTTATCTATGCTAACATCCAAGATGGACGTCGCTTTTCATCACGCACGCTATCCGATGGAACGTTACGGCTATTGGCCTTAATTACTCTGGCAAACGATCCTGAGTATAAGGGGCTGCTCTGTTTCGAGGAACCGGAGAATGGCGTGCATCCCTTCCGGGTGACACAGATGGTTGAATTGTTGCGCAATCTGACCACGGATTTTGAAGATGAAACTGAGATTGGATGGCCCTTGCGACAATTGCTGGTCAACACCCACTCGCCACTTTTCATGGCCCAGTTAAATGATACAGAGTTGTTGTTTGCCTACATGCCAACCCGCATAGATCCGGCGGACGGCGGCACTGCAACGCGGGTCACCCGGATCGTTCCGGTGCGCATGGAGTTATTGCCCGACCCACAGGAACCCTTTTTCACCCACCAGCAGGTCAAGAAATATATGCACAGCGCCGACTGGAAGGCTGCGGAGAGACGGTTGATTGGAGAGGGTGCTGTATGAAACAACTTATCCTGGCTCTCTACGCCGAAGGGCGAACGGACGAACGTTTTCTGCCGGTCATCATCCAGCGCACGGCAGACAGGCTTTTACGTCGACATGCTCTGGCCTCAGTTGAAGTTATGGGAATCACCTCGTTGAAGGCTGATGGAGCCGCGAGTAACCATGCAGAGAGCATTCTCTCTGTTGCCAGACAAGCCTGCGGTTTTCACGCCCTCGTCGTTCACGCCGACGCCGATGCACCAACGGCCAAGAACGCACGACAGCAGCGCTTTCTGCCCGGTCAACAACTGGTGCAAGCCAGCGACAATCATGTCTGCCGTGATCTCTTGCCCATTATCCCTATCCGTATGATGGAATCCTGGATAATGGCCGATGTTGCAGCCTTTCAGGAAGTGGTTGGCACCAATATGCGCGGTGCAGATATGGGATTTCCTGCCCATCCGCAGCAGGTTGAGTCGATTCAGAATCCTAAACATGAGTTGAAAATGTTGCTGAACCAGGTATTTACCCAGCGACGGCGTAGGAAGGCCTCTCTAGGGCAGTATTACGAACCGCTAGCCCGGCACATTAGCTTGGAGCAATTGGATGGAGTGCCCGCTTTCCAGCAGTTTGTAGACGACTTAACTGAAATGCTAACAGATTTACATTTTATTAGGGTTGCCTAAGGGCAAAAGTTGCATTGCTCCCATTGGATATCATACTGGAACGCCAGCGTAGCCGCGATTTTCCCCAGCATGCACCTTGCCGGGCGCGAAGTCTTACAGACGAGCAAGCAAGCATCCACGGAAACTCCGAAAATTTCGCCGGCATCAAACAAATATAAAGACGAACTCTCCAATCCGATCTCTTTCTCCCAAGCATAACGTAGCACCTTGCGGGCGACGCTGGTTTTACAGAGCATCGCTAACACCACGTCACGCCCCGCAATCCGTTCCAGGATATGGATCAACATCCACTCCGAGATATCAAAATTACTTTTACCTATTATGGAGTCAAGACCTGAGAAATTCCACAAATTGGTCTTCTGGGGCAAATTGTCGCTTTCCAACCTCATCAGTTCCGCATTGGTGACCCAAGGGGGATTACCAACAACGAGTATGGGTTCAAGAATCGAGAGAGGTCTGACTCCTCTCTCAAAAAGAAGGTGGCAAATTTTATCCGAAAACCCGCCAGGCGTTTGAAAGTCTCCCCTTTCTTTTGTGCGGTTGCGTCCTTTTTTATGCATAGCGTCTACCGCACTCGGAAGATTCCGGCTATCTCTCCGGCTTGCTCGATTGCTCGTCTGTATTGAAGTCGCCATTGTAGCGCGTTAGAGATCGTCAAGTACCCGATTTAAGGTGGTTCCACAAGAACTGTTTTCGCCAGTTCGGTAGCTGCAATTTCATCGATCGGCAGTCGTCGCATAAATTTCCTGCCTGGAATGCTCTGACTCAACCCAATGTATATCAACGCTAAACACACCAGGCTTGCCGGGAGCCATGCGAATGTCGGCGTCCGCGCTTGAAGTGAGCGTAAAGTGATGGCCGTCGGTGATCCACTCAAATCCACTTTCAACAACTTCGCATCTGTTCCTGGCGTGGCAACGACCAGCCAATCTTCATTCGCCCAGTAGGAGAGAGAAATCATCAATGTATCCGTATGTACCATGCGTTCCCAACTGCTCAAATTTGAGGTGCGGATGATGGCCTGTTCCTTAGGCGATTGCTTTTCGGCGATGAGGTACAGGTAGCCCTTCGCTACGGCCATTACGTTGTAGTCCGTATAGGCCGGTTTGTCGCTATAGGTTGCGCCGACCAAGTAGCCCGTGGGCAAAGTGTAAGTGGTCACGGTGTCGCTTATGTTAATGGTGTAGAGATACTCCCGGTCAAAACTGACTGCGATGAGTTGGCTGTTGAATCCAACTATATGAACGCGGCGCACACTATCTGTTATGATGTCGCTCCAGGTAGCGCCGCCATCCGTGCTTTTGGTCATGGTGAGCACACCTGTATATTTATCGTTGTAAATAGCGTACAGGTCGTCATCGAAACCAATGATGTCATAAGCTCGGTAGCCACCGAGATCGCTCTTCTTCGCCCAGGTTAAACCATTGTTTGTGCTGGTAAAAATCTGGCCCGTGTATGTTATAGGAGTCCCCGTGTAAGAGCTCACGGCTGCATACAAAGTCAAACCGGATTTCCACAAGCCCCAGGTGTGGATAACGTTTGTCAAGCCATTCGTAGCGTCCCTGTATTTGGTGATGGAAGTGCCGCCAGGCGAGTAGGTGTAGTGATTGCCTGCAGACCAATCATCTGGAGACATAGGATCCGTACCAGCGATATGAATCAACGAACCATCGTAAATCATCTCATGGAAGCCCTGTTCGTTTGGTTCAGCAATACCGGTCAGACTCGGGCTTGTATTAGTGATGAGTTTGGCAAAATAGGCCCCGTCGCCGCTGTTCTCCGCTGGACGGGCAGAACCAAGACCAATATAGAGCGTGTCCG
Source organism: Chloroflexota bacterium (assembly GCA_034717835.1). Lineage (GTDB taxonomy): Bacteria > Chloroflexota > Anaerolineae > B4-G1 > SLSP01 > G713. The sequence continues at coordinate 27,683 of JAYELZ010000159.1, forward strand.
CTACCGGCAGGGTAATATATGCGCCAAAATAGGTGATGGAGCCAGTGTGAGTCAATTGATCATCGTACCAGCCTTTCAACGTTTGCGTTATCCCCAGATCAATCTCCTCCAGGGTAACATTACTTTGCGCGTTTGTCATAGATGCCCCCGGCACAAGTAACCGCCCCAGGAGAAACAAACCAATAATCTGCAAAGAGAATATACCCATAACCCGCAAAGTGTGACGTTTCATCGGTTTCGCTTCCATGATTCTATATCACAGTAGCTGGAATTACACCTGCATCCGGAAACTGATTACAGTCTACCCTACCTCCCCTGACTTGCAATACACCCAATAACTACTCCCGCATCCCTAATCCCCGCTCTCCCAGACCTCCACTAACTCGGCCAGGTCATCAAAGACCAGCTCTGGGTGAATGGGTGATTGCACCAGATCCTCCCGCCGCTGGATGCCGGAGAGCAGTAACGCGGTGTGGAGGCCTTGACGCAGGCCGCCCAAAATATCGGTATCTAGACGGTCGCCGATCACCAAGGTCTCTGCGGGACTGGCGTCCATCCGCGCTAACGCTTGCTGGTAGAGTATCGGTTCCGGCTTGCCCACCACCAGCGGCTGGACATCGGTGGCGGCCTCCAGGAGGGCTAACTGCGAGCCGGCGCCGGGCACTAATCCCCGCTCGCTGGGGAAGGTCCGGTCGGGATTCGTGCCGATGAAGGGGACACCCTGACGAATGAGCAAGGTGGCTGCCGCCATCTCATACCAGGTAGTCTTGGGGCTCCAGCCAACGACGACGTAATCCGCCGCGTCGCCGGTGGAGAGCTGGAAACCCCGCGCGCGCAGAGCCGCGTGGACTCCCTCGCCGCCCACGGGATAGACGAGCGCGCCCGGCGCGGCATTCTCCGCCAGATAGTCGGCGGCCGCCAGCGCGGCGCTAAGCACACATTCTACGCTCGTCGTTACTCCTAGAAGGGCTAATTTCTCCACGTATTGCTCCGGGGTGCGGCTGGCGTTGTTAGTCACCAGGGTGTAACGTAAGTCGTGTTTTTGGAGCAGTTCAAAGAACTCTCGGAATCCGGGGAGCACTTGTTTCCCGCGCCAGAGCACGCCGTCCATATCGCAGATGATGGCGCGAATCGTCCGCAACATCTCCACCGGGTCACGTTGCGCGGTCTGCGCACGTAGATTGGCGTAAGCTTCCGGCGTGTCCACGTCCGCCAACAGACGCGGATCTGTCACCGGCAGCGTGGCGAGGCGCTCGGCGTAGGCGTCAAAGAGCGCGCGGCCCCCCACATCCCCGGAAAGTTGCGCCAGCTCTGGGAAGAGTGCGCGCGCAAAGAGCACCGGGCCGCTGCGCTGTCCCCGGTAAGTGGGTATGATGATATCAGCATCGCCGCTGTGCCAACGCTCCACCAACGCTTGCAAAAATTGCGGCGTGAGGCAAGGTTGATCCACGGGGAGAAAGACAGCGGCTTCAATGGAGGTCGGCAAGGCCGCCAACCCCACACTCAAACTGCTGCTCAGCCCCTCTGGCCAGCGGTAATTGCGTAAAATCTGGCAGGGACGCCCCTCCAACGCCGAGATGACGCGCTCGGCTTCCGCGCCTACCACCACGGTGACAGGCGTCAGCCCCGCGCTCCAGGCTAGATCAACGATATGGGCGACCAGCGGACGCCCGTTCCAGTCTAATAACTGCTTGGCCTCTCCAAAACGTGTCGAACCGCCGGCGGCCAAAACCACGGCGGCAACTTTAGCTGTTGTCATATTCAAAAATACCTCCTCTGAAAATAAGTCAAAAGTCGCAAGTCAAAAGTCTAAAGTCTGCTTCAAGACAACGGTGTTGGCGTTAGTGAAGCATTTCCATGCTCGTGGGTGTGGCATCTCCCATACGGGGACTCCTGGGTAACAAGAGAGCACATTGTACCGAGAGAATGAAGGTTCAGCAAGTGTTCTCCATTCGTAAGTTAATTCTGTCAAAATTAATTCTAAAGAATAACCGCTGTCCCATCCCCCTGTCTACTGTCTACGGTCTCCCATTTTACTTGTTCCCCTCTCATCTTATGCTAAACTGAAGGATGTGATTATGGAAAGGTAAGGTGCCTAATGAACAACCTATCAGCAGAACTTATGCGGCAAGAATTGGAAATTGTAGCGGCGATTGATGATATCCGCGATACCGCACCTGGCCCTCCCGCTATGTTCTCCGGGATCGTGGAAGTGGTGATGACTGCGTGCCCAGCAGAATTCGCCTGGCTCTATCTCCTCAACCCAGAAACAGGGCAGCTGGAATTACGAGTTTTCCACGAGCATCCCCACACTTGGCGTCGATTCAGCTGGGCCGTGAAGCGAGACCATTTGAAGGAGTTGCTGCGTAGCGAAGGAGTCCTCCGTTTGCCCGCCACGGAACTCTTCACTGAGCTGCCAGGTGAGACCCTCAAACTGGCACAACTACAAGCGGCGGTGATCTCCATTGCCATGCAAACCAGACCGCTAGGCATTCTGCTGCTGGCGCGCCACCACACCGCCTTCACCACGGAGGAGGTACAACTACTGACCATCGCCGAAAGCCATATTGATTCAGCTATCATCCAAGCCTATCGACACCATGAATTAGCGCAACGGAATAAGGAACTGGAAACCATCTATCATTTCGACCACATCCGCGATCAGAATCTACCCTTCAATAAGATGCTGAACGTGGTAGTACAAGATCTCTGCGCCAGCGTGAGTGCCGAGATGGGCTTCGTGATGCTCTACGATCAAGCTGGCGAGCAGTTGGAGATGCGCGCCCACACTCACGGCGAGCTACTGGACGACCCCGCCCACTACCAGCTTTTCTACCAGTTGGCGAACCAAGCCATCCAGGAGGCACGCTTGCTGGATATACCAGAAACGGCAGAGACGCATTGCTCCGCCATGTGCGTCCCGTTGATTTTACGCCAAGAGATCATCGGGGTTTTTGGCGCCGTGCATGGCCGAGGCAAGGGAAACTTCAATGCCACGGACAAGCGACTGCTCAGAGCTATTGTCAGCCAAATGGACACAGCCATCTTGGAAAGTCTGGAGCAGCGTCGCCTGCGGCAAGTGCTAGGACGCTCGGTGGATCAGCACGTGTTAGCGCAATTGCTAGCTCAACCTCACGACGACCCTCTGCACTGCGAACGGCAACTGCTGACGGTGCTCTACGTAGATTTGCGTGGTTCCACGCAACTTGCCGAGCAGGTGGCGCCGGAATTGCTGGTTATCTATCTCAACGATTACCTGCGCCGGATGAGTGAAATCATCCTATCCCACCGAGGGACCCTGGATAAATTTATCGGTGATGAGGTGATGGCTCTCTTCGGCGCTCCATTGCCACAACCGGATCACGCCCTCCGCGCGATCCGTGTAGGGTTAGCCATGCAAAGAGAGTATCTCAAATTGGCGCAACATTGGCAACCGCGTGGCGTTGAGGCGCTGGGCATTGGCGTCGGCATCGCCACTGGGGAGCTCCTGGTCGGGGAAATCGGTTACGAGCACCGCACCGATTACACTGTTATCGGTTGCGCCGCCAACTTAGGCGCACGCATCTGTGCCTCCGCTAAACCCGGCGAAGTGCTGATCTCTCCCGCCACCTACCAATTAGCCGCCGCTAAACTCCATGCCACAGCCATCCCTAATCAAAAATTCAAGGGCATCGCCCACCCCTTGACAGTCTATCGCGCAGAAGAGCTCTTAGACTTCAACCCACATTCCTAAAATAAACGTGCCACGGAGTTCTGTTGCTCCTCCGTGGCACAACCGCTCTTCTCGCATCCTCGCTCACTCGCCTTTTCGCTTACTCGCCTCTTCGCTCGCTTCATCTAATGCTGCCACCTCAGCGGACGTCATCCGCCAACCGAGCGCGCCAGCGTTAGAGCGCACGTGCCGCGCATTTTTAGCCCCAGGAATAGGCAACGTGCCTTTGCAGAGCAACCAATTTAACGCCACCTGCGCCGGAGTTTTATCCCCGTATGCTCCCCCAATCTCCTGCATCAACGCAATAAGCGGTTGAATCTCCGCCAAGCGTTCCACGTCATACATACGCCGCCGCAGTCCCGCCGGGAGATTCTGCGGCGTGTACTTTCCCGTGAGCAGTCCTTTGGCTAAGGGGCTGTAGGCGATTATCGTCACGCCGAGGTCGCGACAAGTTTGTAACACCCCCTTATGCTCTGGCTCGTGCTGCAACAAGCTATAATGGATCTGGTTGGTCGCCAACGGAATGCCACGCGCAGCTAGCACGTTGTAGATACGTCCAGTTTGCTCCGCATTGTAGTTAGAGACGCCCACTGCGCGCGTCAAGCCGGCCTCTACGACCTCGGCCAACGCCTCACCCCACGTCTCGATGGCCCGTGCCGATCTAGGGAAGTGCAGCTGGTAGAGATCCACTTGCTGCAAACCCAGCCGTTTGAGGCTCTGGCGCAAGGCATTTACTAATTGGCCTTTAGTCACCCGCCAGGGGAAGGGGAAGAATTTAGTAGCGACGCACACTTGCGCTTTACTGCTCGCTATAAAACTCCCCAGTAATTTTTCGGAGCGACCCAGACCGTAAACCTCAGCCGTATCCACGAACGTCACGCCGGATTCCACCGCCGCCTCGAACGCCGCGCGCACATCATCCACGCCGTAATCTTTGCCGTAGCCCCACATCCAACGGTCGCCCCATTGCCAAGTTCCAATCCCCAATGGCGATACCCAGACGTCCGTAGCTCCCAATTGAACTTTCTCGACAACCATAGCACTCACCCTCCTGGCTAATTTGACATTACACGCACTAAAAGATAAACTTCCATCCGGTAACCGATATTATACAGAGAAAATCCGACTTCACTGCACTAAGTCGGTTATGCGAAGTAAGAAATATGTGTAATCCGTGGATAGCAATGGAGAGTTATCATGAGACGTAAAGAGAAGGAAATTGTGAACCAAGCTCAAATCGACGCAATCATCAACAGTTGTGACGTCTGCCGATTGGGACTGTCAAAAGACAACCGCCCCTACGTCATCCCCATCTCATTTGGCTACGATGGCCAAAATATCTACTTCCACACCGCCCTCGTGGGCCAAAAACTTGAGTACCTGGCAGCCAATGCCCAAGTCTGTGTCGAGTTCGAGCGCCAGGTGCAGATAATTCCTCACGCGACCTCGCCGTGCAGTTGGTCCGCAGCCTTCCAAAGCGTGATCTGTTTTGGCGCAGCAGAGGAAATCACAGCTCCAGAGAAGATGTTGGCCGCGCTAAATACCATTATGCGCCACTATTCTGGCCGGGAGTGGGAAATCCCGCCAGAGCAACTCTCCGTACTCAGAACATGGCGGATTAAAATCTCCACGTGGCATGGCAAACAAACGAGAAAGCAAGTATGCGAGTGAGCGAGAATTAGGCGCGCTTCGTGAGATAACAAAGCGCGCTAGTCACCGTAGGGCGACTTCACAACGGTAGCCGCCAGGCCGCTTTGTAGTATCCTAGCTTTAACCATGAAATTCCTGGCTTTTCCAGGAGAATCGAGTTTGAAGGTTATGCCAATCAATCAAATTTATCAAAAATCCTCCGAATCTATGGACGAGTTAGCCGATGGCAGCGTTGCGCTGACCGTTACCTCGCCTCCCTACTGGAACGCCATTGACTACGATATTCACGCCGCCGATAGCTCCCGCCGTTACCGCACCCGCGCCTACGCGGAAGGTTACGTCGAATATGAAGAGTATCTAGCTTGGATAGAGCGCGTTTTCGCGGAAGTGCTCCGTGTCACCAAACCAGGCGGACTCTGCGCCATCGTCATCGGGACGGTGCTCTTTGAGGGCGCGCTCTATCCGGCGCCCTTCGATATCACCGCGCGGCTGACGCGCAGCGGGTGGGAGTTCCATCAGGATATTATCTGGCACAAATGCACGGCCGGGGTAAAGCGCGCCGGCGTCGCCATCCAACATCCCTATCCCGGCTACTACTACCCCAACATCATGAATGAGTATATCTTACTCTTTCACAAGCCCGGCCCCAAAATCTATGCAAAGCGCACGCGGGAGGAGAAGGAACCGGCGGCTTACCCGATCAACCGGCTCTTCACAATGGATGTGGCAAACAGTATCTGGCATATCGCGCCAGTGCCCCCCGCGATCTTGAACCATCCCTGTCCTTATCCAGAAGAAATTCCGTACCGTTTGATCAGCCTCTACTCCTATCCCGGCGAACTGGTGCTTGATCCTTTTGTGGGGTCTGGGCAAACCACGAAGGTCGCCAAAGCGTTGGGACGGCAGTTCGCGGGCTACGATATCATCGCGGAATATGTGACCCTGGCCCGGGAGCGATTAGCTGAACCGCTCAACATCCGGCCCCAGCAACTGATCGTCACCTTTGAGAAGATCGCCGTGGACGCGCCGCTAAAAAATAAGTAGAGTACACGGACGACGAGGCACGGGTACGGTGAGGACACCGGCCCTAGCGAGCATTTCAGCGTCTTAGCGTCTTCGCGGTAGATTATCTTTTCTCAAGAGTCCCCCTATGGGATGCCACACCCACAATAGTGAAAATGCTTCACTAACGCCAACACCTTTGTCTTGCAGCAAACTTTTGACTTTCGGCTTTAGACTCATTTTCAGAGGAGTGCTGATGTTAAATCGCCAACGGATTCTGACGCAATACCCCTGGTTACGTCCCAGTGCTGACGCGGTGGGCGTGGTGATGGGGGACGATCTGGATGCCGCGCTGGCTACCGCGCTCTACCTCCACACACATCCTCACGCGCGCTTGATCGGTATCTACCGGGGCTACGAGACGGTGCTCTACAGCGCCGCGAGCTGGGATGAGGTACTCCACGCTATCTGGCTCGACCTGGACATCTACCATCCCGCCTGTCGCTCGCTAGGTCATCATATCCTGCGTCTCTCGCCGGAGGATCAGTTGCCCGGTCTGGCTCGTAGTTGTAACCTCAATGAGCTGGTTGGCAGATCAGTGCAGCAGGATTTCACCCAGAAGTATCCGTTGGGTACCATCCATTTTCTGCTCTGGCTCTACCGCCTGGAGATACCAGAACTTCCCCACGCCGAACTGCTCATCTGGCTGGCGGATTCCTCTTACATCAACGGGCAAGCGGAGACCTGGCACAAAAACCGGCAACGCGGTCAGAACCAACCTCGGTGGGTAAAAGGCCATGGCTTCCGGTGGAACGTGAAGCGCTGGCTCTACACTCAAATCCCGCTCCAATCATTGCAAGCGAGCTTCCAGCGCATTGATACCCAGGATTTTGAGGAACAGATGGAGCGTTTCCAACAAGAGGTAATGGCCCCCGCCGGATTCAGGCAGGGGAGTGGGCAGGTCGCTTCTCGGCGGCGGAAACTCTCTGGCTACCAATGCCAACCCGCAAAAGACGCAGATATCCGGGCATACATTTACCGGCTCTTGCGCTTTATCTGCACGCAGACGGGCTGGCAAGTGCGCCTCTCACAACTCGCCCCGTTTGAAGCGCCACGCCAACTCTCCGGAGAGAGGCAAATCATCCCCATCACGGCCATCCCAGAGCAAGACCTGGCCCGCCTCTTGAGGCAGCGCCAGGTCTTCTCCTACGTTTTTCAGAGCCGGCGGTACTTGAACTACACTACCGGGATTACCCCAGCGCCGCCGCGCTAGCCCAGCTCCCTGGCGCGCTCCGCCATCAAGGTGCGTAACCGCGCGGCGATGTAGGCAGCAATGGCCGCAAAGCCACTCTCGATACAGGTGGTCATGGCGAAGGCCATAATAATTTAAGGTCCAAAGACATTTTATAGCACTCCTAGTGATATGGTCTGTTGCAGTGAGATCATTTAAAGAGACCTACAATTGGTACCTGTAGTGAGTGGGCAAGTTTAGCGTGGAAAGACCGTCGATGAATTCATCGACGGTCTGGCAATTTATCTTTGATGGTGACATCATAACAGTTTTCCAACCCCGGCTTCAGATTGAAGCTACTGCATGCAGAAATTATATCAAATGGAAATAAAATTACCAGTATATTACTTCACAACATATTTACCGGATCAATATCGACGCGCCAGCCTGGCGGGATGGTGATTCTACGCAAGAAGGCAGCCGGATCAACGTGGCGGAGGATGAGATGCCAGCGCGTGTAGCCGCGCACACGGGCGAAGAACGCCGGCGCGGGCCCGATCAGATCGCTGGACGGCAATCCGGCCATTTGCAGAGCCACCTTGAGCCGGGCAGCCAGCGCCTCAGCTTGCGCCTGCGCCTGGTGTGGATCGCGGTCCCGCGTGAGCAGCCGCGCCAAGCGGATCGTGGGCGGGTAGCCCGCGCGGCGGCGGAACTCGCTCTCGTGTTGGACAAAGCCCGCGTAATCGTGCGCCGCCGCGTACTGGATGGCGTAGTTATCGGGGTGATAGGTTTGCAAGATGGCCTGGCCGCCCTTGATGCCGCGTCCTGCCCGCCCGGCGACCTGCATCAACAGTTGGAAGGTGCGCTCGGCGGCGCGGAAATCTGGCAGGTGTAACCCCACATCCGCCGAGATGACGCCCACCACCGTCACGGCAGGGAGGTCAAGGCCCCGCGCGATCATCTGCGTGCCTATCAAGATGTCGGCTTTGCCGGCAGCGAACTGTGCCATCAAGGAGCGATGCGCCTTATGATTGCGCGCCACATCGTGATCCCAACGCATAAGTTTAGCGTCCGGCCAACGTTTCCCCGCACGCTCCACTAACCCCTCGGTGCCCAGTCCAAAGGCGCGCACCCACTGCGAACCGCACTGCGGGCAGTGGCTGACCATCGGTTCGCGGTGGTTGCAGCGGTGACAGCAGAGACTCCCCAGAGAGCGATGATGGGTGAGCGGTATCTCGCAGCGCGGGCACTGCGCCACCCAGCCACAATCGCGGCAGAAGATGTGCGTGGAGGTGCCGCGTCGGTTGAGAAAGAGGATTATCTGCTCCTTTTGAGCTAGTGCCCGGTCAACTGCCTGCTGCAAGGGACGGCTGAAGATGGAACGATTCCCCGTCTTCAACTCCGCGCGCAGATCCACGATTTGGATGGGCGGCAGCGCGTGGTAGTGGCTTGCGGAAAGGTGCAGCTGCTCCTGCCAACTCTCCAGTTGCTGCCGCTGGCTCAATATACGCCGGGGCAGCTGGAGCAATCGGTAGCGCCCTTGCAAAGCGCGGGCGTGCGCTTCCAGCGAGGGGGTGGCGCTTCCCATGATCAGGAGTGCGCCGGTTTGCCGGGCCAACTCCTCCGCCGTCTCGCGGGTATGGTAGTAGGGGCGGCGTAGGGATTTGTAGCTGCTCTCCTCCTCCTCATCCATCACAATCAGGCCCAGCTGTGGGAAGGGCGCGAAAAGCGCGGAACGCGCTCCCACCACCACCGTGAGCTCGCCCTCACGTATCCGCTGCCAGGTATCGAAACGCTCTCCCACGGTCATGCCGCTATGCCAGAGACCCACTTTGCCGGGGAAGCGCACCATAAAACGGCGCACCGTCTGCGGCGTCAGACTGATCTCCGGCACCAACATCAAGGCCTGTCTCCCCTGGGAAAGTACCTGCTCCGTGGCGCGCAAATAGATTTCCGTTTTGCCGGAACCGGTCACGCCGAGGAGCAGTACCGGCGGCGGTGGCTGGGCGGTGGTGACGGAGGTTAAGAGCGCGGCTACTTCGTCCCACACTGCTTGCTGGTCGGGGATGAGGTCTGGGGTGGCCTCTGGCGTGTAATACGCCTCGGATAGCGGATCGCGGAGTTTCTTCTGCTGTTGGAAGGTAAGCAGCCCGCGCCGCGCCAACATCTTGAGGTGGCGATTTTGAGAACCTGTGGTGGCATAGATCACGCTGACTTCCACCGGCTCCGCTTCCTGCTCCAAAAACGTGAGAATGACACGGTATAGGTCTAGCCGCTGCAAACCGGTTAGTTTCTCATCCCAGGCGGTACGCGGCAGCGCGAGCGCGGCCAAGCGCACGGTTTTCGACTTGGGCGGGGCGCTGGTTGCCAACGATTCGGGTTTCATGCCGGGCGGCAGCATCAATTTGACGCATTCATGCAGCGGGGCGAGGGTTTCTCGTGCCATCCAGCGCGCCAGAGCGAGCAGCTCGGGGCGCAAGACCGGTTCCGGCTGCAACAACTCCTGGATGGGGCGGGTCCGTGGCACAGAAGGTACCGCTGCCAACGTGATTACTAGAGCAGGTAACAGCTGTTCGCGGAACGGTACCGCGACCAACATGCCCGGTTGGATTTGGTATTGCAGCCGAGCTGGTATTTCATAATCAAAAAAAGGCGTCTCTTTGGAATGTACCGGCAGGAATATCAACACCTGGGCATATTGGGGCGGAGAAGTGTTCATGATGTTAGCAGTGGAGTTTCAGCAAATTTACCACTCAGATCGGCGATGCTGAGAAGCAACAGGCCCAAGAGGGCGGCGACTCCACCGGCGGCGAAAATCGCCGGCAACCCCCACCGATCTGCCAGCCAGCCGCCCAACGGCATGGTGATGAGCGGGGCGAGCCCCCACCAGGCAGCCGTTACCAGTGATTGAAGGGTGGCCGACCAGTTCCCCGGTGCGCGTGTATCGGCGAGCCGCACGGTGGCAACGTAATAGAGTCCAAATCCGACTCCTTTGAGGGTGGAGAACAGGAGCAGTAGCCAGGGATTTCGGAGCAGCGCGTAGGCGAAGAGGGCGAGGGCTTCTATAAGGTAGCCCAAGATAATGATCCGTCGGGGGCCTAACTTCCGAGTGATGGCACCGTTGTAGTGCATGAGCGGCATTTCGACCAGCGCCCCTAAGCCGCCGATGGCTCCGACCAGCAATTTGCCGCCTTCCAAGCTGTCCATGTAAACTCCAGTGAAGTTGATGTAGAGGCTTTCGGCGATGCCGATCAAAAAGGTAGCGACCAGGAGCGCGATCAACCCTTTATCTTGCCAGGCTCGCAGCAGTGAGGGGGGGGCCTGCTCCGTAGTTTCTGGCGGGGGGATTTCCTCCAATGTCAAGGCGAGGAGCAAGACCGGGAGAGAGAGCAGCCCGCCGGTGATAAACATCCAGTTATAGCCCAGCCGGCCCCAGAGCGCGCCGCAGATAATGGAGACGAGCGCGAAACTGAACGAACCCCAAAGCCGTTGCTTGCCAAAGTCGCTGTGGCGCCGGGCGGCCATGCGGGCAATCAGACCCGTGCTTAGCGGCCCGAAGGGAGCAGTTGTCAGAGAGAGGAGGATAGAGACAGGCAGTAAGGCCAGAAAGGTCTCAGGGATGCCCAGTAACACTATCAACACGGCGCTTAGTCCTATGAGCCAGACGAGGATGGTGCGGCGCCGGCGATACCGGTCGGCCAGCAGGGAGACGTAGGGGGCTACGAAGAGCACCGCCGGCGCCGGGATGGCGGCTAAAATCCCGATTTGGAAACCGCTCAAGCCGAGTTGTTTGTAATAGACATTTTTGAAGGGGCCGAAGGAAGCGACCATGGCCCAAAAGAAGAAGAAAAAGACTGCTCCGCGCCAGCGCGGATGTAAAATTGCTTTGAATTTTGTTTTCATGTTAGTCTCGTAGTCAGGTGGTCAAATAGTCAGGCGGTCGGGCTGTCCAATTTTAATGCTCTCCGCCCTGTCCGCGGGGCGATTTGAGCACGCAAGCTGGCGACTGCTACCTAGCTCACCCCCAGGGACGGGGGCTGGGAGCATACCACAAAAGGATTGAACAACTCTGTCGTCTGCTCGCTTTCTCGCCCTTTTGCCTTTTCGCTCACTCGTTGATTTGCCGATTTGCTGATTTGCCTAGGCGTCTCTCTTCTACCACAGTTTAGCATAGATTTGTAAGAGCTTCCGTCCGGTGCGCTGCCAGGAAAAGTGTCTGGCGGCCCGCGTGTGCGCTTCCGCTCCCATGATGCGGGCTACCTCCGGATTGCGGATGACGAAGGCCAATGCTTGGGCCAGAGACTTGGCTTCGCCCACTGGTTTAGCATAAATCCCCCAGCGTCCCAAGTATTCATGGCTCACGGGGGTATCATAGGTGACCACAGGTAACTTCATAGCCATATAGTTTAGGATTTTCCCGCTCCCTTCCGTAGCAGAAATTTTTGGCGCGACGGCGATATCGCCCAGCGCCAGATAGCGGGGAGCTTCCGCGTAGGGCAAGCGCCCGGTGAAGATAACGTCGGTGGCGGTGAGACCTAGTTCCGTTGCGCGTGCTTGGTATTCTATCTCACCGGGGAAGCCCATGATGAGAAACGAAACCGGGTAAGCGCGTTGCCGCAGGTAGGCAGCCGCCTCCAATAGCTGCGGGATGCCCTGGTAATCGGCGAGTAGTCCTAGATAGACGACCAGTTTACGTTCCGGCGGCACGCCCAGTGCGGCGCGCATGGCGGAGCGTTCAGCGCTCGTGAGGCTATCTTCTGAGAAGAAATCCAAGTTCACACAATCGGGCAGGGGATATACATGCTCTTCCCGGCCAAAGGTGCTCGCCAAAAGCTCGGTGCTGTGGACAGTGCTGGTGACGATGGCTTCCGGCAGTTGCGTGATGCGACGCTCCAGCTGGCGCCACCAATGGTGGACTATCCCTCCTGGTTTGATGAAGTGGTGCGCTACCATCTCGGCGGTCAAGCTGCCCTGGAAATCAAAGACCAGGGGAATGTGTAACAGCCGAGCGATAGGGGCGCCAATTAACGCGCCCTCGTGCAGATGTCCGTGGATGAGGTGTGGCCGCCAGCTAAGGGCGGTGCGTAGCGCTCGCCCGCCGAGCAGCAAGTCGAAGGCGATCTTATGCCGCGAAGAACCGACCTCGTAATCCGCGCGCCAGGGCGTAGGCCGGGAGCGGACGATATCCAAGCCGGGCCAATCGTCACCTAAATAGTAGGTGGCGATGCGCACGCTCACGCCTTCTGCTAACAGGGCGCGCGCTTCCTCCAATATCCGGACGTGGCAGCCGTAATCCAGGAAAAAAGAGGTAGGGGCGATCATCAATACGCGACGGGGGGGATTTTTAGTCATTAGAGTTTTAGCGCTTAGCCACTTGCCTATTTGCTGCGTTTGCCGAAGAAGAGTTGGCCTAGCTGCTGGAAAGCGCCGGGGACCTCTGCCATTTGAGATTGTGGGCGCCAGAGACGCTCACGGCTGGCGGTCAGCCACTCATCTCGTGCTACGGCGGTGGCTTGCAAAATAGCGTTTATCCCGTCCTCGTCCCCCTCCGCGAGCCGGGCACGCAAGTTCGTCAGCCGCGCGATCATCCCATCCAAGCCGCGCAGCAGCGTCTCGCCTCCCTGCAACGCCATCAGACTTGCTGAGGCCGCGTCGACGGCGGCGGGCGCGGTGGCGGCGGCGTACTCGTAGCCCGCCGCTTTACGGATATCGCCCCACCCGGGATTTTCCGTGGTCGTCTGCAAGAGCGCGGTCGCTACCAACTCGGGGAGCGCGGTGGTGAAGAGTCGGGCGACATCATGCTCCAGTGGAGTCGTGTAAAGCACCTGTGCGCCGGCGTGACGGGCCAGGTTATCTACCGCTTTTATCGCGTCAGCATCGTCATCCGG
>JAYELZ010000160.1:0-13446 GCA_034717835.1 Chloroflexota bacterium
CGCGGCCCGCGCACCACTCTTTGACTTTATGCGAGAATTGGAACTTGGTAGTTTGCTGTCGCGCGTGACCGAGCTCCCCGGCGGCGCGGCTCCCAATTCTCAAGGTCAACTCTCTCTCTTTGGGGCGAAAAAAACGGAGTCAGCTGAGTTGCCCTTACAGGTAGAGAGCGGCGTAACTTATCAACTGGTAGTGGACGAGGAAGCCCTCAAATCACTGGCCGCGGAATTGCGCCAGCGGGGCGGGCCGCTCGCCGTAGACACGGAGACCACCGGCGCCGACGCCATGACGGCGGAGTTGGTGGGCATCTCGCTCGCGGATCAGGAGAAGGTAGCCTGGTATCTACCGGTGCAGGCTCCCGCCGGGGAACCGGTGCTGCCGCTGGCCGCGCTGCAACGCCATCTCGGTCCCTTGCTGGCTGATCCCACCATACCCAAACAGGGACACAATCTCAAATATGACTGGGAGATATTGCGGCGGGCCGGCTTGCAGTTGGCCGGCTTGCAGTTCGACACCATGCTCGCTGAGTGGGTGATCAATCCCAACTCTTCCAACTTGGGTCTTAAAAATTTAGCCTGGGCGCGGTTAGGCGTGCGAATGACTGAGATCAAAGAGCTTATCGGCTCTGGGCGGAAGCAGAGGACGATGGCGGAGGTACCGCTCTCTGAGGTTATGCCCTATGCTTGCGCCGACGCGGATCTCTCCCGCCGATTGGTGGAGCAATTGCAAGCGGAGCTGGGCGCTCACCAGCAGGAGTACCTTTTTAGAGATATCGAGATGCCCCTTATCCCGGTGCTGGCCGATATGGAGATGCGGGGCGTGAAGGTGGATCTGGAGTGGTTGGAGACGCTCTCTAAGGAGCTCTCCCTGCGTCTGGAACGACAGCAAGCGGAGATTTACGCGTTGGCCGGGCAAGAGTTTAACATCAATTCACCGCAACAACTCTCCAGCATCCTCTTTGACAAACTGCACCTGCCAACTAAATGGGTGCCCAAGACGAAATCGGGTTACTATTCCACGCGGGCGGCAGTGCTAGAGGAATTGCAGGGCGAACATCCCCTCGTCAAACATATCTTGACGTATCGCTCGCTGGCTAAATTGCAATCCACGTATGTGGTGGCGCTGGCGGGATTCGTCAACCCAGAGACCGGACGGGTGCATACTTCCTACAACCAGATTGGGACGGTGACGGGGCGATTTTCTTCCTCTAACCCGAATTTGCAGAATATCCCCATCCGTACTGAAGAGGGGCGGCGGGTGCGGCGAGCTTTCGTGGCGGAAGAGGGTTGCGTCTTGATCGGAGCCGATTACTCGCAGGTGGAATTGCGGGTGATGGCGCACGTTTCGGAGGATGCCGGCTTGATCCAGGCTTTCAAGCGGGGTGAGGATGTCCACGCGACCACGGCAGCGGCGGTTTTTGAGGTACCGTTGGAGCAGGTGGATTACGATATGCGCCGGATAGCCAAGGCCGTCAACTTTGGTTTGATCTACGGGCAACAGGCTTATGGGCTATCCCAACAATTGGGCGTGAGCGTGGAGAAAGCCGAGGAATTCATCCGCCGTTACTTTGCGCGTTTTCCCCAAGTGCGGGCTTACATGCAGCGCGTGCAAAAAGAGGCACAGGCGCGTGGTTATGTGGAGACGCTCTTGCGGCGGCGGCGTTACTTCCCTGAACTGCGCGCCGGTAGTAGAACTTCTCACCGGCAGCGCCAGTCCGCGCTGCGCATGGCGATCAACACGCCCATCCAGGGTTCCGCGGCCGATATTCTCAAATTGGCGACGTTGCGTTTACATGTCCGTCTACGCGCGGAGGGGCTGCGAGCGCGGATGATCCTCCAGGTGCATGACGAATTGGTCGTGGAGGCCCCAGAGGAGGAAATCGCGGCCGTGGCTGCCATACTCCGGGAGGAGATGCGTGGGGCGTTCGAGCTCTTAGTCCCGCTCAAAGTGGATGTGGAAGTTGGTCGCAACTGGGACGAGATGGAGCCGTGCGAGGGGTGAGGTATCTGCGGAAACTCACTCTATCTCAGCAGAAGTTAGGCTTGCTCTGGTTGGCGATGGCCAGCGGAGCCTTTCTTCGTCTGTACTTGATTGGTTCCTTGCCAGCGGGTCTGACTGTGGATGAGGCCTATCACGGCTTGGATGCGCTGGATATTATTGCTGGCGCGCGTCCGGTCTTTCAGCCCACTAATTTTGGCCGTGAGGCATTGTTTGATTACTTGGTAGTTCCTTTTATCTGGTTATTGGGTGAGGGTGGCTTGCCAATTCACCTCACGTCGGTCACTATTGGCATCCTGACCTTGCCGGTAATTTACTTGTTGGGGGAAGAGCTCTTCGCAGCCGCCGAAAGTTCCGCTTTGCGCCGTTGGGGAGCGCTATTTGCTGCTGAGGTAGCCGCGCTCTCCTATTGGCACCTCAACTGGAGTCGGTATGGTGTGCGCGCGATATTGGTGCCGCTCTGCTCTGCGCTGACTTTTTATTTTCTCTGGCGAGCCTTTCGTACCAACTCCAGGTTTGATTTCGTATTGGCCGGAATCGCTTTGGGTTTAGGTGCTTATACCTATCATCCCCTCCGTTTGCTGCCGCTGCTTGTGCTGGCAGCATTTTTCTATCAGTGGCGCAGTGGTCAGAGAGCGTACCGGTCCGATTGGCGCAACTTGGTGGTGGTGACGTTGACCTCGCTACTAGTTTTCTTTCCCTTAGGTTATTACTTTATTACACATCCGGAGACTTTTCTCTTGCGTGCGAAACAGGTCTATGTGCTGGACGGCGCACAGAGCGTCAGCGACGTCTTGAACGCGCTAGGGCAATCCGTCTGGCGGACCGTGGCGGCTTTCCTCACTCATGGTGGTATGGAACCAATGCATAATATACTCGGTCGCCCATTGTTGAACCCGTTTTTGGCTACTTGCTTTGTTTTGGGCGGGCTGATTAGTCTGTGGCGTTGGCGTAATCCACAGAACGCTTTATTGTGCTCCTGGTGGGCGATAATGCTTGTCCCTGCCGCACTCTCCACCAGTGGCGCGATAGGGCGGAGAGTCATTGGGGCTTTTGTGCCGACCATTCTGTTGCTCACGCTGGGAGTGTTCCGTAGTTGGGATTGGGTAGTAGCACACGGGGGGCGAGAGTCAAAATGGCGGGTGCGTGGTTTCCAGATATTGATTGGGTTGGGATTGCTCTACACGGGCGGGCTGACCTATTATCAATATTTTATTGTCTGGCCAGCAGAAGCAAATCTTTTCCGTCCATTTGAGACTGGGATTGCTGGGCAATACGTGGCGACCTTGTCCCCCGCAGAAAATGTCTATGTCTCTCCGCTCTCAATTGCCGATGCCAGTTTCCGCTATCATTCTGGGCAACGTGAGGATGTGCGGGGTTACAATGGACGCACCTGCTTCGTCTTCCCGCGTTGGACGAGGACGGAGACGACCTATCTAATCGTGCCGGGCGACGATCAGCAGACGTTGCCCCTGTTGACCACCTACTTCCCCGCGACGCAGTTGGCGGCTACTGGCCCGGAACATCATGGGCAACTCTTCTTCCAAGCTTACCGCGTGCCCGCCGGCGTGCGGGCGGATTTCGCGCCGTCCCAACCGCTGGAGGTAACTTGGGGTGCTAAAATTCACTTGCTGGGTTACGACCTCCCCGTGGAGAGCTACCGGCCAGGGGAGAGTTTGCAGCTGACGCTCTACTATGAGCCGTTGACGGCGCTGGAAGAGGATTATACGGTATTCGTGCATCTACTGAGCGCGGAGCGGGGGGAAGTGTGGGGACAGCGAGATAGCGAGCCTTGCCAGCGTTGTTATCCCACCTCAGTTTGGCAGTTGGGGGAGGTGGTGCGCGATCAGGTGGAGCTCACAATTTCCGCCGAGGCCGTTCCGGGGTTGGCAAACCTGCAAATGGGTTTTTACCTCTGGCCAGAGATGGAACAGCTCTCGTTAGAACCGGATGTGGTTGCTCCCCTACGACTTCAACAGGTACAGATTGAGTCGCAGTAAGTTAAAAAGCGTGCTGGCGAAATTGAAGCCATATTATTTTAACGCTCCTAGCCCCCCGTCCGCGTAGGCGGATGACCCGCCGTTAAACTGCCGTAGAGCACTTCAGTGTCCGTAACGGGCGGGGCCAGGAGCATTTATCAAATCAGGCTCTTTGGGAATTCGCGGGGTTGAGTTAAAATTAACCACGGATTAGCACGGAAAAAAGTAAAAAATCTGTGTAATCCGGGTAATCTGTGGTGAAAAATTTAAGTCGCAGGGCACTTACCCCGCCCAGTCCCAGAGACCCTCAAATCAGCATTGACAGAACACTAGCGATGAAATATAAAACTGATTTTTCTCAATACAAGTTACTCTTTTTAATTATTATTGTGGCTCTGGGAAGCTTTCTCCGTTTATACCAGCTAGGTAGCCTCCCATTTGGTGCTAGCTATGACGAGGCGTACTACGGCTTGGATGCGCTGGATATTATCGCCGGCGCGCGCCCGATCTTTTTCGCTACTAATTTTGGGCGGGAAGCACTCTTTAGCTATTTAGTAGCCCCACTAGTAGCAATTTTTGGCATTAGCTCTCTGCCGCTGCATCTGGCTGCTGCCTTAGTTGGTATTCTGACGCTGCCGGTGATTTATCTATTGGGAGAAGAACTTTTCGCAGCTGCCGAAAGTTCCGCTTTGCGCCGTTGGGGGGCGTTATTTGCTACGGGGGTAGCCGCGCTCTCCTATTGGCACCTCAACTGGAGTCGGTATGGTGTGCGCGCGATATTGGTGCCACTTTTTGCCACCATAACACTTTATTTTCTCTGGCGGGGATTGGAACACGGGCGGCGGGCGGATTTGGTGCAGGCGGGTTTCTGGCTAGGCTTAAGTAGCTACACCTATCAAGCCGCGCGGCTTTTACCTTTCTTGGTATTGATGGTCTTTAGCTATCGGTGGCTTAGGCGGGGGAAGATTAAGCGCCATGATTTGAAGAATCTCTTGCTGGTGGGAGGAGTCTCTTTACTCGTCTTTCTGCCCTTGGGATATTATTTCGTTAGACATCCACAGATTTCCGTTGAACGTGTGCAGCAGGTCTATGTGCTAGGCGAAATCCAAAATTGGGGGGAGGGAGTGCAGGTCTTGGCTCAGATGGTAGCCAAGATTGGTCGCGCTTTTTTTATAGATGGAGATAGAGCGGAATTACACAATTTACCAGGACGCCCTTTACTAAATCCCTTTTTGGCGACATTGTTGGCAGGCGGGATTATCGCCAGCCTGCGGCGGTGGCGCAAGCCTAAGAATGCGCTCTTACTAACCTGGGTGGTGGTCATGTGTATCCCGGCTTTTCTGGCAGGCGAAGGGCCGGTCGGCAAAAGAGCGTTGGGAGCGTTTCCGGCGATAGCATTGTTGATTACGCTGGGGGTGTTTTATACGGGGGAAGGTCTTTCCGCTTTAGTGGCAACCCATCGCGGTAGTTGGAGTATCTGGTCACAACGCGTCTTTTGGCTGTTGATGTTGCTGGGGATGTTCTACACAGGTGGCTTGACCTACTATCAATACTTTGAGGTCTGGGCTAATGAGACCGACTTTTTTCGCCAATTTGAGGCCGGGGTAGCTGGTGAGCATGTGCGTTCATTGCCGGCTGAAGAAGCCGTGTATGTTTCTCCGCTCTCAATTACTGATCCCCGGTTCCGTTATTATTCTGGGCAACGTGAGGATGTGCGGGGTTACAATGGACGCACCTGCTTCGTCTTCCCGCGTTGGACGGCGGCGGAGACGACCTATCTCATCGTGCCGGGTGATGACCAGCAGACGTTACCTCTGCTGACTTCCTACTTTCCTGCGACGCAGTTGGCGGCTACTGGCCCGGAACATCATGGGCAACTCTTCTTTCAAGCTTACCGCGTGCCCGCCGGCGTGCGGGCGGATTTCGCGCCGTCCCAACCGCTGGAGGTAACTTGGGGTGCTAAAATTCACTTGCTGGGCTACGACCTCAACGCGGAGAGCTACCGGCCAGGGGAGAGTTTGCAGCTGACGCTCTACTATGAGCCGTTGACGGCGCTGGAAGAGGATTATACGGTATTCGTGCATCTACTGAGCGCGGAGCGGGGGGAAGTGTGGGGCCAGCGAGATAGCGAGCCCTGTCAGCGCTGTTATCCTACCTCTGTCTGGCGGTTGGGTGAAGTGGTGCGCGATCAGGTGGAGCTCACAATTTCCGCCGAGGCCGTTCCGGGGTTGGCAAACCTGCAAATGGGTTTTTACCTCTGGCCAGAGATGGAACAGCTGCCCGTTGAGGCTGAGGTGGGTCAGGTGGATGGCAACGCACTCATGCTTACACAACTTGCGGTTTCTGAACCATAACGGATGTGAGAATCACGGCGTCTGAACAACTACGTCGGTCAGGTACAGGTGATTCTCCAAGGTTTCGCCACTCTCCGTTCTGATGGGTAACCGTTTGGACGTTCCTCCTTCATACATCCCGATGAGCAATGGTACTGAGCCAGGAGGTGTCTCCACGTTGATAGGAATCCGGTACGGGTCAACTACGGTCTCGCCAGCTTCCCACCAGACGGTGGGCCGGTGACTGCAGACTGGCGAGCCGTCCAATTGCCCATGCAGCGTGACGCCGTCGTAGAGGTGGGTGAAGACGTTGTAATTGCCCTCTGTAGATTGGAGCACCTCCCACACCAGCGTTAAATCAACGTAGCCGCCCGGCATAGCGTGAGCGGTCTCTAGCGTGTAACCCCGCAACAGCGCAAAATCTCCTATTTGTGCATCCACCGGTTCGTAATCCGTAGGTACTTTCTTTGCTATGATGAATTCTGGCAGCGGTTTGACGAGTCGCTCTGCTCTCATCCCCTGATCAAATTGCCAGGTGTAATCTTCAACAGCCAGTGTGAGCGGCGGAGCGGTCACGTCGTGGCGATAGAGAGTGAGCTTAGGCTTCCCCTCTACGGTCACTACAAGGGCTGGTCGGTAGGCATTGTCTACCTGATCCCAGCGGATGTAGACTTCGTCCTGGACGTGGGGCGCAATTAGATACATGTCCGGCGTGGGACAGCGCCAACGTAATGTCTCGGGAAAGTAGTAACTGGTGATGGGCAGCTCTTCGTTGCTCTGGTAATTGCCCACGAGAGTCCCCTGATCTGCCAGATAGCCTACGACCTTCCAGCCGGCGCGGTAAGGGAAGCCAAAAAGCCCGTGCGGTGGAATTTCAGTGTACGGCGTCCAGTAGAGAGGGTTTTTGTTCTCTGGGAAGGTGCGCCGGTACTCTGGTGTGTGGTCGACAAACATCAGGATCGGGTAATAGCTACAGAGTGTGCAGAGCAGGGTCGCTGCGCCGATGGCAGCATACCGCGCGCGTGGGCGCAGGGTGCTGATTTTTTCACCCACTAGCACTATGGGCAAGCTGCCCAGCAGTGTCCAGGCGGGGAAGGCGGTATGGATGTGGGTGAGCGGTCGCTCGACGAAGAAGAGGTAGAAGAGTGCCGGGACGCCCAACCAGAGCCAGAGGGTGCGCATTTTGATGGTTGGGCCGGGCGCGAGCAGCGCGCCAAGCAACAATAGCGCAAAGGGAACCCAAGCCAGGATCAGCTCGGGCCAGAGGGCGGTACTTGCCGCTGTGCTGAGCAACAGTATCGCCGTTGGTATTCCGCCGCGTCCCCAACGTTTCCAGGTGCGGAGAATTTGGACTACCAACGCTACGGTCATCAGCCCCAGCCAGTAGATAGAATCGTAAACGGTGCTGAGTTCGAAGATTGAGCGTAGGTTATTGTAGGAAAGCTGGGTGCTCCCTACTCGTTTTCCGATGTAGGCGGTCGTGAACTCTACGAAGGGTCCAGTTAGGAAGGGATAATAGAAGCTGCCAATAATTAACACTCCGATGAGACCGGCAAGTAACAGCGGGCGTATTGCGCGCCAGCTACGGTCTCGCTTTCGCCACAAACTTGCGCCGATTAGGAATAACGCGGCGGGCAGCGCTAATATCGCATCGTAGTGAGTTAATCCTCCTCCCGCAAAGAGCGCAGTGCCGGTGATGAGTAGCCTCGGGTTTTCCTCTTCGTAGTAGACGCAGAGGCAGAGTAGACCGAGGGTGGTAACGACAAAGACGATGCTCTGGTATTGAATGATGCGTCCAAATGCTACGAAATAACCCTCAATGGCGAGTAGGAGCGCTGCAACCCCACCCACACGTGGGCAGCGTACTCTTTTCCCCAGTAGATAGATAGCGACGATGCCCAAAATCCCCGCGTAGGAGAAGGGAAGCCGGGACATCCACTCGTTGGTTATGCCGGTCAACCGCCACTGTGCCATGACGACTAATATCTCCACAGGCCCTTTTAGGTGTTGGAAGAGGACGGCGGTATTGCCTTCCAACGTCTGCGCCGTTAACTCCATGACGATAGCCTCATCGCCCTGGAGTTCCGCATAGCTGAGATTGATTAGGCGTAATCCTCCCGCAACTAAGAGCACAATGACCAACCAGAGCCAAACGTACCGCCGGGAGGGGGGCCAACGTGAGATTGCGGGCGTGGAACGAACCGCATCAGGGGGGGGCAGTGCGGTCATGCATAACGGAAGGCCGCTGAGTCCCGCCAACGACGCTAGAATCCGGGTTTGGGTTACGGGACCCGGTAGGTAAGCCAATAGTAAAATGGTGAGCGGTGTGATGACGAAGCTCAACCCTAGGCTTATCGCTACCTGTTCGAGAGATGAGAGGCTTTTTGGTAGCAGGAGCCTGCCCCAGGCTAATCCCGGGAGGACCCAGAGCAGGGCGAAAGCGCAGATGTATCGCACTAGTCCCCCTGGTACCAGCGCTAGTACGCCAATGGTAAGTAGGAGTGCCATTAGGGGAATAAAATATCGTATGGTGTTTCGATTAGACCGTCCAGGATTTTGAGATTGAAGGTGCATCTGACTACTCCTATGAAAGTCCTCATCGCAGAGGCGCAGAGGACGCTAACTATACCCGGTCAGCGTTTCTCAACCGCGCGGGTGATTGTGAACAGGCGTACTTACTCCTTTAAGGGTAGGGATTCTATCTACTTCTACCCAGGGGAAATAATACTTCCACTCTGCGACACCGTGCGTGGTTAGAATTGCGTGTTCACCAAGCCCCGCGTCGTCCTCCACCGTTACCGTGAGCGTCGCCGTGTCAGATGCGCTCTGCTGGAGCGCGTAGCGATCCGGGATCTGGACCGTGGCGGTGATGGGCGCCGTGGCCTGCGCTGCCAAAGTTACGGTCAGGGGCTGGACGGTGGTAGGCCAGCTGTTGCCGCTCGCGGTGAGGTGGAAGGTGGCGGTGACGTCGCCGGTATTGGTGAGCGCTAAGGTGTGGGTGACGGTGCTCTCCGCCGTGCCTGATTGGATAGTTTGCGTAGGCCCCAAAGTCACGCTCAGATAATCGGTGACGGTTAGCGTTACCGGGAAGAGGACGGGGTTGCGCGAGGCGTCATTGTGATTGAGGCGGAGCGTGGCGGTGTAGATGCCAGCGGCAAGCTGGCGGCTATCAAAGAGCACGGAGATTTGGGCGCTGCTCGTGGGAGCGATGGTTCCGGTGATGGGAACGGTCGCCAGCCACGCTACATTGTTCTGGCAATACTCAATCCCGGCTTGCACGGCGGCGTAAGCGTTGATCTCGCCCCAGCCGGTGGCGTAGTTGGGTACGTTGCTCGGCCCTTCGTCGCCTTGACCGGTGGCGTAGGGCAGCGGCGTAGCCGTCTGCTCGATGAGGGTTTCGGTGCCGGCGTAATCACCTAACAGACAGGGCGCGGCTTCCCAGAGGAGCGCGACGAGGCCCGCAACGTGCGGGCTGGACATGGAGGTGCCGGTCATCCGCACGTAGGCACTATCTGAGTATTTGTAGGCGGAGCGCACGGCGACGCCTGGTGCCAGCACTTGCGGCTTGAGATACGCGTAGCCACGCGGGTTGACGGTATCTCTGTCATCTGTTGGCCCCCAGTTGGAGTGCGTGGCATATTTCCCGTTGTTGGTGCCGGTAGAACCGATGCCGGAGACATTCCCATAGCGGGCGGGGTTACCGACGGTGTTGAGGCCGGGGGGACTACTGTATCCGCAGTTGCTGGCATTGCCGTTGGAGAAGACGGGGTAGATACCCGCCGCCTGCCAGGCGTTGATCACATCCTGATACCACGGGTCGATGCTCCGGTCGCAATCGCCCCAGGAGTTGTTGACCACAATCGGGCGCAGGTCGGGGTTGGGCTGTTCGTGGCTCAAGTCCCACGGCGCGACCATAAATTGCGCACATTCTAACAAGCCCGCGTCCGTACTGTTGCCGCTGGAGTCGAACCCCGCGCAAGCTATCCATTTTGCCCCCGGCGCTATGCCGACCTGGTTGGCTCCGCCATCATCACCTAGCATGGTGCCCATAGTGTGTGAGCCGTGCCCGTGTTCGTCATGCGGCGCGCTCTCCCCCGCGTAGGGATCCCACCAGTTGTGGTTGTGTTCAAAGCCGCTGCCGGTGTTGCCGCGATATTGTCTTACCAACGCTTGGTGCGTATAGCGGACGCCGGTATCAATGTTAGCCACCGTCATGCCCGCGCCGGTGATGTTCAACTCATTCCAGACGCGGTCTGCCTGGACGTGGGTCAGGTTGGATGCGATGCTTGCCAACGTGAGAGTGGGCGGTGCGGCAATCTGCGGTTCGTAGAGGATGGGCGTCCGCCGTGCGCGGATGGCCCAGATATCCGGCGAGGCGGTCAAGCCCCAGAAGGCCGCGTAAGTGGAATTTTCCACCGCGATAACATTATCTATCCAGAAAGCTTGATAGCTGGCCCCCTGGCGATCCAAATATGCGCGCACGCTCTCCTGGGAACTCTTGGCTGTCTCTTGTAAAGCGTTGACCACAAAACGTCCGCGCTCTTTCCATTCCAATTGGGGAGCGAGTGAGAGATCGGGACGCTGCCGGAGGTAGATTAGATAGCCACCCGATCCTGACGTGGCTAAGGCGGCGCCGACTGCTGGCTCCAATTGCATTGGGCCACTGGCGGATTGCACGCTCACGTGCGTGGCGGCGGACGTGGTGCTGGTGGGCGGAAGTTCCGTCAGGCTGTACGCCAGCTCTCGCGTCCCGATGTTTTCTAAGAAGATAGTGCGGGTGGCCTTTTCCCCGGCGATGACGGTGACCGCTAGCGGTTCCGCCGTGTATTGCAACCGGGGAGCGTCCGCGGCGGGGTGGTTTTCTAGTGCCGGTGCTCCTCGGCAGGTCGTGGTCTGCCAGAAGGAGAATCCCAGCAACCAGGCTAATCCGATGGTCAGCAGCAGTAACGTGGAGTGGTAATTTTTCTTAAGCATACGCATGAATTGCTCCCTTTGTGATGAGCCCCGCCCAGTGGTTGAAACCACGGGCTACCATTGCAAAGTCGCCGCAAATTTATTCGCCAGACTCAACCTGCGCCGGTAAGAGGATGGTTACGGTGGTGCCTGCTCCTTCTATGCTCTGCACCTTCACCTGGCCGCCATGTTGGTTGATGGTGCCGTAAACTTGCGCTAAGCCTAACCCACTGCCCAATGGTCTGCGCGTGGTGAAGAACGGCTCGTAGAGATGATTCAGCGTTTCCGCTGTCATACCGACGCCGGTATCCACCATGCTGATCTCTATCCATGTGACCGCATCTGCCATCGAGCTCGAGGGCGGGGGTTCGGCCAGAGTGACGCTTAAGCTCAGTGCGCCCCCATCCTGCATCGCGAGGCGCGCATTATCGGCTAGGTTGAGGAGGGCTTTCTGGAGTCTCTGGCAGTCTATGTGGAGGGTGACGGGGCGCGGCAGTTGGCAAGTGGCGTGTAGTTTGATGTTGTGTGGGAGTTGCCGTTCTATTTCTAGGGCGATGGCATGCACGAAAGGACACGCCTCCACATCCTCCAGCTGGAGCATCGCCTCGCGCCCAAAATCTAAGATCTGTTGGGTGAGGTCGGCGGCTGCGCGGGCTTCACTGTGAATGGCGGCGATCTTTTCTTGGTCGGCTGCTGAGAGCGAGGAGAACTTGAGCAGTAGCTGGGAATAGAGGATGATGGAAGCCATGAAATTGTTGTATTCGTGCGCGATACCGCCGGCTAGCTGCCCGACTGCTGCTAAGCGCTCTTGTCGGACTAGTTCTGCCTCTGCGGCCTGTAGCTCGTCCAGGGTGGCGGCGAGTTGGTGGTTGCTGGCAGCCAACTCGCCGTAGAGGCGGGCGTTCTTCACGGCCCCGGCTAATTCGTTGGCGATGGTGGTTAGCAGCTCTTGATCGTCTTGGCTGTAGAGATAGGGGCGGTAGGCTTGCAGGCAGAGTACGCCCAACACCTGTTCGCCGCTCAAGAGTGGCACCCCTAACCAGGAGGGAGGTTTTTCTCCGTTGCCCCAGGCTTCTGGCTCTACCGGGAGCATTTTCTTTTCCTGCTGCGTGCTGATCAAGAGGGGCGCTCTGGTTCTTACTACGTGGGAAGTTAAGTTGTTGCTAAGCGGATAGCGCCCGCATTCTTCTTCCTGGTGCACACCCTGATCTATATTGATGCGATAGTCCAGCTCTGCTCGCTCTTGGTCGTAGAGTGCAATAAAGAAAGCGTCGTAGTCAAAGGTTCGTGTAATCTCCTGATAGACGGTTTCCAAGAGCTCATCTAGATCTAGTTGCGCGTTGGCTGCGTGGGAGACGCGGTTGATGAGCGCCAATTGGATAATCCGTCTTTGTAGCCGCCTTTTGGACTCGCGCTGCTCGGTGATATCCCGCGAGAAACCAATAATGCCGATGATTTTGCCAGCTCTATCCAGGTAGGGGATTTTATTGGTTTGCAGCCATCTTTTTGCTGCCCCCACCCCTTGCGGTTCGAGGGCAATAAATTTAGGTTCTCCGGATGCTACCACTTCTTGGTCATCGGCCCAATAAGCTTCCGCTTGTTGAGGATAGAACTCAGCATTAGGATGGCCTTCTATCTCCTCGCGGGGCAACCCTATGATCTCGGCAAACGTTTTGTTGACGCGCACCAAATTATTTTCACGGTCTTTGTAATAGATCATAGCCGGGACGGCATCCAAGATCGTCTGGAGTTCCGCCTCGCTCTGGCGCAGTGCGGCGGTGCGCGTGGCTACTTCTGCCTCCAGCTGGGGTCGGAGAAGTTGCAGCTCGCGTTCTGTCCGTTGGAGTTGGCCTAGCGCCGGAACCCACTTATGCAGACCTGCGATGAGGAAGAGAGTACCAAGTAGGTAGCTCCCCCACTTTACCAGATAGAACTTATAAGTGAGCTCTTCGATAAACAGATACTGGTTCAGGGGCGGGAACTTGTTACTGACATCAATTAATATGCCGCAGAGGAGTAGGAATAACCCAATCCGAATCGCACGCCAGCCGGCTGGCGTGCGTAGCCCGGCCTTGTGTCCCGTGTGCCAGAGATAGTAGAGCGCGCCGCTCATCAAGAGTACGTGGATGATCTTGATAGCTACGTCAACCGCGACTAGGGATGAAAACATTTGAGAACCCCCTCT
>JAYELZ010000161.1:0-551 GCA_034717835.1 Chloroflexota bacterium
GTTGGAAGCCCCGTTGGAAGCGCCCTGGGAGCGGTTGTCATTGCGTCAACGCGCTCTTAGGAAGCTCTTGCAACCCTATCAGCTGGTTTACGTCTGCCAACCAAACATTTTAACAGAGACGCTCTCCCTGGATGTGGGGAATCTGTTGGATTTCCCGGTGGATATCGTGGCGGTGCAAGTCGGAGCTCAGCATATCCCGGTACGCCCGGAATGGGTCGCCTCGGATGTTGCTGATTCTCTCTCCACAATGCCGGAACATCCGGTTTTACGTCCTCTGACGCTCGATGCCACATCCATAAAGTATGTGCGCTTGCAAGTACCTCGCGAGGTACTCACTTTTGCGAATGGGACAGAGGCTCTCCCCAAAATTGAGCTGCTGACCCGTATTTGGGGATTGACGCGCACGGTGGCGCACCCGGTGGTATTGGATTATCCACTTCCTGTGGCTCAGGGGCCATTACCGGAGCGTCCCACGATGGAGGAGGCGTTAGGGCAACATCCTTACCTGGAGGAGTTGGAGGGAGCACAGATGTTCCATATTCCACCAGGCG
>JAYELZ010000161.1:561-2752 GCA_034717835.1 Chloroflexota bacterium
CAGGCGTCTGGGAAATCACCCGCAGTTTGATCCTCCCAGAGGGATACGGCTTGCAACTTAATCCGGGCACGACGTTACGCTTTGGCGCAGAGAATTACCTCTTAGCGAGCGGGCCGCTGCGTTTTGAGGGCACGGCGGAGGCGCCGATTATACTCCAACCCACGGGAGAGCGTTGGCGCGGGATCGTGGTCTGGGGAGCGCCAGAAACTTCAATCTGGCGGCACGTCACGGTGGAGAAGACGCTGGCTATCAATCAAGATGGTTGGACGCTCACCGGCGGGATCACCTTATACTTGAGCGACCTGCGGTTGGATCAGAGCCGTATCCTCAACACGTTTAGCGAAGATGCCATCAACGTTATCCGTGGGCGGATTGCTTTCACGGATGTGGAGTTTGCAGATGCTCCCTCTGATGCCGTCGATATTGACTTTGGTGAGGGATTCGTAGAGCGGTGTACCTTCCATGATATCGCCGGTGATGGCTTTGACGTGAGCGGCTCCGTGATAGAACTGCACGATGTGCGCATGTACGCCATCGGAGACAAGGGTCTCTCTGTGGGAGAGGCGAGTCGGGTCAGAGCGGAAGGATTGTACTTGGAGGATTTGGATTTCGGCGTGGTGAGCAAAGACTCTTCGTGGGTGACGGCGACGGCTCTCACGCTCCAGAATATCCGCCGGGCCGGGTTGGCGGCCTACATCAAGAAACCGGTGTATGGCCCGGCTTCCATCACGGCCAACGGCGTCACCTTTGTGCAGGTACCGGAGGAGCGGCGCACATTAGTGCAGACCGGGAGTTGGATTGATTTGGAGGGCGAGCGTATCTGGGGCGTCGCTCTGGACGTCAGTTCTCTCTACGAGAGATAGGAGCTAGCGGCGTTATGATCACGTTCGAGTGGCTGCGTGCTGCAAAGCACCGCGTCTGGTTTTGGCTCTTGACGGCTCTGTTGCTGGTGTTGTTGACCCCGGCGGCGGTTCACACTTGGCGTTTGCGGGCTGCCGGACGAGCGGGACTTTACGATAATCTGGCCGTGTGGCTGGGAGAACATGCGCTCTCTGTGGAGCGCGTGGCGGTGTCTTCTGCAGGACTACCGCATTTCACCAACTGGCCGGTGGTGGAGTTACCGGAGGGAGCCACAACATCCACGCTACTGGAGACCTTGCAGGAAGCGCGTCCAGATTACGTGGTGGCGCTGCGGAGCGTCGCCTGGGATGGCGTGCGCGGGCAACCCTGGTTCCAGGAACGTTACCACGCTGTAGTTGCGGAGGTCGATCCCTACGACGCCGCGACGCCGTTGACACTTTATCGTTACACGCCGGCTCCCTTTGATAGTGACTTTGGTGAAGCTGTAGTTTGCGAAGGCGGCGTTGTAGCAGGAATCACGATTACGAATTGCTGCTTGCACGGCCCTCGCTTGTTACCCGCTGTGCCCCTCTATCTAACCGTGGAACTGCGCGGGACGCTAGCTGTGCCGTTGCGTTCCGTTTTGCGTCTGGTGGCGGTGGAAGATGAGCGAGTTTGGTTTCAGGAGGAGCGGCGCCTGGCTACGGATCTCTGGTATGAAGAGCTGCCGGTGCAGCAAGAGTACCGGCTGGTTCCCCCCCAGGGAATTCCCGCCGGTGCGTACCGGCTGGAATTGGCTTTTTACCGGCCCAATCAGGCCCCGCTGGGTGCTCCGCTGGTGTTGGCTACGTTACAATCCCCTCCCACGGTTAGCCTTGATCCGCCGCGACCAGAAAACTCTTTGCAGCTGACCTTCGGCGAGGATATCCAGTTGGTCGGATACGATGCTCCGGCCCGCGCTGCGCCGGGGGATACTGTCCTGATCGCTCTTTACTGGCGAGCGCGGGTCGCAATTCCGACCGATTATAAGGTCTTTATCCATCTGCTGGGGGATGATGGGGAGGTATTGGCTCAAGATGATGCCCGGCCGGCGCATTGGACATATCCTACTACGGAGTGGCAGCCGGGCGAGTATATCCGTGATGAGCATTTGCTGCATCTTCCACCAGCGACGCCGCGCGGTGATTGGCGGCTCACCGTGGGTATCTACGCTGCGGAGACAGGAGAGCGTCTGCCCGTGCGGGACGCGGATGGGGGTCTCTGGCTTGAGAAGCGGGGAATGCTCTTCAGGTTGCGGGTACGTTGAGATGAGGATACGTAAGTGGTCAACGTTGCTGATTTTGATGCTAGG
>JAYELZ010000162.1:0-2730 GCA_034717835.1 Chloroflexota bacterium
GTAGCTGAAAAGTAGCGGAACGGGGCGGAGGTCTGGTACGCTTCCGGTTGGTCATGCAATCGTGAGGAGGCAATCAACTGCGAGCGCGGGTACAGATCAAGGCTAGGCTTCTGCTCCGCATCCACCTGCAAAACCAGGGGTTGCGTCTCCACAAAACTCTGGTCCGCAGCCGGGCGGATGGTAACTAAACCTTTGTCTTCAAAAGCGGAACCTGGTTTCGTTTTTATCTCAACGGTGACGGCGGCATCAACGTCAATGCCTTCTTCACGCAGATACTGGCGGAACTTGACCATGTATTTCGCCCGCACGCCGAATATGCTCAGGGTTTCGAGGAGCGGTAGGTGCGCGGGGATTTTGGCGCGGGGAATTTCTAGCGCGGTGGAACGTTTCAGCGAACGGTCCTTGCCTAATAGGCGGACGCCGCGTCCAAAAAGTTGGATGATCTGCGGCCCTTCGCCGCGCCCGATGTTCATCAACCCCATGCTGGAAACTCGCCAGGAATCCCAACCTTCGATGAATTTCTTCGCTCCCAACAAGATGTTGAGCGGGGAATCGCTCCGGTTAATGGCGCGGAATAACGAGCCACCAAATTGACCCTCTTCGGTGACGACCTCGGGAGCGTTTTCCTCCATCAGACGAATGAAGTTGGCATCATCTCCGATGTTAATCAGCCCAAAGAAACGGTCAGTAGACCCGGCCCGCAGACCAATCTCCCCGCTGGCAGCCTTGAGGTTGACCAGGTGCAAGGGAGCAGAGTCGGTGACGTGGAAAATATGGTGCAGCAGTTGCGCATAGATTTTCTCTCCACTCGTTTCATTCTCCCGCAAAGCTGAGAAGGCCTGTTCAAAAATATCACTGCCATCTTCGCGGACTAGGCCGCTACTCCCGCTCAGAAGCAGCTCAATATCCTGGGGCACCCAATTATCCCTGTTCTGAAGCACGTGGTGCAAAAAGACGACCAACCGCTGCACATCAGAGAGGCTGCGCATATCGTTTAGACCCAGGCTGGACCAAGTTTTCCCCGCGGTGACGCTGTGCCCGATAAAGATCAACAGAGGTGGTTCTAAGTTATATTCCCGCTGGAAGGCGCCGGTATCCTCGGCGTAAATCTGTACTTGTTCGTAGAAGGTGAGCAGGTTCGCCAGCAGATAACGGCGCATCAGGCGGGGCGTGGTGAAATCATGCTCCAAGTTGAGAATGCGGTAATCTTTGCCGTAGCCGTCTTCGTAAAAACGGGGATAGGAGTAATCAAAAATGATGGCCCGGCCGTAATCTTCTTCCATCTCGAGCGTGGAACCACCGATACCTTGTCCGAACGTGGCGCTGTATTCAAAGGTGAAACCTTGTTGGGCGATGGCATCGCGGCGCCGGAACCAGGCCTCCCCGCCCGCGCCTTTGTGCCCCTCATCCACAAACACCAGATTGCGCCCTTCAAAGGCGTCCACTTCCACGCTGGTTCCTTGACCGGTTTTCTCGTCGGTTAATTTCGTGATCTCAATCACCTTGACGCTCTCAGGCTGATTGGCAAAGATACCACTCGGCGTCGTGGCATTGAAATGTTGGCAGGGAATGCCGCTTTTACGCAACTCGGTGATATGCTGCGCGGAAAGCCCGGCGTTGGGCGTGATGAGGATGATGTTTTCGGGGAACTCCAGGGAAGTATGTTGGACGTAGTGCAGATATTGGTAATAGTTGAGGTGCATCAGCAGGGTTTTGCCGCTCCCGGTCGCCATCCAGTAGGCTAATTTGTTGAGTGTGCCTGCCTTAAATTGAGGATAATCGATTCGCGCCCGCCGCACCCGGTTCTGTTTGACGGCGAAATCATTCAGGTCGGCTAAAAATTGCTCGCGGTCACTGGTGAGCCGGTCAAAGTAATATTCAGTCATCAACGCGGGTAGGATTTGAAAATACTTGAAGGTGAGCGGCTGCGTCGTGCGGTTACGGTTAATTTTGGCGATATGGCTTTTCACACGGGCATCGTAGCGCCATAAATCCGCCTCGGAGAGGCCCTTCGTCAGGCCAATTAGAGATTGAGAAGTGTAGCTGCGCCCACCGGTGGTGTAGCCATCTGGTCGACGCGCCAGAGCGCGGTAGTACTCCCGCACCGAGCGGGGATCATCTATGTCCTTCACCCCAAAAGTATATCGCAAATAAGCCACCAGGATCAAGCGTAAGCTGAATTTCTCCAGATTGCTATGCGCCATCTTATACCCCTCCAGCCAGCATCAACTTACGGAAGATGAAATCCAGCGGTTCCGCGCCGGGGATTTGGCAGAGCGTCCCGTGGTTGACGTAGCGGATATCTGCCTCAGCTAGGGGCAACTTCTCAATCGCCCAAGCTGCTTCCTGCCCGTAATCCAACCCCTCGGTGTCGCGCCAGAGGGTGCAGACATGTTGCGTGCCGCCCGCGCTGCGCACGGTGCCCTCGGTGAGGATGTAATCCCGCTCTTGATGCTCATAATGACGGATACGTTTGACATGCAGTCCGATGAGGTAGTGGAAGGTCTCCACCAGATCAACACGCTCTGGTTGGGGGCTGGTCTGCGCGCGCTGAATCTTTAACTGGTAATCGAAGGGTTTTTCAAAAGCCTCGGTGGTGAGCAACGTCTGGCTATCGCGCGTCTCGAAATCTAACAAGTAGCCTAACATGTAATCGTCGAATTCTTCGTAGAGCAGCCGGCGTTGCGCCCCCTCCGGCTCCTGGACGCGGATGTTGTTGAGGGCATCTTC
>JAYELZ010000163.1:0-13154 GCA_034717835.1 Chloroflexota bacterium
CTCCTCAGCGCCGACCCACGCCGGCAGCGCCTCCGGCGTCAACATCGTCGCCAGGTAGAATCCCTGCACGCCCAGTCGCAGCCCCGCGTAGAGTATGGCCAGTACCAGGAGGACGCGGTAGACTGTGGATTCCCGCCAGAGGGCGCGCAGCTCATTCATAGCGCAGCACCTCAACGATGGAGAGCCGCGCGGCGCGCCGGCCGGGGAAGAGGCTCCCGGCGATGCTGACGGCTATCATCAGCGGGAAGATGAACACGATATGTTGGCTGTGCAACACCACGTGCACTTGTCCGAACCCGTAAGAGTGCGCCAGAGTAGTGAAGAGTAGCCGGGTCAACAGGTATCCCAGCGGGACGCCGGCGATGGCGGCGAATAGCCCCAACGCGCCGGCCGTAGTTCCTACCAGGATGATAACTTGTGCCGGGGTCATGCCCAGGGTCTTGAGTACGCCGAAGGTTTTGAGCTTCTCCTGGACGGTCAGCAGTGAGGTCGTGAAGACGTTGATCAGCGCGATGCCGATAAGGATGGCGGAGAGCGCGAAGATGGCTAGCTGCAGGGAGTTGACGGCGTCGGGAATCGCTTGCTGGACCAAGGTGATGTTGAGGTCCGCATCCGGCCGGGGCGTGAGCCGGCGTTTGATCTGCGCGATATTGGCTGTGGGTGAGAAGCTGAGATAGTAGCGCCGGGGATCCGCCAGCTCCAGCCGCCGCGCCACGGTTGCCCGATCCACCATCAGCATCTGCCCAGCGTTGACCGGTTCAGGATATTGCCCCACGATGTTGAAGGTTAAGGGCCGTTGCGCGTGCTCTTTGAGCGTAAAGGTCACTTGATCTCCCACTTCCAGTTCTAACCAATCCAATAGACCACGTCCAGCGATTGCTTCGTAAGTGTGCGGACGAAAAAATCTTCCCTCCGTGATGCGGAAAGGGAACTCAGCTAATTCTCCTTCCACCGCGCGGATTTGAAATGCCTCGCCGGTCTCTCTCTCCGCGTCCAGTAGCTGCTCGCTGTAGCTCGCTTGGATGCCCGGCGTCTGCGCCAACAGATGTTGCGTCTTGCGGTGACTGAATTTCTCGCGTGTCACCAGCGCGTCGTAGTTAATGCCTAGCAAAGATGGATCGTTCCGGTATTGTTCTAAGGTCCCGTTGATAGTCAACCCGAAGATTATCCCAATAACGCCTAATGTCAAATTCAACCCGGTCATCAAGGATCTGCCGGGCCGGGCTAAGATATCATTGATCCCGATGACAAGAATTAGAGGCACTTGTACCTTAGTTAGCAATTGTACCCCAAGAAACGTTTTTTGGCGAGGCGGCTCGGCCCCGGTGGTGATCGCCTGGATGGTATTGGTGCGCGCGCCTTTGCGGGCCGAATTCAGGGTGGCTCCAAGCACACTGAGTAAGACGCCTCCTAACACTGCACCGCTCAACGCGGGGGTGAGGGCCGGCTGGTAAGTGGTGCTCAGTGACGCGGAGACGTTCTTCAACGGTAAGGGCGAGAGTATGGCCCCCAATAGCAGACCTAATGCACCGCCTAATATCCCCAGCGCTAGATACTGGCCCAAATAGAGCCAGAGTATCTCTGGTTGCGTGAACCCGATGGCTTTGAGGATGCCGATCTCTCTGAATTGGGAGAGGATGGTGGAGCTGACGCTCGTGGCAATGACCAGAATGGTGGCCAGAATGGCGAAGAAACTGAACGCGCCCAGAAAAATAAAGTTGAGCTGTGCTCCAAAGACGGCCGATTCTCTGACCTGTCGCCAATCGGTGTAGCTGGCGAGGGCGTCCTTATCGTGGAGCAGCGTCTCGATCTGGGTTACGGTGCTCTCCACGGCCTCCGGATCGTCCAACCGCAGGCCGAGCGACCAATTCCACTGTTCTTCGTGGGGGAAAAGTCGCTGCATAGTCGCAGCGTTCACGTAGATGTAGGGCAGCTGCGTGTGGCGGTAGGTGTCCCAGCTGGGATTATAGGCTAGCCCGCAGACGGGCAGGGAGAGCTTGCCACGAGCGGTCTCGTTCAATGTAAGCGTCTCGCCGGCCTGTAAGCTGTAGAGGTCATGCAGGTCTTTGCTCGCCAGTACCTCTAGTTGCCGTGGCTCTAAGTAGCGTCCTTCTCTGACCAGGAGGCGGTTGACCTCCGGCTGCTCCGGAGGCCAGAGCCGTACGCTGATCCAGACTCGTGTATCATTGATTTGCACTTGGGTTTCTATGCTGTAACGTAATTCGGTGCTGGCCTCCACGCCGGGCAGCTCTCTGATGCGTTGGATACCGTGCTGGCTGACCCGCTCACGGTCGAAGTAGAGCCAGAGATGCGCGCCGTTGAGTTCGGCAAAGGCCTTCTCGTAGGGCGCGTTGAGGTTGAGCAGCGTCGCGAGGGCCAACGTCAGCAACGTCGAGGCGGCGGTGATGGTGAGCAGGATCAGCAGGTTGATGAGGGGCCGGCTGGTGAGATCGGCTCTGATTTTCTGAAGGATAGCGTTCATAGTTGGTTCCCCTGGAAAAATGGCTCACCACTGAGACACTGAAGACACTGAGAAAAACATTAGTTTTAAAATCTCTGTGCTCTCCGTGTCTCAGTGGTGAAATACTTGGTTAGCTCTGCCGCCGGTGGTTCTCTAGCGCTGTGGCGCGCGCGGCGATCTGTTGCGCAGCGCCGCCGGAGAGGGTGTCGATGACGTTGCCATCCTGCAAGAAGAGTACCCGCGCGGCGCGGGCGGCGGCCCAAGCGTCGTGTGTCACCATCAGGATGGTTTGGCCCTGCCGGTGTGATGCGCTGAGGATATCCAAAACGTCCTGCCCGCTGCGGCTGTCCAAATTCCCTGTCGGCTCATCGGCCAGAAGCAGGGTGGGCTGGTTGATGAGGGCGCGGGCGATAGCGACGCGCTGCTGCTGCCCGCCGGAGAGTTCCCAGGGATGTTTGGCTCCCTGATCCGCGATCTTTAGCTCTGCTAGCAGGGCATTCGAGCGGCGGCGAATCGCCGGTTTGTTGGGGCGGCGGGTTAAGAGAGCCGGTAGTTCCACGTTGGCTTGGATCGTCAAATTGCCGATCAGATTGAAGAACTGGAAGATGAACCCGACGTGTGCGCGCCTGAATTTCGCCAGCGCGGTCTCATCCATCTCCTGCAGCGAGTGTCCGGCCACGGTGATAGTGCCGGTAGTCGGGCGATCCAGGCCGCCGACCAGGTGCAGGAGCGTGGATTTCCCGCTGCCTGAAGAACCCATCACCGCCACAAAATCACCGGCGGAGATTTCGAGGTCCACCCCACATAACGCCTCGAAGACGATGTCTCCGGTGCGGTAGACTTTTTTAAGCTCTTTGATAGTGATTAAAGGTTTCATTAGAAAATGGGATGCAAGAAAATGGGACGCCAGAAAATGGGACGCAGATTCTCGCAGATGTGCGCAGATAAAACAAAAAAATATTTCATCACAGAGACGCAGAGAGCGCAGAGTTTTTTATTTTTCCGCTGGGTGCTCTGCCCCTTCGTGGTGCGCAGACTGACTGCCAGCATATTTCCCCTAGCTATTGAGAAGATACGAACCCGCTGCCGCTATAACGTGTAACACTCTCTGATGAAAGCCCGTTCAAAGCCGCAGATACGCAAGAA
This sequence comes from Chloroflexota bacterium, assembly GCA_034717835.1. Classification (GTDB taxonomy): domain Bacteria; phylum Chloroflexota; class Anaerolineae; order B4-G1; family SLSP01; genus G713. The sequence continues at coordinate 3,608 of JAYELZ010000163.1, forward strand.
GCGTTCTAAGAGCGTGCTGGCGGTTGTCTGCAAGAGCAACCTCTCCACGCCGGCGCGCAGGGCGTCTTGTGCCGCCTGGATGACCAAATTCCTGGCTGTTGCGGTTCCGCGCCGCATGGAGAGCACGCCCGCGCTGCCCAGGATGCCCAATTTCTGGTAGCAGAGCAGAGAGAGCGTGCCGACCGGCTCTGCGTTATGGTAGGCCAAATAATGGTGGATACCCGGCAGTCCTATGGAAGGTTTGAGCAACTGGGCCATCGCCGGGGCGAATTCCAGCGGCATCTCGAACACGCTCAAGAAGAGTTCTGTGAACGTGTTGACTTCATCTGGTGTTATCCGGCGGATGGGTACCTCAGGGGCCAACGCGGGAATCTCGTGGTTGGCGAGTACCAATACCAGCCAGGCCTCCGCCTGCTTTACTTTGACGAAACCGCGTGCGGCCAGACGCTCCGGCAGGTCGCCGGGGGTGCAGGCCGGTGAGAGGTAGATGGTGGGCGGCATCCCCCGGCCAGTGTAATGCGCGGTGATTTCCGTGAGCAACGCCTCCACAGTTTGCGGCGTGGCGCGCAGCAGGGCGGCGTGATTCGCGTCCGGGGTGGGGAAGAGTGCGCTGCTGGTGAGGATGACGTCGTCGCGTAACTCTACGTCCAATCCAGGTGTGAGTTGGGCCGAGGAGAGCGTGGCGGCGTAATTGCCCCACTCTAGCTCGGCGATTGCGGTCGTTGTTAGGTGCATTAGTTTCTCCTCTGAAGATAAGTCGAAAGTCAAAGGTCGAAAGTCGAAGGTCGCAAAAAGCGTCTGGGGTGGATAAGTGCGGCCACTCCAATCAAAAGATCAGCTAGCAGCCAGCCGAGCGCGGCCCAGCGTGAGGCGGCCGCTAGCGAAACCAGCCGCACGTCAAAATTGAGCCAATTAGCCATGCCATAAAAGAGCATCGCCAGCGTGAATAGCATTAATGTAGCTCCAATTTCGCCAGAGGGTTTCGTGCGCCAGGAGAGAAGGCCGGCGGCTAGGAGAGCGCCATCCAAAATTACATAAAATACTCCTCCCCAAAAATGGGCGAGCGTGGTATCGGGTAGCGCCAGGGCGGGGCGGAAGAGGAGTAGCCAGATTAGCCCGCCGCTCAGTAGCGTGACCACGCTCCAGGTTAGCCATTCGGGGGCGCGCCAGCGGCTTGGATAGCGAATGCAGGCGAGGAAGAGGAGGAGATAGCGCGCCAGGTAGAAAGCGTCTAGCCAGGAGAAGATAGGGGCGGGGGCGCCAGTGAGTATGTCGCGGGCGGCCCAGGCGAGGTTGCCCGCTAGGTTGAGGCTCCAGCCGAGGGCCAGCAGCTGCCAGAAGGTATGCTCTGCGCCGCTGCTCCGCCGTGTCCGCCACCATAACGCCGCTGTGACAATGATAGTGAGCGCGAAGGAGCAGGCGTAATCGAGCATTTGCTCGCGCGCGGCCGGAATCAATTGCGCGCTGGCCCAGCCGCCAGCAGAGAGGGCTAAGAGCACACTGAAAAGGTATCTTGTCCGGTTATGAACGGTAATTTTCTTCATAATTCCTCTGGGGTCTGCGGGTACTGTTGGAAAATTACGAAAGCGAGCAACATCAGCCCGCCGCCTAATACGCCGATCATCCGCACGCCTAGCGGGCCGTGGGGCGCGGTGCGACTGCGTCCTAGCAGGAACACTAGGGGGAGCAGCGCGGCGGCCGCGCCGTTGACGATCTGGTCCAGCAGTCCCCAGGCGGCGTAGTAGATGCCCTCGCGGCGCTGGCCGGTCAGCTCGGCGTCGCGGTCGGCGATCTCGGCGCCGAAAGCCGGGGGCAGCATGATCACGCCGGACATAGCCACCGCTTGCAAGGTGATCCAGCCGACGCCTTGGGCCAGCAGTGGGAGGGGCCAGCGTTCGTTGATCACCATGAGGCCCGGTAACACGAGGGCTGAAGCAAGCAGTGAGACGGAGAAGACGCGGCGTTTGCCTACCCGTTTTGCCAGCCAGGTGATCAACGGGTAAGAGGCCAGTGCACCCAGCACGGCGGGGAGATAGAAATAGAGGGTGGCCGACTTGGGAAGCTGGCAGATTTCGGTCACGATGAAAGGGATGCTTCCTTGTACGAGGGTCGTAGTGCCCCAGTAGAAGACGCCGGTGGCGGTCATAATCAAAAAGGAATGGTTGCGGAACATCAGCCGCAGACCCTGGCGGAAATCCAGCCGGTCAGTGGCCGCGATCCGGCTCTCCGGCCGCTCGCGCAAGACCAAAAAGGGTAGGTAGAAGAGAGGCAACGCCGCGAGGGCGTAGAGCAGCGCCGTCTTGGCGTAGCCGAGCTGTTCGATGAGCGGGCTGGCCAGACTGCCCAGAATCATTCCCAGCAGGAGGAAGCCGGATGACCAGGCGGAGATGCGCACGCGGTGCTCTTCCGTGCGGGCGATCTCCGGCAGCAGGGCCGTGTAGGGGATCTGGTTGAAACTGTAAGCCAGATTATAGAGCAGGAAGATCAATGCCACGTAGAGCAGGTTCCAGTGAGAGATTCCTGCCTCTGGTGGAGTCCAGAGCAAGACGAAGAAGAGCAACATCAGCGGCGTGGAGAAGAAGATGAAGGGCAGGCGGCGTCCCCAGCGGCTCTGTGAGTTATCCGAGAGATGTCCGATAGCCGGGGCGAGGAGCGCGTTGAGGGCGCGGATCAGAAAGAGGGTGACGCCGTAAGCGGCCGCCGGTACCAGCGGCTGGCCTTCTCCCTCTGGCGGTAGATAGAAGTAGAGGAGCCAGCCACTCAGAATGGCCCAGAGCGCCGTGTTCCCCAACGTGATCAGGCTGTAGCAAATGTCCGTTTTTAGAGCGGGTGGTTTTTCAGTCATGGTATAACGCAATTATAACCGAAGATGGCGCGAGGGAAAGATAATTCACCGTAGAGACAGAGAGGTCGCGGAGAAAGGAATAGTAACTGTGGCCGGTTTCCTGACCGTGCCACCAGGACAGATCGCTCTACGGGCGCGGCGCTCTATGTTCCATCTCTGTTTGCTGTCTCCTGTTTACTGTTTACCGTTTTTCCCTATTCAAATCAGATACCAATAACTTCTTAACAACTTCTTAATATCCGCCTGATAGAGTATGGACAGTTCAGAGAGGAGCGGTTACTCCACGAACTACGAATGGTAAACTATATTTAGTACATAAGGAGATGCGAAATGTTGAAGAAAATCGGTTTAGGATTGTTGGCAACTTTGATTGTGGCAGGAGTATTAGGTGTCGGCGTAATCGCCGCGCAAGGAGGCGTACCCTGGTCAAAGAACGGTGCGCATCCCCCCTTCGCGAGCCGACCTGCTGGTATGCGTCCAGAACAAGGCCCCGGCATGGCGGGTGACATGCGTGACGAGATGGACCGGCGAGGCCCGCAGTTAGATCTTCTGGCCGACGCGCTAGGCATGACCGCCGATGAGGTCAAAGCCGCCTTGCAGGACGGCCAGACCGTCGCCGAAATCGCCGAGGAGCAGGGCGTGGAATTGGCAGGCGTGGTGGATGCGGTACTGGCTGTCGTGCAAGAGAAATTTGATGAGCGTTTGGTTACTCTGGAAGAGAATCTCATCAAATACTTCACGGAAGGTTTCCCGCAGCCCCGGCAGGACATGCGCGACAAGCGGCGCACCGGGGCTATACAGTTGGAGATACTGGCCGATGCGCTGAATATGACCACCGATGAGGTGAAAGCGGCTTTACAAGACGGCCAGACCGTCGCCGAAATCGCCGATGAGGAAGGTTTGGAGTTGGAAGATGTGGTGGATGCGGTCTTAGCTGACGCCGAGGAGAAGCTGGCGGAGGTTGTGGAGAATGGTCATCTCACTCAAGAAGAAGCTGACGAGAAACTGGCTGACTTGGCGGAAAATATCACCGAATACTTTACGGAGGGTTTCCCACAGCCTCGGCAGGATCCGCGCCGGGCAATGCCTGGCCGGCGACCTTAGTTCTTTGAAATCCGGCTCAGACTCCGGGTGCGCAATTGCGCGCCCGGAGTCGTGTTATAATTGAGCAAATGAGCGATAAGGTGAGAAAGTGACTATCAGACTACCAGACTAAGGACTACCCGACTATCTGTATGAGAATTCTAATCGTTGATGACGAACCGCGCATCGCGCGTGGAGTCCAAAAATACTTTGAACAAGCTGGCTTTACCGTCTCCACAGCTTTTGATGGGCTGGCCGGGTTGGAGAAAGCGCGCCGCGAATCCCCCGACCTTATCGTGCTTGATCTGATGTTGCCGGGCATGGATGGCCTCGATGTCTGCCGGACGTTGCGCCGCGAATCTGACGTGCCGATCATTATGCTCACCGCGCGCGTGGAGGAGACGGACCAGCTGATCGGCCTGGAACTAGGCGCGGACGATTACATCACCAAACCTTTCAGCCCGCGCATGTTGGTGGCCCGCGCCCGCGCGGTATTGCGCCGGGCGCAAGCCAGTACGCGGACGGAATCCACCACCATCTATCGCGCCGGGGAGTTGAACCTCTTTGTGGAAGCCCGGCGCTGTCTGCTGGGCGATACGGAGATCAACCTGACCCCCACGGAATTTGAATTCCTCCACGCGCTGATGCGGCAGCCGGGCCGGGTCTTCAGCCGGATGCAGCTCCTCTCTGCCGCCGAGCTGGGCGCGTATGAAGGTTTCGAGCGCACCGTAGACGTCCACATCCACAATTTGCGTCATAAAATCGAACCTGACCCGACCAACCCGTGCTACATTATCACTGTCTTTGGCGTGGGTTATCGTCTTGAGAAGGCGCCATGAACATCAGTTTGCGTACTCGTCTGATATTGAGTTTCCTGGTGACCATCGTGGTGACGGTGAGCATCGTAATTCTACTAGCTAACGTTATCACCCGCCGCCGGTTCACCTACATGATCTCGGCCAATGGGGAGCGGTTGGCGCGCAGGGTAGCGCCAACTTTCACCAATTACTACGTCAAAACCGGCAGCTGGCAAGGGGTTGAGGAGATGATGCTGATTTATTACCAGCGTTGGTCCCAAAATCAGCCTCCGCCCAATCCAGAGCTGGAAAATGTACCCCCGGACCTATTTCGGGATGACCGGCTCTTGCTCCTCGATAGGGGGGGGGGAATTGTAGCTGATAGTGCTTCCCATGAGGCCCCGGTCAAATTGCCGGCGGGTAGTTTGGAAAAGGGGGCGCCTATCATTGTTGCTGGTCGCCGAGTGGGCACCGTCATCGTTGTCTCTGCTCTGGGGGAATTGAACAACTGGCAGACCGCCTTCTTGCGCCAGGTAACTAACCTCTTGCTGGGCATCGGGGTAATTATAACAGTCGCGGGTCTCATTGTTAGCGGTTTCCAAGCGCAGCGTATCCTCGCGCCGATCAAGGCTCTCTCGGTGGCCGCGCAGCATATCTCGACGGGCGATCTCTCACAACGTATCCCCATCACCAGCGATGACGAGCTGGGAGAGATGGCGGCTTCCTTCAACACGATGGCTGCGGAATTGGAGAAACAGGAGGAATTGCGGCACCGGGTCATGGCCGATATCGCCCACGAGCTGCGCACGCCCCTCAGCGTCTTGCAGATTGAGTTGGAGAGTTTGGAGGACGGTCTTACTGAACCTACGGCAGAAGTTGTCGCGGGTTTACAGGGTGAAGTACTCCATCTGAGCCAACTGGTCAACGACTTGCGGGTACTCTCCCTCACCGACGCGGGCGAGCTCCAGCTAGCGCGGCAGCCGGTGGGACTGAGGGACTTCCTGCGAGAGATTACCACGCGGGTGGCCTCACAAGCTCACGAAGCCGGGTTGCTCTTGGAGACCGACTTGCCCTCAACGCCGCTGACCGTCTCTGGGGATTACCGGCGCTTGACGCAAATCTTGCTCAACCTGCTCTCCAACGCCATCACCCATACCCCGGCCGGCGGGACGATCACCGTCACGTTGCGGCAGGTTAAGGACGAAAGAGCCGCAATCACCGTGGCGGACACCGGTGCGGGCATCCCCGCCGCAGATCTACCGCACATCTTTGAGCGTTTCTACCAAGTCGAGGCTGCCCGGAATGGTGCTGGTACTGGCTTAGGACTCTCCATCGCGCGTAACCTGGTCGCCGCCCACGGCGGCCAGCTCTGGGTGGCGAGCACGGTTGGTAAGGGCAGCACTTTCACTCTCAGCCTACCGTTGGTCGTACCGCCTGTTGATTTAGGGTAATATGTAGTGCGCTAACGTTTTTTGCACGTTGATGATATCAGTCCTCTTTCTAAACTCCTTGACCAATGGTTGTTGTTCCCCCATGAGCCAGATTTTAAGCGTGGAGTCTAGATCTACGTGCCCGGCGGTTTCTACTGAGAAATGGGAGATCGAGCGGTAGGGGAGGGAGTGATACTCAGTTTTCTTGCCGGTCAACCCCTGTTTATCCACCAGGATTAGCCGTCGGTTGGTGAAGATAAGCAGATCGCGTAATACTCGGAAAACCTGCTCAAGCTCTTCGCCGGCAGCCAAGATCGGTTGGAGTTTCTTCTGTAACCGTTGGGGTTTGATCTCACGCGCAGTTTCTAGTAATTCGCTCAATGAATCCATGGTTTGTCCCTCCCTGGGATAGATCTACGGTTGATTTTATGATTATTGAGGGTTCCAATTAGACTTTAAGACCGGGTTTAATTTTATCCACAGATAGCGCAGATTACACAAATTTTCTTAACTGACTGAGTGCTTTGGAGAAGTGTTTGAAACGTTGAATCCAGCGGGTATCTGGTGTGCTCATAGATGGCCTCCAAAAGTGACGTCTGAGTACATCTTAGCATTGTTGGCTAAAAATGCACTAGGGGAGATGGGGATTGAGTATCTGCGAGGGATAAAGAAAGCGGGCAGTCATTGTTGACTGCCCGCTAGTTGGTGCCAAGGATCGGAATCGAACCGATGACACAGGGATTTTCAGTCCCCTGCTCTACCAGGCTGAGCTACCTCGGCAACATGCTTGCTATTCTATCTGAGGAGCTAGATTTGTCAAGCGAGCTGCAAGTACGCCTCCAACGCTGCGGCGACGTGGAGGGCGTCAGCCACGGCGGGCGCCAGCAGATCCGCGCCGCGCACCACGTCTCCGGCGGCGAAGATGCCCGGCACGCTGGTTTGACCGTTCTCGCGCGTCGCCACTTTGATGGTGCCCCAACGTTCGGTGGCGACACCTAGCTGCGCGATGAAGTCGGGATCAGGGCGAAAGCCGAAGGCTAAGATGACCGCGTCGGCTGGAGCGATGAAGGTCTCGCCAGGAATGGGTAGCGGGCGGCGGCGACCGCTCTTGTCAGGTTCCCCCAACTGCATCCGCTGGTAGCGGATGGCGGTGAGTGCGCCGTGCTCGTCACCCACAAATTCCAAGGGGCTGGCCAGCCAGGTGAAGGTAGCGCCTTCTTCCTGCGCGTGCCGGTACGATTCCTTGTCAGAGGGCATCTGTTCCGCGCTGCGGCGGTAGTAGCAGGCGGACTCGGTGGTCTGCGGCAGCCGCAGGGCGGTGCGCAGGCAATCCATCGCGGTGCTGCCGCCTCCCAGGACGTGAATGCGTGGTCCCACCTCTAACGGGACTTGCCATGCTGGGGGCAATATCTTAGCTGGAAGGTTAGCGCGGCTGAGAAATTCGGTGGCTTCATAGACGCCGGTGAGCTCTTCACCGGGTAGTCCGGGGCGATAGTGCTCTTGTGTCCCGACGCAGATGAGGATCGCGTCATATTCCGCCCGTAGCTCGGGGATGGTGATATCCACGCCAATCTGCGTCTGGCACCGGAAATGCACGCCTAACTCCCTGAGCTGGGCGATTTTGGCGGTCACGATCTCCAACTCCAACTTGAATTTGGGGATGCCGTAGACCATCAGGCCGCCGGGTTGGGGAAATTGTTCGTAGACGGTGACGGCGTGTCCGTGGCGCGTGAGTACTTCGGCGGCGGCCAAGCCGGCGGGGCCACTCCCCACGATGGCGATGCGCTTGCCCGTCGGGGCGGCGGCTTCAACCGTCGGCAGCCCTTCAGTGCGGCGGAGCGTGGTGGTGAGGAAGGCTTCCATGCCCCGCGTGGCGATGGGTTTGCCCAGTTTGTCGAGCACGCAGGCAGTTTGGCAGAACAGTTCCGGGCAGACACGACCGCAAATTCCCGGTAATGGGCTGGTCTCGTAGTAAACTTGGGCGGCCTCGGTGAATTTACCCTGCTCCAGCAGAGCCAGCGCGCGCGGGATATCGTTGTGGAGCGGGCAGGCTTGTTGGCAAGGGGCGGTGGGACAGTGCAAGCAGCGCGCTGCCTCGGCTTGGGCTTCTTCTGGAGAATGGAGTAGTTGCACTACGTCGAAATCCTGTAGCCGCTCGGCGACTGGTCGTTCCGGCGCGGGGTGCGGGGTGAGTTGCAAACGTGCTTTGAGATTGATTTGGGGTGTGTGTTTATTCATAAGTTTTGAGGAAGTAATTAGGGGTTGGAGAGGAGGATGTAGCCTCGGCTAGTCCTCCTCCCTGCTCCTTAATCATTGCTCCCTATACCTCCGCGCCCGTGATGATCTGAATACTAGCGCTGGCTCCGAGGCGTGTGGCTCCGGCCTCGAGCAGGGCTATGGCTGCCGCGTAGGTGTGGATGCCGCCGGCCGCTTTGACGCCCATCTCTGGGCCGACCGTCTGGCGCATCAAGGCGATGTCGGCGACCGTCGCGCCGCTGGCGGCGAAGCCGGTGGAGGTTTTGACGAAATCGGCGAAGGCTTCCTGGGCCAGGCGGCAGGAGGTGACTTTCTCCGCGTCCGTGAGGAGCGCGTTCTCGATGATGACTTTGAGGTGCGCGCCGTGGGCGTGGCAGGCGGCGGCGACGGCGGCGATATCCGCGCGTACCGCGTCTTCTTGGCCGGCTTTGAGCAGACCAATAGCTTGCACCATATCGATCTCGGTGGCCCCCTGGGCGATGGCCACTTCCGCTTCATAGACCTTGGCGGCCGTGGAGGTGGCGCCCAGCGGGAAACCGACAACGGTGCAGACTTGCACCTCACTGCCGGCCAACTCGCGCGCGGCCAGTGGCACGTAACCAGGGTTGATGCAGACGGTGGCGAAGTGCTGTTCCCGCGCTTCGGCACAGAGTTGTTTGATTTGCGCTGGTGTGGTAGCGGCTTTGAGCGCGGTGTGATCAATCATCTGGGCTAAGGCTTGACGTTTCATGGAATTACCTCCTCTAAATTAAATTTGTAGTGTGGAAATGGCCCGAATTTGTCTGGCGGCCAATAACGAAAAATTGCCTTGCCGATAAAATTTTCTGAGGGCACGCTCCCCCAGGAGTGTGAATCGCTAGAATTGTTGCGATTATCACCTAGTACATAGTACTCGCCGGTGGTCAAAGTCGTTTCTTGCTGGTAGTCCGGCGGCCCGCTGATGTAGGGTTCGCTGAGAATCTGGCCGTTGATTAAGACGCGCCCGGTGTGTACGGCCAACTGCTCGCCGGGCAAGCCGATGATGCGTTTAATGTAGGGAATGGCGTGGGGCGCACTGTTGGGTGGCGCGAAAACGACGATATCACCTCGTTCTGGAGCGTGTAGCCAGTAACTGGATTTGTTTACGATTAGGTATT
>JAYELZ010000164.1:0-40360 GCA_034717835.1 Chloroflexota bacterium
TTGTCAAGCCCCCTCGCGGCGGTCTCTTGACTGCGCACGGAACAAATTGCTCTTTCCCCGCAACAGGTGCGCATTCTACTGCACCCCCCTTTTTTGTCAAGTCTGTGTAAGAAGAACCTCGCAACGCCAAAATTCCTCCTATGAAGGAACTTTTTCTCTAGCCATAGCGTCTGGCAAATATAGTTTAGTCAATGAGGAGGGATAATATGAAGCGGTTACTTAGAAGTTTACTCTTGGTCGCAGTTCTCACCGGAGTGCTAGCGGATGCGGCATTGGCCGACGGGATCATCATTATTGATCCTCCCCCAGAACCACCACTCGATTGGCAACCGTGGCTCACGATTCGTTATCATCACGTGCAGGTAACAATCAAGGATCAGGTGGCGACCACGCGCGTAGATCAGGTTTTCTTGAATGAAGGACGTTGGGATGCAGAAGGCCAGTATATTTTTCCGCTGCCACCTGGCGCGGTGGTGGATAAGTTCACCATGTGGGTGGATGGCCGGCCACAGGAAGGAAAAATTTTGGAGGCCGATAAGGCGCGTGCTATCTACGAAGATTATGTGCGACGGCAGCAAGACCCGGCACTGTTAGAGTATATCGGGCGCGACGCTGTGCAAGCACGTATCTTCCCCATTCCTCCTGGCGAGGAACGACGTATTGAGCTGGAGTATTCGCAACTCCTGCCTGTGGAAGAAGGACTGATGCACTACCACTATCCGCTAAACACCGAGCGTTTCTCTGCCCGCCCCCTAGAACAAGTCAGCATCCATGTGGAAGTTGAGAGTAAAAACCCATTACGGGCACTCTACTCCTCCACACACCAGGATGAGGTGGTGATCAATCGCGAAGGGAGTTATCGCGCCACGCTCAGCTACGAAGCCAGCAATATTTTCCCAGAGCGTGATTTCGAGCTCTATGCCAGTTTTAGCTCCGCAGAGATTGGCGGGAACCTCTTGAGCTATCAGCAAGGCAGTGAGGATGGTTTCTTTTTGTTGATGATCTCGCCCAACCTGGCACTGGATAGTAGCCAGATAATACCCAAAGATATTCTACTAGTGCTGGACACCTCCGGTTCAATGGAGGGCGAAAAGCTGTCACAGGCAAAGGAAGCACTAAGTTACGTCTTGCGGCACCTTAACCCAGAAGATCGCTTCAACGTAATTTCTTTTAGCAGCATAGTCTACCCTTACGCCGACAAACTACGCCCCCGTGGGGAGAGCGCGAAAGCCACCGAGTGGGTAAGCAAGTTAGCTGCTCTCGGCGGCACCAATATCTACTTGGCTCTCTCGGAGGCATTGCGACAAGTTGATCCTGAACGCACCACAGTGCTCATCTTTCTCACCGATGGGCTGCCTACGGAGGGAATCACTACCGAGGAGACGCTTTTGACAACCCTGAAACAGGAAGCTCCGGACTCCGTGCGCATCTTTCCGTTTGGCGTGGGCTACGATGTCAACACACGCCTCTTGGATCAATTGGCGGAGGAGCATAAGGGACGTCCAGCCTACGTGAAACCAGACGAACGGATTGACGAGAAGGTCTCGAAATTCTACGCCCGCGTGCAAAGTCCGCTGCTCACTGATATTGCGTTGGATTTCGGCGATGTCCAGACTTATGACCTCTACCCGCAACCCCTACCAGATATCTACGCCGGGACTCAATTGCTCCTGACCGGGCGCTATACCGGACACGGGCCACAAGCTATCACCCTAACGGGCAACGTCTCGGGAGAGGTCAAGCGTTATCACTACGAGGGCAACTTCGCCACGCAAGATGGCCCGGATTTCATCCCGCGACTCTGGGCAGCGCGCAAGATCGGATACCTGCTTACGCAAATCCGGCTCCACGGCGAAAATCAGGAGTGGATCGACAGCGTGGTGACTCTGAGCCTGCGCTACGGCATTATCACCCCCTACACCTCTTTTTTGGTTGAGGACGAGGACGTGCTCCACTCGGAGCAACGTGAGAAAGCCAGCGAAACTTTCAAAGCGCGGCCTACACCGGCGGCCTACGGAGAAGAAGCGGTTGAAGATGCCGCGCAGCGGTTAGGGTTAGGCGGAGCCGAGGCTCCACCAGCGGCTTGGGAGCAGGAACAGCCAGCCGCGAGTAATGGCACAGTCAGCACCCGCCAGGTGATCCGTTACGTAGGAGAGAGGACTTTCTTATGTACGGATGAGAGCTGCACAGATACCACCTTTATCCCGGATAAAATGACGGCGCTAAAATTCCAGTTTGGGTCGGAGAGCTACTGGCAACTGGTCAGCGACGAACCGTTGTGGGCCAAATACTTGGCGTTAGCGCCGGAGGTGATCTTTGTCAGCGCGGAAGGGACCGCTTACCATATCCTGCCCGGCGAGGACTTCGTAGAAGCCGAATTACCGGCATCCCCAGACGAGAAGGCCACTGCTACCCCGACAGCTAAACCGGCGGTCATTTCCACATCGGCACCGGAAGACCTACACCGAGAAACCTCGCCCAGAGCCGGACTGTGTGGCGGTTCCCTGGCTTTGATGGTGTTGGTCTGGTTATGTAGCTGGGGGTTGATGCGACGCTGAAAAGGGTAAAAGGAACACAGCAGCAGAGAGCACAAAGGTTATGGACTTAACAATCCTGCAAGGGAAGATTCCTCGACTACGTGCTCAGATCGGAATGACAAAGGCTCTCACAACTAAAGCCCCGAAGATAACTTCGGGGCTTTAGGATACCTATATTGGGACTCTAATCTCCGTAATATATCTTCAACGCAGCCTCCCCCTCCACACGGAATTGGATAGCCCAAATGCCCCGCGCGACCGCGCGCACCGCCTCCGCTCCAAGAGGCTCCGCGTTGAGAGCTACTCGGCATGGAGCAGCCGGCAATGAGAGCCAGACCTCGCCAGCGGCCCGGCGTCCCAACCGTAGCGCGAGCGTAACAGTAGTACCCTCCACTGCCCATTCCGTCAACTCCCCCCCCTGAGAGATGTGGAAAGTGGTAGCCACCAACTGCGGGGCAGTCTTTACCGGACGTACTCCCAACAATACCGCTCCGTGCGGAGCCAAACTGTAGCGAGGAAGTGGGTCACCATGTTTGAGGCGCAGGTAACGATGCTGCCAGAAATCCACGATATGATAATCCTCTGCCAGATCAAAATTGGGTAAAGTACAAGGCAAGGGTCGTTCTAGTGACTCAGCACTCCAATTGAATAAGCCTACCAGCTGCCAATTTTCCCAGGGCTGCACCAGCGGTGCCACCACTTCAACCGGCATCTCGCGACTAAAGAGGTCCAGGGGATCCATCCCCTCCACCAGAGCCGGTAAAAGTGCGGCAGCGAGCTCCTGTCGCTCAGGAGAGAGAGCCGGGAGGTCGTCAGAGAGCACAAACGACCCACCGGTCAACCCTTGCAACGTCAGCTGGGAGATAATTTCAGCCTGGGTCAACGCAGTCTGGTCAGCCCGTACCATTAGATTGTCAGGGTCATTCTGCCACCACCGGTTGTGCATCCAGGCACGCGTCGCCACGTTGCGCAGGTTATTACGCAGGCTGGGTAATGAGGCGTCACTTTGGAAGAGATTACGGAGCAGCGGAACTCGCGGCGCCCAATAAGGCGCAGTATCCGGCCCAATCCGCATCGCGTCCACCAAACCCACTGACGCGCCCAACGGCGCCCCACAGCCCACCAGATAGGTATTCTCGCCAGCGGCTTCGCGCATGATGCGTAGCGCGTGCCGGTATGCTTGCGCTCGAGTTAGATGAGGATTGTGCCGTTCTCCAGGCAAGGCCCCCGCGTAGAGAAAATCTAACTTGAGATAATCGTAACCCCATTCTTCAACTGCCGTGGAAATCAAATCATGCAGATATTGCTCCACCTCAGGATGAGTGGGATCCAATGCCTGAGCTCGAAAGCGACCTGCAATCCAACCGGCAGAAACAGGTCGCCCGCGTTTATCCCGCAGCAACCAGGCGGGATGCTCCTGCGCCAATTGAGATTTAGGATGGACGGTCAGCGGCCCCAACCAGAGACCTGGCCTAAATCCCGAACCCTGAATGCGATCTGCTAACCAAGCTAGCGGATGTGGGAAGCGCGCATTGCGCTCCGTCCAATCACCCCAGATAGGTTCAAATCCCTGATCAAGTTGGATTACTTGCAACGGTATCTCATCCGCCAACAGGGCCGCACTGGCTAAATTAGCCATCAGATCCGTTTCTGCAACCTGCTCCCCAAAGATGTACCGCGAAGACCAACCGGTAGGCGCCAGGCGCGGCGGCGGCACGTGCATCTGACGGGCTACCGCATAAGCATATTGCGCTAGGGGATCAACCCACGCCGGCGCGATGCAAGTGGAACTCTCACTGGCGGCGGGGAAAGGAACCCATTCTAGGTAGAACCACTCCGATTGACGTGATTCTCCCACTCCCAAAGGGACATCGTCCAGTTGAGCTTGAAGGAGTAGCGCTAAATTACCAGGACGCAGATCGGCGTAGAGTTGAACGAATTGCTCTGCCAGAGAAACCGCACCCGCGACCAACGCCTCTCGCGGCGTGACCACCACACCCACGGATTCGCTCCAAAAACGCCCCCGCTTCCCCGACCACGGAGTGTTGGCGTTGTGCAACATGGGGCCGGCTAGGGGACGTAACAGTAGCGGGGTAGTGTAATCATGTGCATCCCTGGCCAAGAAACCCGCCGGCGACCAAGACTGCCAACCAGTGCTGTAAAATCCGCTAGGCTCACCAGCCAACTGCACCCCCCGTGGGCTAGTCCGCAAGAAGAACCGCCGCAATTTAACGGCTGCCGGGCCTTTATTCAACACGCCCACTCGCAGCAACAGGTAAGGGCGCGCCGCATAGACGCGGATATGCAGCGAGAGCAATAGCCCATCTGCTTCTTGATAGCGGATCTGGAGTTCCTCGGCGCTGCCGTGAGCGTCGGTCACGAGGTAACGTTCAATAGAGAAAGGCGTCAGCTCCGCAGTCGCCAACTGGACCGCGTGATCATGCTGCCCCACCACCATCCCTAGTTCTCCCCGCAACGAGCGCCCAGGACTTTCTAGGCGCAAGACCCCTGACCCTCTATCCAAACACACATTGAATGATGGACCTTGCAACAATTGAGTCATCGCTTCTCACTCCTCGTCTACCGCAGTCGCGGTTAAGTGCTGCTCGCGCTGCCAGACTAGCTGCTCGACCAGGAACGCTAGTGCCAACAATCCCCAAAGCAATTGTGCCCAGAGCCGCTCATCGGTGGCTGTCAGGCCACCACAAAAGAGCACCAGCCCCACAGTACCGGCCCAACGGTAGCCAGCGCTAGTCCAGACCACCCGCACCCGCCGTCCACTACGTTGAGATTCATAATACGCCATACTCCAAACTGCCAGCAACAGAGCTAAACCACTAATCCAAAGTGCATTTGCAAAAACCCCATACCAATCAATCATAATTTAGCACTCCCAGCTAGGCGTAGAGATTAAACCGTACAGTGAAATTATACACTCAAGTATACATAAGAGTTCACAAACAGCGAATTGAACACCAGGATATTTAGCTAGGACTTTCGCCAACGACACTTGTTAACCGCTAAACCACGCGCATTAACGTCAAAAACTACTATAATTAACATAAATTGGCGTTAGTTCGCGGTTTAGCTGCTTGGTAGAAAAAAGGTGATTAAATTGCGTATCTTATTTTGGCTACTGCTACTTCCCATCCTGCTTCTGCTTTGTACCGGGATAAGTCTGTGGCTGCCTCTCCCTCCGCCATTTCCTCCTGCCTTGAGCAAGGGACGAAATCTAATGGCAGCTCTAGTGACAGGCACCCTGGGTGCAAGCTACATCCTCGGGATGGCAGTGTATGTAGTTTCCGCCTTCCTGCAAACTGGTCGTTTCTTGGACCAGTCCTGCGTGTCAATGGGCCTGATTTCAAAGAGCTATCTGCTGTTTGGCCGCCAATGCCATGGGGAGTTAGCCGGACGGATTCCGGGAGCTATACTTGCAACCCAAGAGAGTATGGTTACAAGCACATCCTCACAGGCTGACGGAGGAGCAATTCCAGCAATGCTTAGCTGACGTGCTGGCACTACAGAGGCAGGCGAGAAGACGCTTGAATTGCTAAAAATGACATAAGCTTAATACTAGATTTTTCACTTAGCGGCGAACTAGTCTGTTTCAGCAAGATCATGGTATTATATTATTCACATTTCCCCCAAAAGGAGCGAACAGATGACTAAGGACACATTCGATTTACCGGACATGGATGAATTGACGCACCAACTGGAAGATGCAATGACCGCAGCCCAAAAAGCGCTAGCTGATTTGCCTGTGCAAATGGAGCAGCTGGGAGACATCACAGGGTCATTTTCGGCACTGATGGGAGGAATGCCCGCGCAACTTGGAAGACTGGCCGCAGCTATGGAGGGATTCGAAGAAGAGCATGAATCTAACGTTACATCATTGGCCGGAGAGCCGGATTGGTCAATGAAAGCAGACATCTGGGTAGCAAAAAAATTACACCTGGTGATAAGTGCGTCATTTGATTTGGAAAAGATCAAGGAAGCGTGGAGCAGCACACAAAACGCAGGCTTCGAGTCGTTAGTGACGGGGGTAGTTGCAGGAACGGGAGCAGAGATTGAAGCAGGGATGATGGGCCAAATCATGGGGCAACTGAAGCAAGGCCGCAGTATAGCCGTGGTAGAGGATGTGAAGGTACGCGCGTGTCGGATACAGGGAGCACCTAGGGACGCTGCCGCAAAACTGCAATTATCTCCCGAGGGCAACATCCCCTTAGCAATGAGTGAAGATGGACTAGGATTCGAGCTCGCACCCATGCTAACCATACGCAATAAGTGGGAGAACGCGAATATACCCACCTTTTCGCCCCTGGGGAAAGAGCTCGTGGTTTCATTAGAGCATTTCGAGAACGGGGAGACGTTTAATCTCAATTTCAAACCGGCCGAGCAAGAGGAAGAGCTGACAGTGGAGCTAAGTTTTCAGCCGCTGGAGTGAACACCCAACCAATCTATGAGCGTCCACACCAGAGTCTGAACTACAAAGTTCCAGCCATGGGGAGCACTGAGATGCTCCCCATATTTTACGTTTTGACGTTTTACATCTATAATTCCCCTCATGAAAGGATTGGCCTATCTAGAGGGTTGGATTGAACAGCTGGTGGAAGAGCCGTTTGTGCGGCTCTTTGCCGGGTCATTATTGCCACAGGACGTAGCCACGCATCTGGTACAGGCGATGGAAGAAGGTGAACGCCAAAGGGCCGATGGCACATGGGAAGACCCGACCCATTATCAAATTGCTCTGCACCCGCAGACGTTAGAGCATTTACAGACCAACCACCCACATCTAGAAAGCGAGCTTACTACCGCACTGACCATGTTGGTCAGGCATCTCAATCTTCGTCCTACTCAGCCGCCTCAAATTGAGTTACGGCCTGATGTGACTGTGCCGCCCCATGATGTCCGTATCACCACCGATGCTCCGGCGCAATCCGAGGAGGAACGCACCCGCGAGTTAGATCTGAGCCGCGTGAAGCAGCCTCAAGAACAAATTCCCCTGTCCCCGTCCGCTTACCTACTACTGCCAGGAGGACAGCACTTCGAGCTAACCCAACCACACGTCCGTATAGGCCGCGCGCTGGATAACGACCTCATCCTGGAAGATAGCCGCGTCTCCCGCCACCACGCCCGCCTGCAACAGGAGCAAGGCGAACACCGCATCCAAGACCTGTCCAGCAGTGGGGGCACCACTCTCAACGGCGCTCCGGTACGGGAAGGCCGTTTGCAGGCCGGCGACCGCATCGCTCTCTCCGAGGTGGAGCTCCATTACATCCGACCTGAGAAAAATCATTCCACTAGGGGCAGATAAATGGCGACCTTTCTCTTGGTGCTACGCTTACTGTTGAGCCTCATCCTCTACGCCTTCTTGGGATTAGCGCTCTACGTCCTCTGGCGCAACCTCCAAGTAGATGCACAGCCCCCCAGAGAACCAACCCCCACCCCAGCCCACCTCCGGGGAGAAGACGAGCAGCTCTTCACCCTGCAACCCTTCACCTCGGTAGGACGCGCCGCCAGCAACATCATAGTCTTGACCGACCCCTTCGCCTCCAATCATCACGCCTTGATCTCCTGGCGAGAAGCGGATTGGTGGCTGGAAGACCGGGAGAGCCATAACGGGACCTTCCTCAATAGAGAGGTGGTGACCGCTCCCGTACCGCTTACTACTGGCGACGCTCTCATGTTTGGCGAAACTGAGCTCCAATTCACTGAAGAAAGAGATACCGATAAACGCAGGCTACGCTCGCAGAATAAAAGTGATAAATCAGTATTTATCTGCGTAAATCTGCGTCCCAAAAAATGAGTAGAAGCTCTGTTATCTGAGCTCGAGATACTCTTTCCAACTTTTATCTCCGCAGTAGCAAGAACACCACCGGCGCGTCATAGACGCGGAAGCTCTCATCCAAGCGCGGTAGACGGAGCGCGTAAGGCGTACCGCAACGCTCCGCGAGGGGGAGCACCACGGGCAATCCGGCCTCTCTCAACGGGTCGTCGGTCAAGGCGACCGGCCCCAGACGGGGACAGCGCGCGAAGACCCGCACCTCACGCGCCGCTAAGATACGCTGGTACCAACGTACCGTCCCGGCATAGCGCGTAGGTTGCCGCGTCAGCGTCCCGTACCCCCGTCGACTTGCCAACACCATAACCTCGGATTCCTCGGCAGCCGCTGCCAACGCAGCGAGCTTCTCCGGCGTATCCTCCACGAAGAGTGGGAGAAAACGTTGCGTGTAACGCGCGGGGTCATACTCCAACAACGGAACCGGCAGGGGATGATCCCATTCTTCCACCGCGACTACCTCGCCAGGCAGCAAGTTCGCGTAGAGCCACCGGGACGCGGCCTCCCAGGGGTGCGGTTGCTGGTAGACTGAGAACTGCGCCCATCCCAGAGCCAGGGTCGGCAGCAGTAGTAGCCAGTGACCGACGCCGGCCAGCCACGGAGCAGAACGAAGTTGTCGCACGCCATAGATTGCCCAAACCACCCAGACGGGATAGAGAGGCAGCAAGTAGCGCGGATATTTGACGTAGAGGCCGGCCGTCGCTAAGAAATAGAGGCACGTCCAGAACGCCGCCACCCGGTGGCGCGACGACAGCCGCCGCCACTGAGCCGTGGCTGTCGTCACCCCCCAGAGGCCCGCCACTGTCCCCAGCGGCCCCAATCCCCAGAGCGCCAGCTGCGCCAATGGATAGAAATACGGCCACGTCCCGGCATATTGGCGCGTATAAGGGAAATCGAAGCGTCCGGCCACCATCCCCGCCTGGATGAGCGGACCGCGCCAGGCAGTCATGGGCCGCAGCAGCAACCAGGGGGCAGCCAGCGCAAAAGCCAACAGCGCCAGGAGCAGCAGCTTAGCGACTTGCTGGAGCAGCGGCACGGCGGCGTGGCGGCCAGCAAAAAATATCCCGCCCACCACCGGCAACAGCACCCAGGCCAATGAGATTTTGCACGCTAGCGCCAAACCGGCCACTAGGGCGGCCCAGCGCGTTCTACGTCGCATGGTCGCCAAAATCGCGCCGGTAGCCAGCGCCGTCCCCAGCGGATCAACGGTGAAGAAATGTGCTTGTTGGATGGGAAAAGGGGCGGTCGCCAGTAACAACGCCGCCCAGAGCGCGCCTTCCTCGTCCAACAACAACCGCCCCAACGCCCCGGCCAACGCCACCAGCAGCACACCCACCAATCCGGAGAAGAGACGGAGCACGTAGAGCGGATCGGCGTCCGGGGCAGTGTTAATCCAGAGCCGGGCCAGATAAACGGGTAACGAACCATAGGGGAAATCGGGAGACGCGACGTTTGGGTCGCCCCAGAGCGGGGTGGATTCCGCCACGCTCAGCAAGAAACGCTCGTCGGGATGCACGGCGACACCTCCATCCCAGGCCGGAAACGGGAGCCGTAACGCCGCCGCCAGGAGCAGCAGCGCGATCCAGAGAGCGCGCATTTTCAACGAACTCAAATTCAACCTCTTAAACTAATTTTCACCGCAGAGCACATAGCGGGCTAACCTCATTTATGGAGCATGGCTGCGTATGCCCGTGGTCTTTAGCCACGGGCGGCAACTCGCTTTCTCGCACTCTCGCTTGCTCTCTTTACAAAAAAGCCCGCAGGGGAGTTAGTCCCTGCGGGCCAGTGTAACAAGTTAAAACTGAAGAACCATTAGCTGTTGCGAATGGTGGCCTGTGCCGCCGCCAAGCGCGCCACAGGGATGCGGAAGGGGGAACAACTAACGTAGTCCAAACCAGCGCGATAGCAGAAGTCAATGGAAGCGGGGTCGCCGCCATGCTCGCCACAGATGCCGATCTCCAGATCGGGGTTCGCGGCTTTGCCCTCTTCAACGCACATCTCCACCAAGCGGCCCACGCCCTTCTGATCCAGGGATTGGAAGGGATTCTGCGGGAGAATGCCCTCTTCAACATACTTGAGCAAGAATTTACCCTCAGCGTCGTCACGGCTGTAACCGTAAGTCATCTGGGTCAGATCGTTGGTGCCAAAAGAGAAGAACTCGGCTTCGGGAGCGATCTCATCGGCGGTCAAGGCCGCGCGCGGAATCTCAATCATCGTGCCAAACAGGGCCTGGACTTCCACACCCTCTTCAATCATCACCTCTTTAGCGACTACTTCCAACTTCTCGCGCTCCAGCTTGAGCTCGTTGACATGTCCGACCAGCGGAATCATTACCTCTGGATGCACATCCACACCCCGCTTGGAGCAACGACAAGCCGCCTGGAAGTAAGCGCGGGTCTGCATCTCGGTCAAGCCCTGGTACATGATACCGGCGCGACAACCGCGCAAGCCCATCATGGGGTTGACTTCCCACATACCATTGACGACCTCCAACATCTCCTCTTGCTGCGCCAGCTCCTCAGAACCGGGCGCTTCACAACGCAGAGTCGCTACCGCATCAATTAACTCTTCGCGGGAAGGCAGGAACTCGTGCATTGGGGGATCAATCAGGCGCATGATGACGGGTTTACCATCCATCTCCTTGAAGACACTCTCAAAATCTGCTTCCTGGATAGGCAGCATCTCGGCTAACGCCGCGTCACGCTCTTCTTGGGTCTCGGCTAAGATCATGCGCACCACCGCCTCGCGGGCGCGTTCATCAAAGAACATGTGCTCGGTGCGGCAGAGACCAATACCCTCGGCGCCAAATTCCACGGCACGCCGCGCATCGGGGCCCATATCAGCATTAGCACGCACACCGATCTTGCGGATTTCGTCAGCCCAACCCAAGAGCTCGCGCAATTCTACCTGATCCGCATATTGGGCCTGGATCAGAGGAACTTTGCCCTTGAAGACTTTGCCACTGAACCCATCAATGGAGATTACATCGCCCTCTTTGACTACCACGTCACCACTGATGAATTGATGACGGTTCACGTCCACGGTAATCCCTTCAGCGCCAGCCACACACGGCAGATTACTGCCACGCGCAACCACGGCAGCGTGCGAGGTCGCCCCACCCTTCTGCGTGAGCACACCCTGGGAGACCAACATCCCCGGCACATCGTCCGGTGAAGTCTCAGGACGCACCAAAACAACTTTCTGACCCTCGGCAGCGGCCTCGATGGCCCGTGCGGCTTCAAAGACTACGCTGCCGACGCCCGCACCAGGAGAAGCATTCAAACCTTCCGCAATTAGTTCTTTCTGGGCGGCGGGATCGAAACTAGGACGTAGCAACAGATCGACATGTTCCGGCTCCACACGCATCAGGGCCGTCTCTTTATCAATCAAGCCCTCTTTGACCAGATCAACGGCGATTTTAACGTGCGCAGCAGCGGTGCGCTTGCCGGTGCGGGTTTGCAGCATCCAGAGCTTGCCAGACTCAACGGTGAACTCCATATCCTGCATATCATGGTAGTAATGTTCCAACATATTGACGATGTCCAAGAACTCCTGGAAAGATGCCGGCAGCGCCTCTTCCAAGCTGGGATAACGCGCGGCGCGCACTTCTTCCGAAACACCACGATTCGCGGCCCACTCACGGGAACCATTTAGACTAATCTGTTGCGGGGTGCGGATGCCGGCGACGACGTCCTCGCCCTGCGCGTTGATGAGGAATTCCCCGTAGAGGAATTCATGCTTGCCGGTGCTGGGACTGCGGCTGAAAGCCACGCCCGTGGCGGAATCATTGCCCATGTTACCGAAAACCATCGTCTGTACGTTGACAGCGGTGCCCCAAGTGTGGGGGATACCATTGTAGTCACGGTACGCAATCGCGCGGGGAGCGTTCCAGGAATCAAAAACGGCTTTGATAGCCAGCTCGAGTTGTTTGTAAGGATCGGCGGGGAAATCCTCGCCAAAGCGCTCTTGGTACATCGCTTTGTAAATTTCCACCAGCCCTTTCAACCCTTCCAAACTGACTTCGGTGTCCAACTCCACGCCCTCTTGTGCTTTGATTTCCTCCAATTTCTCCTCAAAGTAATCACGGGAATAACCCATCACGATGTCGGAGAACATGGTGATGAAGCGGCGGTACGCATCGTAGGAGAACCACTCATTCTCGGTCAGTTCTGCCAACGCGGCGCGGGTCTCGTCATTCAAACCCAAGTTAAGAACAGTATCCATCATCCCCGGCATGGAAACGCGCGCCCCAGAGCGCACGGAAACCAACAGTGGATTTGAGCCACCGAAGACCTTGCCGGTCTGCTCCTCGATACCCTTGAGAGCCACCAACGCCTGCTCCCACATCCCCTCTGGGAACTCCCGCGTCTGCATGTATTCCACACAAGCCTCAGTGGTGAGGGTGAATGCTGGGGGAACCGGAGCGCCGGAAGCCGTCATGGCCATCAAGCCAGCGCCTTTACCACCAAAAATTTCTTTCATTTCCAATAATTCAGGATCATGTCCCAATACTTTTGTATACTCTGCCTTCCCATTGCGAGAAAGATATACCCAGTTTTTCATCTATTTCCTCCAATTTAGTGAGTAGTAACCGCATAATTATACATTTTATGTAAACTGCGTCAAGAATTAATTCTGCCAGTCATTAGTCGACAAGTCGTCCTCTTATTGTTCGCTGACGATGACCCGCCGCTGAAGTACGTACCAATCAGCGATATTGCGGAAGCGGTCGCCGCTCTGCATCAACGGGCCGATCTGCACGTCGTGTACCTGCGCATCCACCGCGTAAGTGTAGACCGGCACATATAAGGGGAAAGCCGGCACTTCTTCCATGATTAAGCGTTGGAATTCTTGATAGAGTGCCACTCTCCGCCCACGATCGTTGGTAATGCGAGCTTCCTCAATAATTTCACTGATCCGCCGGTGCCGAAAGCCAGCATAATTTTGCCCCACCGGGGTTTGCGTCTCGTGCCAGAAGGGATAGGGATCAGGATCTCCAGGTAGGATAAAATGCGCTAGGGCTACTTCGTAGTCGTGGCTCTCCAGGGCCGCGTTGCACACCAGGACGGGCACGGCCTGCACCGTCACCGAGATACCTAACCGCTCCCACTGTTCCGCCAACAGCTGCCCCACCTTGACATCTTCTGGTTCGTCAGCCACCATCAGGGAGAAAGCCAACGAATCTCCTACCCGGTTCCGCAAAGTGCCGGTAAGAGTCGGGCGCGTCCATCCAGCCCGCGAGAAAAGCGCGCGCGCCTTCTCTGGATCATAGGGATACTGCGGCACTCCTTCGGTGCTATATGCCCAGGTTCCCGGCTGTAACGGGGTTTGTGGAATAACCGCTTGTCCTTGCAAAACCTCCGCGACCAATTCTGTACGATCCAGCGCAAAAAACAACGCCTGACGCACCTCGGTAGTGGCAAAGGGCACCGTGGCGGTCAGCATCTCGTTGAAGTACAAGAGCGTCATCTCGGCCTGCGGCGCGGAGTAAAAGTTAAGCCGCTCCTGCTGCCAAGCTTCTAGGAGCAACTCTGGGGGAACATGCCCAACCCCTTCCACTGCCCCTTCCGCGTAGGCCTCCAAAGAGGCTGCTGCGGTAGGATAGAAATGAAAAACTAGGTTTTCGACATTGGGTGCAGGGCCATAATAACGGTTGAAGCGTTTAAGCGACACCTCGGTAATCAAACCCTCTGCAACCTTCACTGCCGTCAAGCGGAAGGGGCCGGTACCCACCGGAGCACGGCTAAATTCCGGCAGCGAGGGCAAATCGGCCGCTTGGATGCCGTCCAGGAGATGCGCCGGCAACAATCCCACCGTCGTATAGTCCAAAAAAGGCGCATAAGGCTCTTCCAACACAAAGCGCACGGTCAAATCGTCGATTTTATCCACCTGCACCGATTGCCAGAGCTGCGCAGTATGCGGCGGGCCAGGATAATCGGGGTCTTGCAACAATCCTACGGTGAAGAGGATATCGTCCGTTGAGACTGGTTGTCCATCATGCCAGAGAGTATGCGGATTAAGCCGAAAAGTATAGGTGATGCCGGTAGGGTCAATCTCCCAACCCAGTGCTAAATCTGGCGACACCTCACCTTGCATTGTGAGCCGGGTCAGACCACTGAAGACTAATGCCGCGACATCACTATCCGCGCCATTGTAAAAACTGAGCAGGGGGTTGAGTGATTGAGGATAACCACTCACGCCCTCAACGTAGGTGCCTCCAGGAGCCGGGCGGTACTCGGTAGTATACGTCGCCGCGAGATACACCAACATACTGGCAGAGATAAAGAATCCTATCCCCACCAGCAACACTTGCCAACCAATGCGCCGGAACATACTAGTGGGGGAACGAAAAAGCGAGAGAACTCGCCAAGAGGGATTCTGATCCCTTCGTTATATACTTAAAACACATTTGTAATTTCTGCATTTTAACATTCCTGTACCAAGAACCAATAAATTAATAGCTAACTCGTTACTATTCACCCTACCCCAGGTAGCTGGTGGGACTAGTTCCTTCAGGACGCAGATGAACGCTGATTCTATATTTTATCTGCACGAATCTGCGTAAGGTGGCTGAGTAGATACTGAACACTTTTATTTTCACCAGCTTGACGCTTTGATCATTCCGCCCAATTTTAACACTGTCTCTAACTTTGACAAAATATTTCGGCAACGCCAGTCTCCAAGTTGGATTGCCGGAGTGCACAGGGGGGGCTCTCCGCACCGAGAAATCTAAAAGTAGGTTTCCTAAAATCACCCTACACCAAAATAGAGCAAAAGAACGAAGGGAAAGGAGGAAACCTTCGTTCTTTTGCTCTATTATACTATTTGCTGAAACTAATCAGCAATCAGTACATTGGCCACGGCCACCAAAAAGAAGAGTACAGACGTCCCCACGGCTAGACGAAAGAGTAATAATTCCGCACCACGTCGCTTGCGAATCAAGCTGGTCTGCCGGCCGCCGAAAGTCCCGCCCATGCCACTACTTTGCACTTCGAAGAGTACCAAGACGATCAGTGCAATTCCCAGGATGATCTGGATGATGTTCATGTAAACTTGCATACGTTATCTACCTCCCAATGCCAAATACGCATGTATTATAACATGCCACGATGAAATAGCAATGAGAAATCCAACTAACCTGGCAGTCCCTCAAATAGGAAGCTGAGTTTTTAGCAAACAACATTGGCGGTACCTCTTAAATAGCTATATAATAATTTTATCCGTTATTCTCACCACAGAAGCACTCAATGCCCTCCAATTCCCAGAGAACCAAGAATTTAACAAACGTTTAGGACGGATTGTCAGCCGGGTAGTTTTAGTATCCAACGCAGTTTTCTCATCAAAGGAGTCGGAAATATGCTAGACCCAGAAATGATGCGGCTCTCTTTGATAAACGCGGGTATTTTTGGCGTCACGCTAGGAGCACTGCTAGGTTATTTCGTTGACAACTGGAAAGGGTTGCTACTCTTTACAACCGCTACTGCAGCCGCCTTTTTGCTACTGCTCCACTTCACCCTCAAAGGGGCTGGGGGATTTACTTTGCTATTGGTAATGCTCCTTATCGGCTTACAATGGGCGTACTCGTTCTACTACCTAACCCATGAGAAGCTTTTCACCTGCCTAGGGACTTTTTTCACGCCGTCACTACTGCTAGTCCTCCTGCTCAGGACAGCCAACCAACTTGAAACTAGCAAAGAACTTTTTTTAATCCTCTCTTTACTAATACTGTTCATACTTGCCTGGAGAGGTGGTCGCCAGGCTTGGCGCCAGAGCCAGGGCGCTAAAGTCGTAGGACTAGGCTGGTATGGGTTCTGTCTACTCTTCGAAATAGGCCATCACCTCGCCGGACCAACTGGAATTTTAGCCCTCACAATCCCCACGACCCTCTTATTTTGGGGTGTGCTACTGGTACTCGCCCGCTGGTATCTACTTCCTAGTGTCCCCAGCTCTGCGGAGTGTTCCGGAACCTCCCTGTACGTGCCCGTGAGCACCTTCCAATTTATCAAATTGCGGCTAAAACTCATCTGGCAGCTATTAGGAGAAGGCAATGCGACACAATCTACGGCAGAGCGCAAAGCCCGCGCGGAGGGCATCAAACGCTGTCTCACCGAATGCTCCCAGCTGGTCCGCGCCCTACGCACTCCCCATAACCTAGCTATGCGGAGTATGCTAACCTTTATCTTGGGCACCAACTATCCTTATATCGCCGTGGAGGAGCGCAGCACTACTACACGAGTGCCGGGGGACCACTTCAAAAGCATCCTGGCCGGGCCAGGGATCATCCTCACGCCGCCCGACCAGACGGTAGCGATCGGGGATGGGAAACAATTCAAGCGAGTGCCCACCCCCGGAGTGGTCTTCACGCATAACTTTGAATCTATTCAAGAGGTTTTGGATTTACGACCGCAACTGCGCACTTTCACAGTCCAGGCAAAAACTAAAGACGGTATTCCCGTCAGCGTCCTGGCCTTCGTCCCCCACCGGCTAGATCCACGGCAGCGAGCGGAAGAAAAGGCCATCCCGCGATTGGGGCACGCTTACCCTTTCAATGAGGAAAACATCTTCAAGGCCCTGCACCACGAGGCGGTGAACTATCGACGCGAAGGGGCCGGCCCGCAACAGGTTGAGTTGCGCGAAAAAGGCGGCTGGGACACCACTGTGCCGCGTAAAGCGCAGGAGATTTTGGTCAATGTACTGGCCGACTACACCTTTGACGAGCTCTGTGCATCATTTGATAGAAGACGCGATCCACGCACCGAGATCCGAGACCGTTTTATGGCGGAATTGAAGAGCGCCGTGGAGACAGATACCCGTCACGGACCGCTCCCTGCTTCAGCCTGGGGTATCCAGATTGTAGGTGGCGGCATCAGCAATATCCTGCCGCCAGATGACGCGGCTTGGCAAGAGGATACCGTGTGGCGCGCGCGCATCGACAACTGGCGTACCAAGTGGGATAGCAAAGCCCTCCCGGTTCTGGCTAAAGGCAGAGCCATTGCCTTGCAGCGTATCCAAAAGGCGCGTCTGGAATCCCACTTCCAGCTTATTGAGCGCCTCGCCAAACGACTACAACAGATGAATAACCATACCCCCACCAAAGATGCGCTACGAGATGTGGTGGCTTGGTATTTTGCAGACACAATCGAGGAAATTATTGGAGACCCCACGTCACAAGCCACACTGCCGCCACAAGCCATCGCCTCGTTAGCTGAGATCAAAGGCACTGTAGAGTTAAGGAAAGGCAAGCACCATCCAGGGACAGATGGAGAGAGCCAATGATAAATCCCAAACAAATTCTCAAATGGATTTTTCTACGAGTCCTGCCACTCACACTAGTCCTGACCGTGGTGTTAGAACGTCTCGCGCACCTAACCATTGCCGCCGCTTTCCAACTACGAGGCATGGGAATCCCTCCCAACACCTACATGTGGCTACAGCTTGGCTGGGGAATGCTCTCCGCGGCCACCGGACATCTACCGCCGGCAGAAATCCCACCCCTCCTGGCCAGATTTGCGCACATATTACCAACCAAGTTCGGCCTCTGGGTAGCCGAGTCCAGCATGATGTTGCCAGGAATACTTGCCGTTGTCGCCGCCGTCTGGTTGGCCGGCTGGTACGTCAAATCGCTCTACGGCCTCGAAAATATCCGGGCCGGTAGTGAGTTCGTCTTGCGGTCACTCTGGGGCACACTAGGCTTCAAGCCAGGTTTAATTTTCCGTGCCGGCGGCGAGGAAGTAACTCCAGTAGGCGGGCAGAGTGCCGGTGCTAATTTCGTATTGCGCAGAGTGGGTGGCCCCGGCAATTTACTGCTAGAAAATAACACCGCGCTGGTTTTAGAACGTGGAGGTCAATTCACGCGAGTAGTACATACTCCCGGCAGGGTGCGGCTCAGACGCTTTGAACGCGTTTACCAGCGCATCGATCTACGCCCCCAAGTTTGGCCCTTCACCGTCAGCGCCCTAAGTAAAGAGGGTATCCCCATCCAATGTCAAGTCAACGTCCACTTCCAAATTGATCCAGGCGAGCTAAAACCCACGCCAGAGATTCCCTATCCCGCAACCCCGGAAACCATCTTCACCGCCGCCACCGCCACCTGGGTCCGTGGAGAGGACTGGCTAGAAAATAAGCTAAATTGGGCCGGCCGCGTCCTCATCAGCCATACCGAAGGCACCCTCCGCTCCATCATCGCCCGTACGCCCCTAGATCACTTAGTTCCTAGCCAGATACCCAACCCTAGAACCTCCAGCCAACCGAGCGCGCCCACAAAAATCCGCGGCGCGATACAACAAGAACTCTTTAGAGCGCTGGCAAGCGACGGGGCTAAACTGGGGGTTAAAATCATAGACGTCATGCTACAAGACATCAAAGTAGGAGCCGCCGTCCAGGAACAATGGGAAGATATTTGGCGCACCGGCTGGCGCAGTTGGACCACAGAAATGCTCGGAACCGGCAAGGCCATGGACTATCAGCAACTGGAAGAAGCCCGCATCGACACGAAAATCGAGTTCGTAACCACCGTCGCTCACGCGCTAGATCAAGCCCGACTCACCGGCCAACTATCCAAAGATTTAGTGGCACTGCAAGTCATTGATTCGTTACGGCATCTAGGGGAGAGCAAAGATTCCCTAGAACGCACCGCCCTGCCGGACGAAACCATCAGCGCCCTGGAACGCATCCAAGCGCTACTCTCATAACACAAATACTACTCCTTCTTCGATAGCTATTTAACCACCAAAGCACTAGGGTGTTTTTCCGCGCTGGGCCGTGCTCGTCAGTGTCCTAACAACCGGTCAGCATCAAACACCCCTGATGGTTTTACCCCATTGTAGTCCTACTAGTACTCTCTTCCTATCGGCACACAGAATTAGTATCTGGTACAATAAACGAGATTGAGAGTTCACTTAACAGACAAGGATGATCACTGCATGTTGAAATTCATGCCGCAGCAAACCCCTATTTCCATGTTGTCCCAGCAGCAGTTACCCCGCAGTATCCAACTTAGACTCGCTAAAATCAAAACGGCTTATCAACAAGTAAATTGGGAAACGGTACACATCGTGGAACAACAAACCTACGAGCATTGGAGCGCCACCGGTGATTGGTGGAGTTACGGAGTGACACTGATAGCTTTAGGCGATGGCGCTCTCAAATGTCAGCAGCTCACGTGGGCGGAGCATTTTTACCGCGAAGCCCAACTCATCTTCCAGCTACGCGTAGACCCCACGCAACGCCGCAACGAAGCCGCCGCCACCTATGGCCTGGCCTTGACGACGATGCTCTCTGGTCGCGTAATCAAAGCTTTAGAGCTACTGGAACGTTCCAGCGCACTATTGAGAGAATCAGAAGAGCATTGGGTGATGATACACGCCGATTACGAGCAAGCTGATCACTGCGCCGATAAACGGCTGTGGATGGAAACCTTAACCACTCAAATTATGACCCGGTCCCAACCCGAAGAAGAGATACCTTACGGCCCTTTCCAGCGCAACCAAGATGGAAATCACGCAAAACATTCTGGAGGCCGTGTTTTCTGGGAACAACAGCTTAACTCCAATTAAAAGTTGATTGGCAAAGTTTTTGCCGGTAATTCTCTATCCTATCGCACTAATCTCTGGTAGACGGCAAAAGTCTCCCTAGCCGTCCGCTCCCACGAGAAACGCGCCGCTTGCTCCAATGCCGCCTGCCGCTTCTGCCGGTAACACGCCTCATCCGTGAGCAAGCGCAGCAACGCCTCCGTCAGTCCCTCGATATCAGTTGGGGACACCAGCACGCCTCCCGCGCCCACCACTGCTGGCAAGCTAGCCGCGTTACTCGCCACTACGGGAACTCCACAGGTCAAGGCCTCCAACGGAGGTAGCCCAAAGCCCTCGTAAAGCGAGGGGAAGAGAAAGGCCCGCGCGCCGCGATACAACGCGGCCTTATCCGTCTCGGCGATGAAGCCGGTGAAGCGCACCGCCGTCTCCGGTATCCCGCTCTCGCGCCAGAGACGGCGCGGATCGGGGGTGAAGGCGGTATCCGCCAATGGCAACCTGCCCGCCACCACCAAACGCGCTGACTCGCCCAGCCGACGATAGACTCCGGCAAAGGCCTCGAACACCACCCGCAGGTTCTTGCGCCGATCGAAACCGCCCAAGTAGAGCAGATACCCGGGTTTCACCCTCAGCCTACGCCGGATGCTCTCATCATCTCTGCCCGGCAGCGGGCTATAAGCCCCCCCCACGGCCAGTGAGATAGCCTGCACCTTCTCCGACTGCACCTGGAACTGCTGCAAAATATCCCGGCGTGAACATTCCGAATCGGTGAGCAAGTAAGCGACACGCGCGGAGGCCGCACGCACCAGAGCGGTGTAGAGACGCCCTCCCAGCCCGCCACGATAGGCCGGCAACAACAGAGGAATCAAATCATGGACGGTTACCACCGTGGGCCGCGGGTGCCACCACGGGGAAGCCCAGTAGGGGATATGGAGCAAATCCGCCTGCGCCGCACGCGCCGCGCGCGGCAGCGAGACCTGCTCCCACCAGACTTTGCCCACGGGGCCGGGCAGTGCGGGCAGCGGGTGAGAGCACAAATCAGCAAACGCCACCTGATCCACAAAACGATCAGGTGGCGCAAACAGTACCAACTCATTTTCCGGAAAGAGTAACCGTAGCTGCTCCACCAACTGGCGGAGATACTGGCCGCTTCCCGTCGCCGGTTGGTTCCAAAACCAACCACTTAATGCAATCCGCATAGGAAATAACGCGCGGATACTTACTCGCGCGCGTGGACGTTGTAGGCTTTCAAGCCCCGCTCAGTCTCTCTAATCTCATACCAGATGGGGGCATTCTCTTGTCCCACGATGTTCGGGTCGCCAACCAAACCGCTTTTATGGAAAAAGACCTCCGAGCCATCCGCTTGTACAAGGAATCCAAACCCCTTAGTTTCATTAAACCACTTGATGAGGCCGGGATGCAAACCCGGTTCCAGCTCTCCTCCCCCCCGACAATTGGGGCATGTATCCGGGACTACCCTCTCCAACCCCATTTGCTCCTGAGCGCGTTGTTCTTCTACCGTATAAACAAATTTCTTGCCACAACTCTTACAAGTCAACATTTCATCACGATAAGCCATCTGCTAAACCTCCGTAGTGCTGCAAGTTCCCAACAATTTTGTTAACCATCGCCCGCAAACCACTTCCCGTCCAGATAATGCTTCCCACTTAGTTTTCTTCTTGGGCCTCCTTGATGCGCTCTTGGGGAATCACCATTCCCCTGACTCGATCCTCTCCCTGCAAAGCAATAATCACTTCACCATGAGTGGCTCGTCCCTGCTCTGGACTGAGACGTCCCGTAGTCGTTTTCGCTGCCCCGCGCTGCGTCACCGGAATCAAGTGAGAGGTGGTCAGGACCATTCCCAGCCCCCTCAACCGTTCACCTGGCTCCAACTTGGCAATTTGGATTCCTTTGCCGCCCCGCCGTTGACTGGGAAACTCGGCTAGCTCCGTGCGTTTAGCCGCGCCCTTATCTGTGATCGTGACGAGCTTCACATGGGGGCGGACTACCGCGACCCCCGCTACCACATCCCCCACCGCCAGCCGGATACCAATCACCCCGCCGGCCTCCGCCCCCATCGTCCGCACCTCTTTAGCGACAAAACGAATACCCTGACCGGCGGTTGAACCGATAATAACTTCATCATCCGCCTGTACCCATTCTACAGCTGCCAGCCAATCATGCTCCTCTAACCGCATAATAATTGCTGGAGCCAGCCCCACCCCCGGAGCATCCGCCGGCAAGAGCCGTTTCGCCTGTCCCTGTGCGGTGAGAAAGAAGAACGCCCCCTCTGGTGCCGCGCGCGGCAAAATTCGCACGCCGGCGAGCTCCTCATCCTCCAGGCGCGTCAATGCGGACAATTCCCCGCCGCCCCCTTCCCAAGCTTGGCCCACGGGTAGTTGGTGAACCGGCAAAGTCACCGCCGTACCCTCCGCTGTAAAGAGATAGAGCAAATCGCGCGTGGAAGCCTGTAGAATGGCAAGCGGCGCATCCTCTGGCCGGGAGTAGATGTAGGGCGCTTTCCCGTCCTCATTCGGCAACCGCCCCACGCGCCCGCCACGGGTTACCACCACCCAGACCAACTCATCGGGGAGCAAATCTTCCAACACTACCTCTTCTCCCCTAACACCCAAAATTCGGGTGCGCCGGCGATCGGCGTATTTCTCTTTTACGGCCAGCAGCTCATCGCGGATAATCTGGCGCTGTTTCTCCGGCGTCTGCAACAACGATTCCAGTTCCTCAATCCGCTTGACCAACTCGGCGTGCTCCTTTTGGAGTTTTTTGCGCTCCAGGGCGACCAGTCGCTTGAGCGGCATATCCAAAATTGCTTGAGCCTGCGCAGCACTCAAGTTAAATTGGCGCTGTAAATTATTACGGGCGGTCCGCACCTGCCGGGAACGACGAATAGTATTGATCACCTCGTCCAAATTGTCGATGGCAATCAATAGACCGGCCAAAATATGTGCCCGCTCGCGTGCGTGTGCCAGCTCGTAGTTAGTACGCTTGCGCAACACCTCCAACCGGTGCTCCAAGAAAACCAACAAGGCTTTCTTGAGAGAAAGCAGGCGCGGTTCCCCATCCACCAACGCCAGGGTGATTATGCTGTAGCCAATCTCCAAGCGCGTTTTAGCGTAGAGCGTCCGTAACATCTCGTCCGAGTCCACGCCCCGCCCTAAGTCGATGACTAAGCGCAATCCACGCCGGTCGGATTCATCGCGCAGATCAGAGATACCCTCAATCTTGCCGGCGCGCACTAACTTGGCGATCTTCTCTATCAAGGTCGTCTTGTTCACTTGATAAGGAATCTCGGTCACTACAATCCGCTCTCGTCCACCGCGTATATCCTCCACATGCGCGCGCGCGCGGATGGTGATGCGACCGCGTCCGGTGGCGTAGGCTTTGAGCAACGCATCGGGCGCGTCGGCACTCTTCTGCCGGTAGACCAGCCCCCCGGTCGGGAAATCCGGCCCCTGGATGAATTGCATCAAATCCATTAAACCCACGTCATCCAGCCGTTCCCAATTATTCAACAGATAAGCCAGCGCGTCCACCACCTCACCTAGCTGGTGGGGTGGAATGTTGGTGGACATCCCCACCGCGATGCCGGAAGCTCCGTTGACCAACAAATTGGGCATGTTTGCGGGCAAGACTTGTGGTTCCTCCAACGTACCATCGAAATTCTCGTTCCAGTCAATCGTCTCTTTGCCCAGGTCTTTGAGAATCTCCATCGCCACGGGCGCCAGTCGCGCCTCGGTATAACGCATGGCGGCAGGAGAATCGCCATCAATAGAACCGAAGTTACCCTGACCATCGACCAGCAAACTCCGCACCGAGAAATCTTGGGCCATCCGCACCATCGCCTCGTAAACGGCCGTATCGCTATGGGGATGGTATTTTCCCAACACCTCACCGACAATCCGCGCCGATTTCTTATACGCGGTTCCCGGACGCATGCCCATAGTGTGCATCGCGTAGAGAATCCGCCGTTGCACGGGTTTCAGACCATCTCTGGCATCGGGAAGCGCCCGCGACACGATCACGCTCATCGCGTAATCTAAATAGGCGCGTTTAACCTCATCACCAATATCAACTTTACGGACAGCTCCAATTTCCATACGCCACTCCTCCAGAATTCCTCCGCTAACTATACGTGAAGGCTACACTTTTCGCAAGCTAACCGAGTTGCCAACTCAATTTATTTGCGTTACACTAACCCACATGATTAAAATTAACTTCAAACGGACAATCAACCGGCTGGTGCTGGGGTTGGGATTGCTAGGTCTGGCAATTTCCCTACCCACGGACGGGGCGCCCCCCGAGACACAATCTCGTCGCCTGGCACTCCTCAGCGCCGATTACACCTTTAACTTCGTCACCTGGGAAATCAAAGCACTCTCGCATAAGTTAGCTTACGGGCTGCTCGCGCCGGAACGTTTTATCGCCGATACGGAACGTACCCGGTTGGTACGCGACTACCATAGACGGATTAAAGAAATACACGAGCTGGCGCGCGATATTGAACGGGTGTACACAGACCCCGAGTGTCGCCAGCCAGCAGCGGAAACAGCCGTGCAACGGGAACACCAAGCCCAACTCCGCGCCCAGTCGGAGAGAGAGCGACCGGTCATTGAAGCCATTGTAGCGGAACAGGTCGCCCAGACGCTGGTAGCCGGTGGGTTCGGTACCCTACACCAAGTCTTCCCCCCGGTTGACGGCGTCATCTCCCCGCTTCCTTACCTCCTCATCATCTCACCCCGCGACCATATTGAGAGTATTTACCAACGCGAACTCCTCGCCGGCTTGACCACCGCGCAACAAGTCGCCCTAGAAACCCGCATTGAGGCCGCTGAACCCGACTTGAGCGCCTGCGTCACAGCCATAGGCGGCTTATCCGCCTATCCGGCCATGCTCCAAGAGACCAGCTCCATCTCCTGGCTAACCAATGTGCTGGCCCACGAATGGACCCACCATTATCTCATTCCACTGCCCCTCGGTTGGAACTACTTCGCTGCGTCGGAAACCCGCACCATCAACGAGACCACCGCCTCGCTAATCGGGGGGTGGGCCGAGGATGAAACTGTCCGGCGTTGCTATCTCCCCCAACTGGATTGGGAGAAGCCGCTCCCGGCTGCGCTGACCTCCAAGCAGACGGCCACTCCGTTATCAACAGCTGAGGACCAAGAACCCCCCACCTTTGATTACTACGAGGAGATGCACCAAACCCGC
This sequence comes from Chloroflexota bacterium, assembly GCA_034717835.1. Lineage (GTDB taxonomy): Bacteria > Chloroflexota > Anaerolineae > B4-G1 > SLSP01 > G713. The sequence continues at coordinate 25,131 of JAYELZ010000164.1, forward strand.
GTAGAAGTAGACCAATTGCTGGCTACCGGTGCCATTACCACCGCCGAAACGTACTTGGAGCAGCGTCGGCGGCTCTTTGTCGAGCAGGGCTACCGCATCCGCCGGCTCAACCAAGCCTACTTCGCCTTCCATGGAGCTTACGCCAGTCACCCTGGGAGCGGCGGGGCCTCTGGCGATGATCCCGTGGGGCCGACTGTCTGTGACATCTGGCGCCTCAGCGCCACCCCACAACAATTTGTGCGCCACATCGGGCAAACGACGACCCTCACGGAGGTTATAGCCTTAAAACAAGAACTGCTTATCGGCACGCTAGCACCGGCGCCTAGTATACTAGCCACGCAGTTTAGACTAACAAGCCGTCAACCACCGAGATAACTACGCAACCACGTGACCAATTGACTGCCCGATTAATTGACGGGAACAAGTTGACAGTGAGCTAAATTCATGTTATGATAACCTGCGTTTGTAGTATCCGTGCTAAATAATCAAAACAAGGGGGCGGCCATTAGTAAGTCAAACTATCGCGTCAATCGGCAAATCCAGGCGCTAGAAATTCGTGTCATTGATCTGGCAGGCGAAAACTTGGGTATCTTAACTCGCCAAGAAGCTTTCCAAATGGCAATGGATGCTAAGGTGGATTTAGTAGAAGTTTCACCCAACGCTACTCCCCCCGTTGCTCGCATGATGGATTACGGTAAATTTCTTTACGAACAATCGAAGAGAGACCGTAAGGCTCGCAAATCTCAGAAGCAGGTGGAGATCAAAGAGATTCGTCTGCGTCCCAAAACTACTGAGCACCACCTGGAATTCAAAATCAAAGACGCGCGACGCTGGTTGGAACACGGGAATAAAGTGAAAGTTCGCGTGCGGTTCCGAGGACGTGAGATCACTTATCCAGAAGTAGCACGGGGTCAAATGCGCACCATTATTGAAGCACTTGCTGATATATCCAAATTGGAACAAAGACCACAAATGGACGGAAGAACCATGTTGATGGTTCTCGTCCCTAAATAAACCGAAGGAGTAACAAACATGCCAAAAATCAAAACTCATAAAGCAACAGCTAAACGCTTTCGTCGCACCCGGGGTGGCAAGGGCAAATTAGTACGCACCTATCAAGGCAAGAGCCACTTTCGCCGCCGGAAGCCGAGAGATGTGCGTCGCAAGTACAGCCGGATGCAAACCGTCGAGAATGCGGGAACCAAGCGTCGTGTACAGAAATTAGCCCCATATTTGGGTAAAAAGGGCTAGGAGGAAATAAGCAATGAGGGTTAAAAGCGGGATTGTTACACGTCGTCGTCATAAGAAGATACTTAAAAGGACTAAAGGGTTTTACGGATCACGTCATCGGCTATTTCGTCGGGCCAACGAGGGGATGCTCAATGCCATGCGCTATGCCTACCGCGATCGGCGCAACCGTAAACGCGATTTCCGGCGGCTCTGGGTCACCCGCATCAACGCTGCGGCGCGGCTGAATGGGAGCACTTACAGTCGGTTGATACATGACCTCAAGCAGGCCAACATCCAATTGGACCGCAAGATGTTATCCAATCTAGCCGCACTTGACCCCCAGGCTTTCAGCCAAGTGGTCAAAGTGGCGATGCAATAACAAATTTGTATTCTAGCACCAGGGCGGCGCTCAAGCGCCGCCCTGGTTTTTATTTTATTAGCATCTAGGGGCTATTTCGCTCGACGTCCAACGATAAATTTCAAGAGTCCTAGTACCACTCCCACCAGCACGCCGAAAAATAGCGCGGCGCGCAGGTCAAGGATTATGTTTACATCGGAGCCTTCAATTGAGCCGGCTGCCACGCAGAACGCGCTCGTATCCTCCAACCGCACATTGTTAGCCACCACGCAGCCCACTCCACCATCCTTCACCGTGACGTTCTCACCGCGCACCAAACCGATGCCCCCATCCTGCACCTCCACAAAGCGTGCCTCAACCTGCCCGATACCTCCATCCTCAACGTATACTTTATCAGCCTGCACATGTTGCGCCACGCCTTCCTTGATAGATACGCTTTCTGCTACCACCTGCTCCAGATCCTCAGACTTGATTTCCTTGTCCATCTCGCCTCCTTATAAAGATACAACCCCAACAAATACAGTTTAGCATAACTCCAACAATGGACAAATAATCAGGAGCGGTCATAATTAGAGAGGTAGCAAGTGGGCGAATGAGCAACTATGCTGATTCGCCATTCGCTAGTTACACATTTCCAGAGGAGTAGTTTCGATGTCCACCATAGAAGAAGATTTCAACGATGCGGTCTGGACTTACCAGGGCTACCGACTAGAAGCCCCACAGTTCGCCACTGCTATGGCCCATCTCTATCGCGCCGAGATTCAGCGAGTCAACTTCTGGCGCAGCCGTCTGGATACCACCACCAATTGGTCGGTCGTCACAGTAGCCGCGGCCCTCACCTTCGCCTTCGGCTCTCCACAAAACCCGCACTTCATCTTGCTGCTGGTACTGATATTATTGCTCGCTTTTTTGAACATTGAGGCACGACGCTACCGCTACTACGAGCTCTGGTACCGCCGTTCACGGCTACTAGAAACCAATTACTTCGCCGCGATGATGTCCCCGCCTTACTCGCCATCGGAAGATTGGAACTCTCAGTTAGAAGAAGATCTACTCTATCCAGCCTTCCACACTTCGTGGTGGGAAGCCATTGCCCATCGCTTCCGACGTAATTACCTCTGGATAATCACGCTCTTGATCAGCAGCTGGATAATCAAACTCAACGTTCACCCGACGCCCACCAAGCAAATTGAAGTTATGATCACCCGCGCCGCCATCGGAGAACTGATACCGGAGAGTTGGGTAATTGCCGGCGTCGCGCTAGTTTACTCACTACTTTTGATATTAACTCTTCTGGCCACCATTCCTTTGGAAAAACGAACCAACCTCAAGCATCTGGGAGGAAAATATAAAACAAAAAAGTCACGCCCCCCCTCACCTCAATCAGTGTTAGCCACCATTGTCACCAGCCAGAAAGAGAAATTATCCGCGCAGATTATTCAAGAACTAGGCCGTGGCGTCACGGCACTAAAAGGCACAGGTATGTATACCGGTCACCCCCGCGATATACTCATTAGCGTCCTCGCCGAAAGGCAAGTCCCTCAATTTAGAGAATTAGTACAGAGCATTGACCCTCAAGCTTTCATTGCCATCAACCATGCTAGTGAGGTTCGCGGACAGGGATTTGATCCGCTCGAAGAGCCGCTTTAATGAGCGGGGGAACGAGGAAGCGGGGAAACAAGTAAGCGAATGAGCGAGTGGGAAGGCGCGGTGGGCGCGAGGTTTCATTTTTACGGAGCACCACCAATGGTATAATGTTGATAGGCATTTAGGTATACATCAAATTTTTACCACGAAAACAAGAATAGCAGAATTTAGTCAACAGATTTGCTATTTTTATAGGAGAAGCATGCTCAACATTCTAAAAAAGATTTTCGGAGATCGCAATCAACGCGAAATCGCCCAGTTACAGAAAACAGTCCAAATAATCAATGAGCTAGAACCACACTACCAGGCACTTAGCAATGAGGAACTCCACGCCCAAACGGCGGACTTCCGGCAAAGACTAGCTGCCGGCGAGACACTAGCTGAATTACTCCCCGAAGCTTTCGCGGCCGTCCGCGAAGCCAGCCGCCGCACTATCGGCTTGCGGCACTACGACGTCCAACTCATCGGGGGTATGATCTTACACGCGGGACAGGTCGCCGAAATGCGCACAGGTGAAGGCAAGACTCTGGTCGCCACTCTGCCACTTTACCTCAACGCGCTGGCCGGCAAAGGCGCGCATCTAGTAACCCCCAATGACTATCTAGCCAAGTTCGGAGCACAATGGATGGGGCCAGTTTACCATACTCTAGGCATGCGCCTCAGTGTCATTCAATCCGGCGGCGGACACCCGGATGAATCTTCCTATCTTTATAACACAGAGTACACTTCCGACGACGACCGTTTCCAGTACCTCAGCCCGATCACCCGTCGCGCCGCCTATCAAGCCGATATCACCTATGGCACCAACAATGAGTTCGGTTTCGATTATCTGCGCGATAATATGGTACGCGATCTGAAACAACGCACTCAGAGCGCGCAACATTACGCCATTATCGACGAGGTGGACAGCATCTTAATTGATGAAGCCCGTACCCCTCTCATCATCTCCGGCCCCGCTGATGAACCGTCTGAGTTCTACTCACGTTTTGCCAGCATCGTGCCACGTCTCCTTCTAGAAGAGGATTTTGAGGTAGAAGAACGCACCCACTTGGCGATGCTCACCGAAGCGGGCGTCGCCAAAGTAGAACATATCTTAGGGCTGTCCGAGGAGGAGAGCCTCTACGATGCCCAACATGCGCAGCTGCTCCCCTATCTGGACAATGCCCTCCACGCCAAACAATTCTTCCACCGGGACAAAGAGTACGTGGTACACAACGGCGAAATCATCATCGTAGACCAATTCACCGGCCGGATGATGTTCGGGCGCCGCTACTCTGAAGGGTTACATCAAGCTATCGAAGCCCAAGAGCAGGTGGATATTCGCCGCGAATCCTACACCCATGCCACCATCACCTTCCAAAATTTCTTCCGCATGTACGACAAATTAGCCGGTATGACCGGCACCGCCGCGACAGAAGAGGAAGAGCTACGGCGGATTTACCGGTTAGACGTCATTGTCTTGCCCACCAACGTCGAATACCGGGCCCGCTTTGGCAATCTAACCGAGCACACAGTAACCATCCCCGAATCGGGAGTGGAGTTCGCCGGTCTCTTGACGACCGCCGTCGCCATGCCTTATGAGCAGCTCCACCGGCGAGATATTCAAGTTACCGTTTTCGATCAGCCCGCAGAGAACAAACGTTATTACCGCCGCCTAGATATGCCCGATCAAATCTATAAGACCACCAGGGCTAAATTCAACGCCGTTCTAGCGGAAGTAAAAGCCCTCCATAAAGCTAAACGCCCGGTACTCATCGGTACCACGGCGATTGAAACCTCAGAGAAACTTTCGCGGTTGCTGGCCCGCCAGAAAATTCCACACAACATGTTAAACGCCAAGCATCACGAACGGGAAGCCATCGTCATTGCCCAAGCCGGCCAACCGGGAGCAGTGACCATCGCCACCAATATGGCTGGCCGTGGAGTAGATATTCTCCTGGGAGGCAATCCAGAAGGAATGGCCCGTGATCAACTGCGCAAGGAAGGCGTAGACCTCACCCAAATCCACTCTTCCGACTGGGAGGCGGTCTTAAAACTCGCGCAACAAGGCGCCGACCCCACCGTCGCCTATCCCCCCCGCTGGGCCGAGGTGCTGACAGAGAAGGTAAATACCTGCCAAGCCGACCGGCAGCAAGTCTACCAAAAGGGAGGCTTGCACGTCATCGGCACCGAACGCCACGAGGCACGCCGCATTGATAACCAGTTACGCGGACGGGCAGGACGTCAGGGTGATCCGGGTTCCAGCCACTTCTACATTTCATTGGAAGATGAACTCATGCGACGTTTCGGCGGCGAACGTCTCCAACCTTGGATGGAGCGTGCCGGGCTGGAAGACGCTCCGCTAGAATTCAAGGTCATCAGCAAAGTTATCAGCTCCATCCAAGAGCGGGTGGAGGGCTACAACTTTGATGTCCGCAAACACGTGCTGGAATATGACGACGTGGTCAACAAACAACGCGGGGTGATATACGCGGAACGCCAGAAAATACTCGCTCGCCAGGATTTACACAGCGATCTCGCGGATATGGTCGCCGCCGAGATTCGGAGCGTCGTCCAGAAGTACACCGCCGCCGATTACCCGGAGGATTGGGATCTCAAAAGCATGTTGGCCGAGTTACGCCGGTTCACCCCCATCCCTACCACCTTCACGGCTGACGAGCTAACCAATCAAGGGCCAGAAGAGATGATCCCCCAATTTATCTCCTGGGCCGAACAAACTTACCAACAATTGAATCAACATCTCGGCCAAGCTACTTACCACAGTTTGCGTGATACATTTTCTTTGCATCAGCTGGCCGAGAGTAACGATCCTCTCCTCCAAACGCTCGCCCAACGCGCGGAAGCAGAGCTAGGCGCAGCAGCGTTGGCTCCCTGGCGGGCACGCCCGCTCCGGCGATTGCCAGATCACCTGCAAACCCAACTGGAAGAAATCACCATCGAACTAAGTCGGCTCTTCCGTGACCGCCGTTTGATGCTACAAATCTTGGATGAGCATTGGGTGCATCACCTGACTGCGCTGGATGTATTGCGCGAAGGTATCGGACTCCGGGCCATTGGACAGCAAAAGCCATTGGTAGCTTATCAAAGAGAAGCCTATAATATGTACCAAGAGATGCTGTCCTCGATACAACGCAAAATCGTCTACGCACTCTTTTTGGTTCCCAAGGGAATGTTGCGCAAACGCTCTCGACGTTCACCTTTAGTCGCTCGTCACCAGAAATTGCCGGATCCACGCGGCTTGCATGCTGCGGCAGGCAATGTTACCAGCACCGAGAAACCGCATCCGCATACCAGTAAAAAACGACCTGGTCGCAACGCTCCCTGCTGGTGTGGCAGTGGAAAGAAATACAAAAATTGCCACCTGCGCTCTGACAATCGCCGCTCCAATCAGTAAGTCTGGGTGGAATGCCTGATTTTTCTCAGGGAAGTTGAACATTGAAATTACGCTTCGTTAGCACCAACGGTTAAGTGGAGGATAGAGGCAGAAACTAATATGAGGATAGAAAATCTTACCAGCCGTGTCTATAGTGATATGGATCCGGCCTTGCTCTCATTTGTCAAAAAATATGTAACCTCGTTTATCAAATGGGACCTGTTACACTTCTTCCACAGAAACCCGCACACCATTGACACCGTAGAAAATATCTCCCGCTATACAGGACGCGCTCCGGAGACTGTGCAACGCGAGCTCGTAGAGCTCGCGCAAAGCGGCTTGCTTGAGGAAACTCACATGGGGAAAATGACTATCTACGCTCTGGCATCCTCTCCCAAAATACAGGCCCAACTTGCACAATTTGTGACAGCCAGTCTAGATAAACAATTTCGGATTCGCGCTACTTATCACGTCATCCGAGATATGCGCGAGAGCTGAGCAGAGGAGGCCACCCATTCATGTTACCCACAACTCAAGACAATACAGCCCCACTCGCGCAACGGCTCTCAACCGGCATTCCTGGTCTGGATGAAATGCTGCACGGCGGGTTCCTCACCCAGACAGCAAACCTGATTGAAGGAGCACCCGGTTGCGGGAAAACCACGCTGGGCATGCAATTCATTCGACAGGGCGCGTTACATGGCGAACCTGGCATCATCCTCACCTTCGAACAATTCCCCGAACAATACTACCGCGACGCAGCTTCCTTCGGTTGGGACTTTCGCACGCTAGAAGAACAAGGCTTGCTACAAGTTATCATGAGCAGTCCCGAGGTTAGCAAGGCTGATTTGGAACGGTTTAACGGCAGAATAGAAGGCCTGATCGCGCGGATTGGGGCCAAACGGATTTTAATTGACAGCCTCACCCATTTTGAACGTATGAGCCAAGACCCGGCGGAGTTGCGGAGCTTGGTCTACAGCTTCCTCAACGCTCTCAAACGCGAGGGCCTAACAGCGGTCTTAACTCGCGAATCTTCAATCCTTTTGGGGGATGGAATAGACCAGGGCAGTGATGCTGATTTCAGCTTTCTGGCAGATTCCTATATTATGTTACGTTATGTAGAGATCGAAAGCGCTATTCACCGCGCCATCATCGCCCTCAAAATGCGGGGCAGTGCCCACGACACCCACATCCGCCAATTTGAAATTAACTCAGAGGGTCTCTACGTCCGAGGGCCTTTTGTCGGGAGAGAAGGAATTATGAGCGGGACGCCCCAACAGATGGCGCGATCGTTTATCAAAGCCTTTATCAAACACTAAAACAGCGTGCCCTTACCAATTAGACCAAGCACGTATTCAAATAAAGCCGTTTAGTTAACATACTTAATTACATCCACCCAAAACTTACCCGAAGAAGAAGGCCTAATTATGAGCTGGATTAGTTTTATATTAGCCCTCATCGGTTGGAGTGGCATAATCGCCCTACAGATAGTGTTGATGAAAATAGCATATTTCTTCGAGGAGAATTCTGGGAAGTACACTTATCACCGACTCTATCTTCTCACCATCCTCTGCACCGGCATAGGAGCCGGACGTTACCTTTGGCGGCTCCTGCTCCATTCTCCGTGGCCCGATTTTCTAGGGGATCCGTGGGCTAATCTGACCTTCACCATCGCTGGCTTGGGGTTAATACTGTTAGGAACCGATCTCTATGAAAAAATGATGGGAGCTACCAAATGACCGCTCTAGAAATTATCACTGGTAATTTAGGACTACCCATATTCATAGGAACTCTTTACATCGGCTGGTTATTGATGGGGCTTAGTCAACGCTTAGGAGTAGTAACCAAAATGAAAGCCTACTATCGTTGGTTTAACCTAGGCAACATCTTAATTTCCATTAGCCTGTTGAGCTATATTTTCCGTTACAATGCCACATTAGCTCAACGCCCCCAGCTGTTCCTAACGCCACTATTTACCCTACTCACCTTTCATCTCCCCTTAGCATTAGGGGTAGTGCTCAATGTAACAATCGCGCTTATCTATTGGAACTGGTTGGGCCACAAGTAAACGGCCTAGAGAGACAAGATGGAGGTTCAATGACCACAACAGCTCCTCTCATTGAGTGGGCTAGGGAATTGCCCAAAATTGATCTGCACCGACATTTGGAAGGATCGTTACGATTACAGACTCTCTCTGATATCGCTAGAGAGCACGGGATAGATTTGCCCAGCTATGATATCGAAAAATTACGCCCTTATGTACAAGTAACTGATGATCCCCACGATTTCCATCATTTCCTGGCTAAGTTCAAATTGCTACGACATTTTTATACTTCCAAAGAAGCCGTCAAACGCGTGGCTTCCGAGGCCGTGTTAGATGCGGCCCAAGATAATGTGCGTTATCTAGAGTTACGTTTCAACCCCGTAGCTCTGGCGCGTGCGCAAGATTTCCGGCTGGATGAGGTAGTGGAATGGGTCATGGCGGCCGTGGATGAAACTCAACAACAATGCCGCACGCGCACTTGTCTGATCCTCCAAATCGGGCGTGATGGGCCGCTACAGATTGCTGAAGAGATTGTTGATCTAGCCATCGCCTACCACGGCTCGTTAATCCGGGGCATAGATCTGGCTGGTGATGAGCTACTCTATCCTGCGCGCCGCTTTGCCAAACCTTTCACCCGCGCCCGCCAAGCAGGCTTGGCAATCACCGCCCACGCAGGAGAAGCCGCAGGGGCCGCCAGTGTGCGTGAAGCCATCGAACTATTGAGCGCACAACGCATCGGTCATGGAATCAATGTGGTAGAAAATTCTGAAATCGTGCAGCTACTCCGCGAACGCAGTATCGCCCTGGAAGTTTGCCCCACCAGCAACTTCCAGACAGGCGTGGTGCGAGGATTAACGCTCCATCCCCTGCTAGACTTATTTAGCCTCCGCCTCAAAGCCACCATCAACACTGATGACCCTAGCATCAGTGATACCACTCTCAGCGATGAATATGTGGTAGCCATCAAAACTATTGGATTGCGCAAGGAAATGATCTACCAAGCCCTACACAATGCCGTAGATGCTGCTTTCATCCCGGAAGAGGAACGAGCGGACTTGCGGGCAGAAATTCAAGCCGCGATAGGACCGCAACCAGAAATGAAAACTGCCCCAGCTCTACCCACCGAACCGCTCTACTACTTCCACTCTCGACAGCGATATCACCCCGGTTAATGTAACAACAGTTTCCCGGCGGATCGTAATCCGTTGCCCGCAAAAACAAAAAGGCTCTAAAAAACGGTTCCCCGTTTCCTAGAGCCTTTGATGTGTACTGCACAAACTACGACAGTAATTCTGCTAAGCCCACCTCGGTGTAAGGTTTAAGGCGTGCATCGTACACGGCGTACCCCATGAGTGCCGTCACCCGTTCCGCTGACAGCGAGGAAGCCAACACCATCACCTTATCCGCCACGCCAGCCTTGCGCAAGGCCTTGAGCAATCGCGTGACGTGACCCTCCGTTAGGCAATCATCAACCAGAATCAAATCAAACTCTTTCAACTGCGCTGGGAGTTCTACCACGCGCGTCACTTTATTCCCCGCCGCGACCAGTCTAGCCTGCGCAAAATTACTCCATAGGTCATTATCGTCCACTAGCAAGACATTTTTTCCCGCCGGGAACTCTGCCCCAGGTAATTCATCAGTAGTATAGGGGAGTCTCAATTCTACTACGGCCCCACCATCCTCCGCATTGAATGCCGCCACTTTTCCGCCCAGTTGTTTGACGATTTGCAAGGTGGCTGAGAGTCCCAAGCCGGCGTGTCCGGGCTTGGTGGTATAGAAGGCGGCCCAAATTTGATCTAGGTTCTCCTGAGAAAAACCTGGCCCGTTATCTTTCACACGTACATTTAACAACCCTTCTGCTACCGACGCGAACTCTACCCGAATTTGAGGTTGCGTTAACTCAGCGGTCGCCTCCAGAGAGTTTTTGAGCACATAACCAAAAGCACGGCTCAAACGCGCACTATCGGCTACCACCATCGGCATACTTTCGCCCCCGTGGTAAGAGATTTGCGCAACGGGCACAGCAGCGTAGGTCGCCGCATCCTGGCAGATGTCCGCCACAATCACCGGCTGCGGTAATTGTTCGCGCGCCGGGCCAATAAGATGCTCTTTAACAGCAAAGATCAGCTCAGCATTTTCTTCGATAATATCCAGATCCTCAATGACAGAGGCTGCCATCTGGTCATCTTGAACGACCAAAGGCCGCACATCCTCGCGCAACCGCTTGACTGTAGAGGTAATCGGCAAAGCCTTGTTCCCAATCCAATGAATGGCTTCAATCGTAGAAGTCGCCAGCGCTTCAAAAGTCTTGGTACGCACCAGCTCTTTGTGAGCCTGCTCCAAATCGCGCAACAAGCGTGCATTATCAATCGCCACGGCCAATTGATCCGCCATTGTCTGCAAACTGATAATATCGGCCTTGCTAAAAGCGGCCTCTTCCCGACTCTGTACCGTCAACGCACCAATGGCACGGCCACTCACCAATAACGGCAAGGCCATCTCTGAACGAGTGTGCGGCAACATGGGATTTTTGAAGTGGACTGGTTCTTCACCCACATCTAGCGCGATACGGCCTTGCCGTTGGCTGATGCTGGAGCCAATCATTGAGAGGCCCCCCACCCGCAGTTGGTGGTGAGCAGCGACCATTTGCGCCCCGGCCGCGCCATGTCCGGCCCGCAAGACCGCCCATTCTCCGGCTGCATCCAAGAGGAAAACCCCGGCATAATAAAAGCCATATTCCTCACAAATAATATCGGAGACCTCGTGCAATAACGTATTGATATTCAGAATAGCGGTGACTTCTTTCCCCACCTTGGAGGCAGCTCTAAGGAGATGCGCCTGCCGTTCGGCTTGGGCCAACAGCTGTTGGTGTTCACGGTGCAACTCCGCATTCTGGATAGCGATAGCCAGCTGATCGGCCATACCCTGCAAAACCATAATATCTTCAGTAGTGAACGCCGCTTCTTTGACGCTTTGCACGGTGAGCGCCCCGATGAGCTCGGTCCCCACAATCAGCGGCAAAGCCATTTCTGAGCGCGTGTCCGGGAGTACCGGGTTTTTAAAGTGTACTGGTTCTTCGCCTACGTCTAGCGCGATCAACGCTCGTTGCTCTCCACTGGCACGCCCAATCATCGAATGCCCGTTCACACGCAACTTATGCTTGCTAGCCAGCATCTTGCGCCCAGCCTCGCCGTAGCCCGCCCGCAAGGCCATCCAACGGCCTGATTCGTCCAGCAGGAAAACTCCCGCGTAATAAAAACCAAATTCCTCACAAATTACATCCACTGTCTCATCCAACAACCGCTCCGGATTAAGGATAGAGGTCACGTTCCGTGCTACCTTGGCCGCAGCGTGCAGCAGCGTGGCGCGACGGGTTGCCAGATCAGCATCTTTATTGTTCATAATCAGCACTCCTTATAGTTCCAAAATATCATTGATCAATTCTATGAGCTGCGCTTCCCGCCCTTTGACAAAGTAAGCGCGCGCGCCACGTTTAAGAGATTCCTTCGCGCGGGCCACTTCGTCGAAAGCCGTTAAGACAATCACTGGCAAATCTACCTGTTCCTCCAGCAACCGGCTCAACAGTTGCAAACCCGCGTTCTTGTCCTCTACACCCTCCAAATTGGGCATGTGTAAGTCCAAGATCACCAGATCGAACGGCATTTCCTCAGCGCGGGCGGCGTTAAAAGACTGTAATCCCCCTTGGGCATTCTCCGCGACCGTCACATCGAACCCTCCCCGGAACAAGGTTTTCTCCATGCTGCGACGCACCAACCGTTCATCATCTACTAACAAAAGCCTAATTTCATCTTCCATAATACCACTACCTCCTCCCAAATGGTTTATATATGCACTAAATCACTGCCTCAAAATAAATCCTGTGGCATCTCTAGAGTCGGCTTCACGGCCTCCGCTGACGCTTGAGGCGTCGGCGAGGATTTATCCTCCACAGACGGTAACGTTATGGTGAACGTGGTTCCCACTCCAACCTCACTAGCCACTACAATCCCTCCTCCCAACGCGTCCACAATCTGCGCGCAAGCAGGTAATCCCAGCCCTGTGCCCCCGCTATCCCCTTTAGTGGTGAAAAAAGCCACCCAAATTTTATCTAACAGTTCCGGGGGAATACCGGTTCCACTATCAATCACCTCAATAGCCACCATCCCCGTGCCGTCAGCCCGATAAGCCCGCAAGGCTAAACGTTGCGTCTCGCTAGCAGCCATCGCCTCCAGGGAATTTTTGAACAAGTTCGTGAGAACTCGCTTGATCTGCATCCGGTCGGCGCAGAGCAACGGCAATCCTTCCTCTACCGCAAATTCAACCATGCCCTTGTCAATTCCCATTGAAGCGACCGTCTCCCGTAACAATGGCTCCACCGCAAATGACTGTATCCGCCGTGCGCGGGCCGGACCGATAAGGTCTTCTTTGATGCGTAGGATGGCCGCTGCGCTCCCGGTGATAATATCCAAATCTTCTAAGATAGACTCAACACTTACCATCCGCCGTAGCCGTCGCCAGGACCAATGCGCCAGCTTCCCCTGCACCGGCGACAACTCCACCCCACGCTCCTCCAACTGCGCCACTCCCTGCGCCACCAACCGCGCATATTTATGCTCGCGGACCTCCTCAGGCTGGGAAGATAGCAAGGTATGCGCCGCCACCAGGTAGCGCGTCAAGTCCTCTCGAATGCGATTCACCGAGGCCGGGATAGGTGCAGCTTTGTTCCCCACCCAGTGGATGGCTTCCCCGGTCGCGGTAGCTATGGCCTCGAACGTCTTGGTACGCAACAGTTGCTCGTGAGCGACTTCCAAATCCTCCACCAGTTGAGCGTTGTGAATCGCGACGGCCAACTGATCGGCCATCGCCTGCAAACTGGTGATATCTTCCTCACTGAAAGCGGCTGCCTCCCGACTCTGCACTGTCAAGGCCCCAATCGCCTCATATCCCACCAAGAGCGGCAACGCCATCTCCGAACGAGTACGCGGCAGGAGTGGATTTTTGAAATGTACCGGCTCATCACCCACATCCAACGCAATACGACCCTGACGTTGGCTGAGAGAAGCCCCGATCATCGAAAAGCCACCCACTTTAAGCTTATGGCCCTCCGCTATCATAGTTGCCCCAGCCTTGCCGCGCCCGGCTGCCAAAACCGCCCACTCGCCGGCCTCATCCAAGAGGAACACGCCCGCATAGTAGAAGCCATACGCCTCGCAGATAACATCAACCATCTCACTGAGCAATTTATCCAGATCCAGAATGGAAGTAATATCTTTAGCTACCGTTGATGCCACTTTCAATAGTCGTGACCGCCGCTCCGCCTGTCTCAACAGATATTGATACTCACGGTGCAGCTTCGCGTTTTGGATAGCGATGGCGAGCTGATCGGCCACTCCCTGCAAAACCATCACATCCTCATCATCAAAAGCTGCCACCTCGGTACTTTGTACCGTCAGCGCGCCAATCACCTCATCTCCCACCAACAAGGGGAGCGCCATCTCCGAGTGCGTATCAGGCAAAAGCGGGTTCTTGAAGTGTACCGGCTCCGCCCCCACATCCAATGCAATCAAGGCTCGATGTTCACCCGTGGCGCGCCCAATCATGGAATGGCCATTCATGCGCAACTTATGCTTCTGAAAGATCATCTTGTGCCCGGCCGCACCTCGCCCAGCGCGCAACTCCATCCAGCGTCGCGTCTCATCAATGAGAAACACACCGGCGTAATAAAACCCGAACTCTTCACAGATCACATCCACAGTCTCCCGTAACAACTGACTAGGATTTAATATCGAGGTTATGTTGCGGGTCACCTTAGAAGCTGCTCCCAAGAGCTTCGCCCGATGGGCCGCGAGAGCTACATCTTTATTGCTCATCGTAATTCCTTCTCTAAAAGTTGATAATTGAGTCCACTGAAACAAGCTGGTTCGCCGCTAAGCTGCCCCAACGCTAAATAAAAATCTGGCTTTGGGAGGTTTCTCTGTAATCGACGTAATCTATGAATAAAGCTACCGCTGGTTCCCGGTCTCCGCAGCTGCCAGTGGCAACGTCACCGTAAACGTCGTGCCCACACCAACTTCGCTGGCGATCGTAATCTCGCCGCCCAAGTTCCCCACAATCTGCGCGCAAGCCGGCAAGCCCAAGCCCGTGCCACCGCTATTCCCTTTGGTGGTGAAAAACGCCACCCAGATCTTGTCCAACAGTTCTGGCGGGATTCCAGACCCGCTATCTGTCACCTCAATAGCCATGAACCCAGGTTTTTCGGCCAACCGTGCGGCAATGTGCAACCGGCGTTCCGCACATTCCGCCATCGCTTCCATAGCATTTTTGAAGAGATTGATAAACACGCGCTTGATCTGTACCCGGTCAGCGCGTAAGAACGGCAAGTCAGCGGCAAATTCAAATTCCACCACCTCCGACGGCAAACCCATCCCCGCCACGGTCTCGCGCACTAACTCCTCAATCCCGAAAGTTCGCACCCGCTGTTGTCGCGCCGGGCCAATCAAATCTTCTTTGATGCTCAAGATCGCCTGCGCGCTCCCCACGATAATCTCCAAATCCTCCAGCAGCGAGTTCACCGTGAG
>JAYELZ010000165.1:0-6757 GCA_034717835.1 Chloroflexota bacterium
TGGCTGGAGTTGGATTTGCGCACGCTCTCGCGGGTATCTTTTTATCTCTTCATGCCGGCGCTGGTCTTGGATGTGCTGCTGCGCCCTGATTTTAAGAGCGCTGAGTTTGGGTCGATTGCTGGGGCAGCCTTCTTAGTCACGGTGGCGCTCTGGGCTATCTTTGAGGTGGTGGCCCGGCTACTACGCTTGGAAGCTAAGACGCGCGGCGCGTTTCTGACCGCTATCGTGCTCACCAACGCCGGGACTTACGGTTTGCCCGTGCTCACATTTGCTTTTGGGGAAGACGCGCTTGCACCGGCCACCGCTTATATCGTAGCTTTCAATGTGATTATAGTGGTGTTGGCCAGCTTCTATCTGGCTCTGGTGGGAGAGGCCTCGTTGGGAAAAGCGTTACGTCGCGTCAGTGGCACGCCGGTGGTCTACGCCGCGCTGCTGGGCGCGCTAGTGCAGTGGACCGGCTGGGTGTTGCCCGAGCCGGTGGTCAAAGCAGTGCGGATACTAGGTCAGGCTACGATCCCGGTCTTGTTAGTGGTGTTAGGGTTGCAATTACGGCGCGGTTTTACAGGCGGCTGGCGTGCTTGGCATTTGCCCGCGCTGGGTATGGTTTTAGTAGCGCGTTTTTTAGTCGCTCCTCTCTTGGCCGGCTGGATTGGAGGCTGGCTGGGATTGGAAGGGCTAGCGCATACCACTTTTGTGATCGATAACGCGCTGCCCACCGCCATCACGACCACGGTCTTGGCCTCGGAATTTGAGGCCGATGCTGCTTTTGCTACGGTGAGCGTTTTTCTGACTACGATCGTCAGTTTGCTCACCGTAACTTTATGGCTTAACTGGTTGGGATGAGCTCTGACCGGTCTGGGAGAATTAAAAGTGGCTCTTTGGGAATTCGCGGGGTTGAGTTAAAATTAACCACGGATTTCACGGATTAGCACGGAAAAAATAAAAAAAATCAGTGTAATCCGTGTAATCTGTGGTGAAAAATTTACGTCGCGTGACACTTACCACGTCAAATCCCAGAGACCCTTAAAAGTCTAATTTGAGGGAAGGTGATATGCAGTTCAAGATTGCTACCTACAACGTGAATTCCGTCCGGGTGCGAATGCCGATTATTTTAGATTGGTTGGCGCGGGAACAACCGGACGTACTCTGCCTGCAGGAGACGAAGGTGCAGGATAAGGATTTCCCGGCGCAACCGATCTGTGACGCGGGCTATCAGGTCATTTTCAAGGGGCAGAAGTCTTATGCCGGCGTGGCGATTCTCAGTAAGGCGGAGCCGCAAGCGGTCGCCTACGGGTTTGATGATGGCGGTGAGCCGGACGCGCCACGTCTGATCCGGGCGGAGATAGCGGGCATCCAGGTGGTGAATACCTACGTGCCGCAAGGTCGCTCTCCTGAGTCTGAGCATTTCCAGTATAAATTGGCCTGGTTTGGCCGCTTACGCCGTTTCTTCGCCCACCATTTTACCCCCCAGGACCCGTTGCTCTGGGTCGGGGATTTCAACGTCGCCACGGAGGACATTGACGTGCATAGCCCCAAGAGATTGCGGGAACATGTGGATTTTCATCCGGCCGCGCAGGCGGCGTTGGAGTTGGTGCGCCGCTGGGGCTTCGTGGACGTTTTCCGCCAGCAGCATCCCGGTGAGCCGGGGCATTACACCTACTGGGATTACCGGGCCAAGAACCCTATTGAGCGGGGCATCGGCTGGCGTATTGATCACATCTGGGCGACGGAACCGGTGACCAGCTGCGCCGCCTCGGCCTGGATTGACGTGGATGTGCGCCGCGCTGCTCGTCCCTCGGACCATACGCTTTTGGTGGCGGAGTTCGAGTTCTAATGGGCTAGTGAATCTACTACAAAAACCAAGAATTTCGCCGCTAAGGCATAAAGGCGCGAAGAAGCACTGCATCTTAACATCTGGATGGCCTTACCAGAAGGCCACTCTTTCTTCAGGCCAGACCTGTTTACCAGGAAATTTGTTTTTTCTTAGCGTCTTAGCGGAAAACTAGTTTTTTTTCAGGAGAATCACTATTGCCCGTTGTTATTTATGCTACAATGAGGATGGATTATTTAATTCATTAAGTCAAGGAGGATTAAGCTATGAGTTCGCCAAATACAAGCACTAGCAGAAGTCTACATAGTGTTCAACGAGTGTTACGCGCCCTGATCTGGTTCGGCCTCTTCTTTCTGTTGGGGGCAGTCACCGTCATCTTGGGCTTGATTCTGTACAATGTTGCTCCGTTCCTGGGGTTTGTGATGCTTGGAATTGGAGGTTTGGTGACCTTGTTGGTGCCGGGGATGGTGAGCAGTGGTCTCTACGTGATCCCTGAGTTCCAGCGGGTGGTGGTGCTCAAGATGGGGAAATTCGACGGGGTGCGCGGGCCGGGGCGCTTTTGGGTGATTCCGTATCCGCCCTTCTACCAATCCGTCGCGGCGATAGTTGACCTGCGCGTGCAGACGCGCGTGATCACTGCGGCGGAGACGCTGACCGCCGATAATGTGCCGGTAGGCTGTGAGGCGGTCATCTTCTGGCGGGTGGAAGCGCCGCGCAAGGCGGTCTTGGAAGTGGCGAATTATCGTGAGGCGGTCTTCCAGGCGGCGAATAGCGCGCTCAAGGATACTGTCGGGATGTTGGACCTGACGGATTTGCTGGGGCAACGTGATAAGGTCTCCGAGCGACTGGAGAATATCATTGACCAGGCGGCGGCAAATTTTGGCGTGGATGTGACCTCGGTGGAGATCACCGATATACATGTGCCCGCCGATCTGATCCAAGAGCTGAGTGTACAGGCGCAATCGCAGCGGGCAGCCAGAGCTAAGATCGTTGAGGCGGAGGCGGAGAAGACCATCTCCGAGAAGTTGCAAGAGGCTGCCGCGATAATGGGGCCGCGCGCGATGGAGATGTATCGCCTCAATGTGTTGGAGCGCATCGGACGTGAGGAGGGCAGCCAGATTGTCATCTATGGTCTGAGTGGTAACGATGCCGCGATGGAAACTGCTATGGCGGCCACTTCAGCCGCAGTACGGAGCAAGGGTTGAGTATAGCGGTTGTTGGTTAGCAGGAATTTAGTTAGCCGGGAAGGACTAAAACCCCTTCCCGGCTAAAAAATGGTTAGCAGAACATCAAATTCTGGGATTACTGAAAAGACCAAAATTTCACCACGGAGACAGAGAGAACACCGAGAGATTCAATATAACGGTCAAAAAATGATTTTTTTGACCGTTATTGTTACACATTTTCAACCTGAAACTAAATTTTTTTCTTAGCGTCTTAGCGGTGAGAAATCTTATTTGAGCGGAGTCAATTATGGAGAGGAGGAGCAGCCATGGCTGAGGATACCAAACGGAGCATCAAAGCAGAGGACTTATATCGTTTGCAGGGGATTACTTACGCGGAGCTCTCCCCCGATGGGGAATGGGTAAGTTACGCTCTCCAATGGGTGGATCGGGAGAGCGAGAAGAAATATGCGAATATCTGGCTGACGCCCACCACGGGAGGAGTTGCGCGGCAGTTCACCGTGGGAGAGCAGGTGGCTAGCACGCCCCGCTGGTCGCCGGATGGTCGCCGGCTCGCGTTCCTCTCCAACCGGGACGCCGAGAAGCAGCCGCAACTTTATCTCATTCCGGTGGATGGCGGTGAGGCAGAGTGCCTAACTGATCTCAAAGGTGAGATCGCTGCTTTTGAATGGTCGCCGGATGGGAAGCAGCTGCTCTTACAGTTCCGCCAGAAAGATAAAGAAGAGCTGGAGCGGGAGGAGGATGAGCAGAAAAGGAAGCTGGGCCGGGTCTACCGGCACATTGACCGGGTTTTCTACGCGCTGGATGGGGCGGGCTATCATCCTAAAGACCGCTGGCACATCTGGACGGTGGATGTGGCGAGCGGTGAAGCCACGCAGTTGACCACCGGTGAGGTCTATGATGAGATGGATCCTACCTGGTCGCCGGATGGGGAGAAGATCGCTTTCGTTTCCAATCGCACTCCCGATCCCGACTTGGAACCGGACGTTATTGATCTCTTCGTAATCTCGGCGGCGGGGGGCGAGCTGCATAAAATCAACACACCCCTGGGACCCAAACAAAAACCTAGCTGGTCACCGGATGGCGAGTGGCTGGCTTACATTGGCCGGGAGGGGCGCGGCGATTGGTGGCGGAACAATGGGTTATGGGTGGTGCCTGCTGCGGACGCGGGCGAGGCCCGCGATCTGCTGGCGGATTACGATCTGAGCGTGGAGAGCACCACCATCAACGATCTGGGCGGGAACAATCTGCGGCCGCCGGTCTGGGCTGCGGATGGCGCGGAGCTCTATTGCCAAATTTCGCGGCATGGCAATACTACTCTCCATGCTGTCACGGTGGCGGATGGCGAGTGGCGAACGGTAGTGGGCCTGGATGGCGTGGTGGGCGCGTACAACTTTGACGCGGCGGGGGAGCGGTTGGCCTACTTCCATGAGACCATGCGTGATCCGGGCCAGCTCTGGTTCCGCGAGCCGGGCGCTGCCGAGGCGCGGCAGTTGACGGAGTGCAACGCGGAGCTGCTGGCGGAGTTTGAGTGGGGTGAGTTGGAGGAGGTCTGGTTCCAGGGCGCGGCGGGTAACGAGCTGCAAGGTTGGATCCTCAAGCCGCCAGATTTCGACCCGCAAAAAGAGTATCCTTCTATCCTGGAGATTCATGGGGGGCCGTGGGCGCAATACGGTAACTTTTTCATGCACGAGTTCTACTATCTGGCGGCGCAGGGTTACGTGGTCTATTTCTGCAATCCGCGCGGCGGCGCCGGTTACGGCGAGGAGCACGCCAGAGCGATTTGGGGGGAGTGGGGCGACGTCGATTACGCTGACTTGATGGCGTGGGCCGATTATCTGGCCGCCAAGCCCTACATTGATCCTGACAGGATGGGCGTGACCGGCGGTAGTTATGGGGGCTACATGACCGCTTGGATTGTCGGGCATACGGACCGTTTCCGGGCGGCGGTGATGCAGCGCAGCGTCACCAACCTCATCAGCATGTGGGGGAGCAGCGATATGAACTGGGTCTTCCAGCAGGTATTTGGCAACCAGCCGCCTTACGAGAATATCAAGCGGCTCTGGCAGAGCTCGCCGATGAAGCATGTCGGCGCGGCGACCACACCGACCTTGATCATCCATAGCGCGCAAGATTTACGTTGTCCGTTGGAGCAGAGCCAGCAGTTCTTCGTCGCGCTCAAGACGCTGGGCGTGGATACTGAATTTGTGATCTTCCCTGGAGAACCGCATGGGCTTTCGCGACAGGGGCGCACCGATCGCCGTGTGGCGCGGTTGGAGTGGATCAACCGGTGGTTTGAATGCAGGTTGAAAGTCTAAAGTTGAAGGTTACAGGTTAAAAGTTGAGTCCACTGAGAAAGACATTCACCGCGAAGGCGCGAAGGCGCAAAGATTGGAAATTAATTTTTTCTTAGTGTCTTGGCGTCTTTGTGGCGAGCTATCTTTTCTGGGTCTCTGGGACTTGGCGGGGCAAGCGCCACGCGACGTAAATTTTTCACCACAGATTACACGGATTACACTGATTTTTTACTTTTTTCCGTGCTAATCCGTGTAATCCATGGTTAATTTTAACTCGACCCCGCGAATTCCCAAAGAGCCTCTTTTCTTAGAGGAGCCGAAGTTGCAGGTTGAAATAAGATCGGCAACTGGCAAATGGCAACTGGCAAATGTGCAAATGGCAAATCGGCAAATGACTACCCGACTACTTGACTACTCGACTACCCGACTACTTGACTACCCGACTACTTGACTACTCGACTACCCGACTACCCGACTACCCGACTACCTGACTACCCGACTACTTGACTACCCGACTATCTGACTAATCCCCAATCCCTAATCATTTTTTTACTTTTGAAGGAGTTACTGGATGTCCACGCTGCACTTTAGATTAGCCGTCTTCGATTTAGACGGCACGTTGAAGACGGTACGCGACCCTTATGTTTACTTGCACCGGCGGTTGGGTGTGGCAGAAGAGGGGGAGGCGTTGATTGCACGGGGCAAGGCGGGGCAGTTGAGCTACGAGGAGTGGCTACGCGCCGATGCCTTGCTCTGGCGCGGCGCGCAACGCAGTCAGCTGGAGCAATGGTTACGTCAAATCCCATACCTGCCGGGGGCGCGGGAGGCTCTCGCCCGGCTGAGTGAGGCTGGCCTCCAGATCGCCATCATCAGCGCGGGGCTGCTACTCCATGCTGAGTTGGTGGCGAACGAGGCGGATATCGATCACATTTTCGCCAACGAGATATTCTTTGAAGATCTGGGGGGCGGTGAGGTGGTCAGCGGTGAAGTCCGCGCTCACGTATCCTACCGGGGCAAGGGCGCAGTGTTGGACTGTTTGCAGGCCGAGTTGGGCATCTCCCCGGCGGAGACCATCGCGCTAGGTGATACACGCGGTGATATTCCACTCTTTGAACGGGCGGCGTTTAGTGTCGCGGTGCGACCCAATCATCCGGAGGTGGCGGCTGCGGCGGATATTGTCTTGCAGGATTTAACTGACTTATGGCGGTTAGTCGGTTAGTCAGGCAGTCTGGTAGTCAGGCAGTCTGGTAGTCTGGTAGTCAGGCAGTCTGGTAGTGAGGGTGCGCTGTGGTGAGGGCTTTCAGAGGAGTCACTATGAGCCCCGGCCTCACCAACGACAACGAAAGTGCTTCACTAACGCAAATACCTTGGTCTTGAAGCAGACTTTAGACCTTTGACTGGCGACTTTAAACTTATTTTCAGAGGAGAGAGTATGCAACAAGAGA
>JAYELZ010000165.1:6857-13017 GCA_034717835.1 Chloroflexota bacterium
GCCCCGGCCTCACCAACGACAACGAAAGTGCTTCACTAACGCAAATACCTTGGTCTTGAAGCAGACTTTAGACCTTTGACTGGCGACTTTAAACTTATTTTCAGAGGAGAGAGTATGCAACAAGAGAGAAAATCTTGGCGCGTGCCGTTTTTCACTATCTGGGGCGGGCAGGCATTTTCGTTGTTTGGTAGCCAACTGGCTCAATTTGCCTTGGTCTGGTGGCTGACAGAAACTACCGGTTCAGCGACGGTCTTGGCTATGGCTACCTTTGTCGCCCTCTTACCGCAGATCTTCTTGGGGCCGGTGATGGGCGCTCTGGTGGATCGCTGGAACCGGCGCGTGGCGATGATTGTCGCCGATGGTTTTATCGCGCTGGTGGGAATCTGGTTGGCCTATCTCTTTTGGAGCGACGCGTTGCAAATCTGGCACGTTTACTTGGCGATGTTTGCGCGCGCGTTGGGCGGCGCGGTGCATTGGCCCGCCATGCAAGCTTCCACCTCGCTGTTGGTCCCTAAAAAAGAGTTGGCGCGGGTGGGCGGATTGAACCAGACGCTCTATGGGCTATTGAGCATTACCGCTCCCCCGCTGGGCGCGCTGCTGATGGAGTGGTTGCCGCTGCATAGCATCATGCTGATTGATGTGGCGACGGCCGCGTTGGCCATCGCGCCGCTCCTTTTCATCCAGATCCCGCAGCCGCGTCGCACCGGGGAGCAGCTGGCGGCCACCTCGCTCTGGGGTGATATGCGGGTAGGATTCCAATATATTTGGGGCTGGCCCGGCGCATTGGCTATCTGCTTGTTGGCTATGGCTTTGAACTTTTTTGTCAGCCCAGCGATGCGCTTGTTGCCTATTCTGGTGCAACAACATTTTTTGGGAGGCGCTATGCAGTTGGGCTGGTTAAATGCGGCCTGGGGAGTGGGTATGTTATGCGGCGGCCTCTGGCTCTCTTTTTGGGGCGGAACCTCCAAGCGTATCTTGACGGGCTTAGGTGGCATTGTGGGGTTGGGAACAGGAATCTTGATAGTGGGTTTGGCTCCGGCGACCTGGCTCTTGATGGCTTTGATAGGCCTTTTCTTAGGTGCCGTGATGAACGCGCTCAGTAACGGTGTGTTGATAGCGATGTTGCAGGAGATGGTAGAACTGGAGATGCAAGGGCGGGTGTTTGCCGTCGTAGGCAGCCTGACCGCGGCCATGACACCTCTAGGGATGCTGATCGCCGGCCCGGTAGCCGATGCGATTGGTGCTCGGCCCATTTTCATCATCGCGGGAGTGGCGCAGATTGTTCTGGGGTTGGGGAGTTTCTTTGTGCCGGTCATCATGCAGATAGAAGAAAATCAGCGTCCCGTGTTGGGTAAGGATGGTGAGGAGCACGCAGTCGCGGAATCTCTAGCGTTTGGAGAGGGCCTCAAGGCAGAATAGGGAGATTCCGCGCGGGCGCGGCGCTAGTGCTTTGCTGGCTCGGAATGATAAATCATGTTTGCCTAGCGCATAAGTTCGCGGCCGGCTGGCGAGGGCCGGGCAACCTGCAAAAAAAGCCCTCCGATTTTTTCAAAAAATCGGAGGGCTAAGCTGTTGTGGAATGTTATCTCGCGGTTACTGCACCGCCGCCAGCAATTTGGCGAGCTGGTACTCTGATTGCTCCGCGGCGGCACGCAGCTGCGCGATGACTGCGTACCCGGCGGCGATGTCGGCGGATGCTGTTTCCGGTGCGTCGCCGGCCCGCAGTTCCAGTGTCTCCAACAGCATTAGGTGCCAGAGGAATTGCTCGAAAGCCTCCTTGTTAAACCAGAGGGTATCTTCAAAGCGGTTGATGCCTAAGTAGGCTTGCACCGCCGGTTCGCGCAGAGCCGTTTGGAGGAGTGTGTAGGGGGCGACTGCGCCTAAACTCTCTGCTTCGCCCAGCCAGCGCCGGTATCCGATAAATAGTTCGATGGTATCCAGCGCGTGGCGGGTAGGTTCCTCGGCGACTCCTAACTCGCGTAAGGCGCGCGCGATAACTTTGTCCAAGAGCCAATCCGCTAGCCAACTGCGGCTGATGGCGGCATAAGCTTCTTCTTCCACCATTTTGCCCAGATCATGCGTAAAGAGCCACCCGAGTAGGGTTCCCCAAACCGCCGGATCCTCGTCGGCCAGTGCGGTGAGGAGATAGTCGCGCAATTTTTCATCCGCTGCACTCATGGCCGAGCTATCTTCCGGCCAGTAAGTGGGGAGTGTGAGGAGTGCCTTTAATTTGGCGCAGACTTCTTCAACGATGGCCTGCATCTTCTCCGCGCGGGCCTCGTCCGCTTCGGTGGCCTTGATAGCCTGTAATAAATCCAACAGCTTTTGCCCGACCTGCGCGGAGACTTGCTGGTAGTCTGCGGAAGTTTCTGTCTGGCGTGCTTGCAGCAACCATTTGAAGGCCGGCGCGCTGATTAACATGCGTAGCGGCGCGTGGACCGGTTCCAGGAGCAATTCTTGGAGGGCTTCGCGGATGTTGGGGACGCCCTTGCCGTTGAGCGTGTGGTTCAGGCGGGCGTATTGCCGGCTCTCGTTATCATGGACTACTTGGAAATCCAAGAAGACGTGGACTTGATAGGCTTGGAGTTGCGCATAGAAACCGTGCTCGTGTAACTCGCGGCAACTGCGAATATACTCCAACCCACTGACGGCGTCGTGGAAGAGGAGGTAGGTATCGGCAGTGTTGGGGATATTGAGGCCGCTGGTCAACGTTTTTTGGACCAGGGCTTTCTCATCGTTAGGGCCTTTGATGGCGTAGGCGGCGGAGGTTTGAAGCCAGCCGCTGGTCGTGGCGTAGCGGTTATGGTAGAGCACCAGGGAGCGTTCTCCGTAGGCTTCGTTGCTGTAGGCAAAGACGTTCTCGTCCACGCGGCCTTCAGGAGTGTAGAAATCGTAGAGGAGGAAGTTGGCTACTTCCGCGAAGAGATACCGCTTGTGCAGCAGGGGAAAGACCTCGCGTTTATGCCGTTCCACCAGCTGGGGATGGGGTGTCTCGTCCCAATAAGCGCGGCGGTACTCCATGCCGTACTTCTCGGCGTAGCCTTCAACCTGTCCATGTCCAAACATCGGGAGGCCGGGCAGCGTGGACATCAAGGTGCAAATGCCGAAGTATTTATCGCCTTCCCCAAATTGATCAATGGCGGTGCGCTCATCAGGGTTATTCATAAAGTTGACATAACGTTTAAGGATCTGCGGGTCGAATTCCAGCGTATTTTTGATCAGTTGGCGGTACTCGTTGTTCTTCTCATCGCGCAGCATGTTCATAAACGCGCTGTTATAAACGCGGTGCATCCCCAGCGTGCGGACAAAATAGCCCTCCATCATCCAGAAAGCCTCGGCCAGCAAAAGAGTGTTGGGAGTCTCTACCGCCACGCGATCCACTACCTCGCGCCAGAACTCCACCGGGAAAACTTGGTCGAATGCGGACTTGGTCATGCCGAAGTCGGCGCGGGTGGCAATATCGCCGCCGCTGCCCGGCTCCGGGAACCAGAGCCGCTGGTAATGCTGCTTGGCTAACGTCATTGCCGCGTCAAACCGGATGATGGGCGAGCGTCGCGCCACGTCCAAGATGGTTTGGATCACAGCCTCGCGGACTGCCGGCAAGAGATAGTTCAACTGCGCCGTGTCATTCCAGGGCATACTGGTGCCGTCGTTGCCGTGGTAGATGTATCTGGTATCGCCGGTCCAGTGATCTACGCGCTTGAAGACGACGGCGGCATCGCTATGCTCATAGTAATGATCTTCCAGATAGACCCCTACGCGGTCATCGGCACAGAGATCCTCACCGTTGAAGGTATAGGTGGGGAAGGGGCTGTAATCCAGGTGGACAAACCAGTCGGGATGCTCGATCATTAGCCGAGAATCAATGCCGGTATGATTAGGCACCATATCGCTCGCCATCCGCAGGCCATATTTCCAGGCGCGCTCCTTGAGGTGCTGGAAGGCTGCTTCCCCACCCAGATCGGCGGCGATGATGTAATCATAGAGCGAATAAGCCGAGGCGACCGCTTCGGGATTGCCCATAATTTGCTTGATGCGTTGGGAAGCTTTACTGCGTTCCCAGAGACCGATGAGCCAAAGTCCGGTGAAGCCACGTCGCGCCAGGCGTGCGAGGGCTTTATCCGGGACTTGATCCAGTTGGTGAATTGTGTGACCAAATTCTTTTGATAGTTGATCCAACCAGACGTAAACGTTCTTGGCTAACATCACCAGTTGGGGCATCCAGTCGCTATCGGGGCTGAAATTTTCGAGTGCTGCTGCTTGCTCCCCAAATTCGTAGACTTCCGCCGGGCCTGGGCCTAAGCCAAAGAAGGCCTTGTTCTCTTCGGAGAGAAAATCCAAGCTGCTCAAGAGCCGGACGAGATATTGGCCGAGGAAAACTCCCCAGTGAGAGCGGATGTACTCCAGTTGCCCGGTAAGTGAGCCGGGGCTGTTAAGCGCCGGTGCGCGCAGTAAGTTAATGAGATTTTCGTCTCCTGCTCCAAACCCTGGTTCCTTAGCGAAGAAATTGCGGAGGGAGGTCATGAGTTCTGGATAGACAGTCTGCTGGCTCAATTGGTGATCATCAAATAGCTCGCGGAAAGGGGCGAAGGCCGGGTTGTTGTTGGCTAGCCAGAGCAACAAGAGCTCCTCTAGAACTACCTGTTGGTGAGGCGTGCCGTCAGTCTCACCGGCTAAGTAGTCAGCCAACGGCAGCTCTCCGCGATAGACGGCCACCGGTGGGAACTCGTCGGCAAAAGCGGCCAGGGCAGTGGCGACGGTCTCTGCACCCAACTCCGTATTCAAGTGCGCTAGCGCATCTTTTAGCACCGTCGGGTTGCGTTCTTCTCGATAGCGCGCGACGACATGGTGCGAGAATTCATCGATCAAGCCCAGCGCGTTGATGTCGCTGGCGCGAACTGCTTGCTCGGGATGCAAGAGGAGGTCACGTTGCGCGTTCATCTTCTGGGCAAAGAGTCGCGCTGCGTGAAAATTAGCGAAGAGTACATTACCGTTTAAGGAAAATAAAGAGTCGTTAAATTGATAGTGATTGCGGGCTTGTCGAGAGACATGGAACTCACGCAGGGCATGGTCTCTGGGGGACGTTGTCTTGAACATAGAATTTCTCCTTAAACTCATCTAAACAGGAATGTTGCGGGGATGCGCCTCTAATGAAGCGCGGAGCCGATGTAACCTAATACCATGCTGACGATCAACACCAGGCTAAAGACAGCCATGATGATTTGGGGCCAATTTTTCTTATTTCTGCGTTTCATAAATACCTCCAAGTGCTTTTATTCTTGTTTATAGGGGTTACTGAACACATTGCATTATAGCATAGCTTGTAGAGTTCACTATGGCGCGAGAGATCGGTCGCGGCTAGCTACCTGCCAGTCTCAGGCGTTAGGACGCGGACGAGCACGGACCAGCGCGGAAAATACTCTTCCCCAATACCTGATATACTAACCCCTATTTTGACCAGCGTACTGAGGCAGGTCTGCTGATTAGTGGTATTATAACTGTGTTGGGTTAAATTTTGTGTTTGCGAGAGGTCATCTTTGGGTATAAAACGTGGAGTACGAATCTTTGAAGTGTTAATTGTTTTAGGTTTGCTGACTTTAGTGATTTTCGGATGGCGTGCGTCTCGATATCAGAAGCCAGAGGTAGTACAAGTTACCCCGGTACCGCTCTCGCCGACCGCCGTCCCGCCGACAGCGACGGCGACATGCACCCCGTCGCCCACTCGCACCCCGGAACCGACCGCTACTCAGCGACCCAGCGCGACTCCTACAGCTACTTCTTCCCCCACCGCGACACCGCTCTTGAGTCCGCCGCCGTTGTTTCATGCTACCCCGGTATCGTCCACGACGTCAGTGATTACTTCAACGCGCCCGCAGCCCACCTTGATGCCGCTGATGGCGCAGCCCGCGGGCACGATCAACATTTTACTGCTGGGGAGCGACCGGCGTCCCGGCGTGCAAGTCTCGCTGACCGATGTGTTGATGATCGCCTCCATCTTCCCGGATACGCCGGGCGTTAGCCTGATCTCGATTCCGCGTGACTACTACGCTTGGATTCCCACCTGGGGCTTGGATAAAATCAACACCGCTTTCATTCGGGGCTATAAACATGATTATCCTGGCGGAGGCGCGGGCTTGCTCAAAGCGACGATCGAATATAA
>JAYELZ010000166.1:0-2649 GCA_034717835.1 Chloroflexota bacterium
CTTTCTATCACCAATGGCTACGCCGCAGGTAGCGGCGGCGGTCTCTACGTCTATGGCGCTAGTATCAGCATCAGCGGATGTCACGTCTACAGCAATACCAGTGGCTCACTCGGCAGCGGTCTCTATCTCATCGGGGGCAAAGTGACTCTGACGAACAACGTCATCGCGCACAACACCGGCGGAGACTATGGCTATGGCGTTGTAATAGACATGGGCCACTCGGCACTGCTGTCCAGGAATCACATCGTACATAACTCTAGTGGCCTGCGTCTGTGGAATAACTGGGCTACGTTGGTCAACAACGTGATCGCGGGCAATGAACACAATGGTTTGTTTATCAGCGGGGGTGAGGTGCAGGCCTGGCATACCACTCTTGCCAACAATGGGGCGGACGGGGTATCCGTCATGAACTCCGGACAGGGAGGCGGGCATCTCGTGATGACCAACACCATCATCGCCGATTCTGCGGTAGGCGTGCGGGTGACAGATTATGGCGGCCGATCTTCTACGGTGCAGTTAGCGGCGACGCTCTGGGACAACGTCACGGATACGCAAATTGTAGAAGGCGGTCAAATCACGCGCACCCGCGACTTTGACGGCGACCCGGCCTTTGTTGGCAGCGGCGACTATCACCTGACCGCCGTATCCCCGGCGCGGAACCGGGGTTGGCCCTCGGATGTGCAGCAGGATATAGACGGCGAACCCCGCGATCCACTGCCCGATTTGGGAGCCGATGAGTTTTTTGATCCGGATAGCATCCGTCAGGTTTATTTGCCGTTGGTAATGAGGTAATGCACCGCAGAGCCGCAGAGTTTTCTTCTTATTGATCTCCGCACTCGTCGAGGTGGGGGTAATTTGAAATCTCAACAGAAAACCGTCTCGCTTTGTGGGCGAGACGGCAGCATATCGAAAAGATAGTTGCGTTTATGGGTCTGCCAGCACACGTTGGAACCCAGCTTGCTCAAAGTGCTGGTCAGTGGTCAGGGCGTGCGTCAAGCTACGCTCTTGCATGACCACAAAGGAAATGCAATCGGTCAGTCCCCATCCCTTATCTGGGCGGGCTGCGTATAGCGCGATAGCTCGGTCTAGCAGAGACGAATCAACTGGAACAACTTTGATATCTGGCGAGTGACGTAACTGGTTTAAGGTCTTGGCGCCTAGTGAGCGCCACTCGCGTCGAGAAAGCGCATTTCCAATTTCGACCAATACTGCTTCAGTAGTGACAAATGGCGGGGCAACCAGGGTTGATGTTGCGCGAGCGCGTTCGTAGAATTTATCTCGCTCATTCAACAAAGCCAGAACATAGCCAGTGTCCATAAAGATGGGCGGGTTCATCGTTTTTCGGTTCCATAGAGATAATGGTCGTGCTGTTCGGCCAAGTCATCCACTCCCAGGTCGGTTGTTAAGGCGAGTAGTTGTTGCAGAATATGTTCTCTCGGTTGGACCTGCTCTTCTGATAAACTTTTTATCTCTACACTTACCCGAGTATGGTCAGGTAAATCCAATAAATGGGGCAGGCGCAATTTACCATTTTCATAGGTCGCTACTAAATTAATTGTCATTACTTTGCTCCTTTTGAAAATTACTGAAAGCTAATAGCAATTACACCAAAGTAAACAAAGATAGAACTAGCTATACAAATGTGCATATTCAGCTTCAAATATTTTCTGGCGGGTTTTGCGCATCTGTGCAGTCACTTCTTCTTGGGCGTTGCCTACGGCGAGGCTGCCTCCCTGCTGGATCAAGTCGCGTAAATCTTGTATCTCACGTAGTCCAACGCGACGTTGGTGGTACAGTGTTTTATTACTTTCAGTATACCATTGCTGGTGGAGTGGTCAAAGGCGAGTAAACAGGGGTGTCTAGTGTGAGAAAAGAGGTTGCACCGCAGAGCCATCAACGACCATAAGGTCTTATGACCGATGGCAGAGAACACAGGGTTTTTTTCTCAGCGTCCTCCGTGCCTCGGCGGTGAAAATACGACAGCGAATGAGAAAACTAACGAATGGAGAAGCTAACGGATGGAGAAACTAACGAATGGGACAGCGAATGGGACAGCGAATGGGACAGCGAATGGGACAGCGAATGGGACAGCGAATGAGAAAACTAACGAATGGAGAAATCAACGCATTGGACAGCGGATGGGGGTGTTATGCACGATGCCCTAAAATCAGATAAAATTAGTTTGATTCTCAATTCGTTGCCTAATTCGTTGCTTAATTCGTTGTTTAATTCGTTGCCAATGCTATGACCACGATTATCCACAAAGAACTGAGCTACACTGTCAAAGGCGTCTGCTTCCATGTCCATAACACACTCGGCCCGATGCTACCGGAGCGATTTTACCAGGCCGCGCTTGTCATTGGATTGGAGGCGCAGGGCATTCGTTGCGAAACGGAGAAACGCTTTGAGGTCTATTATCGCGATGTTCGCGTGGGTCTGTACTTCGTGGATATGTGGTTGGAGGACGGCAAGCTGCTCTTGGAACTCAAAGTCGCGCCGGAAATCCTACCCAAGCACAAAGCACAAACGTTATCGTATCTCAAAGTCACGGGGGCGGATTTGGGTATCGTGGTCAACTTCGGTGAGAAATCGCTGACCGACGAGCGGTTGCTAAACTATCTGCGCGATAAGAAGGTCAACTTTGAATGG
>JAYELZ010000167.1:0-2647 GCA_034717835.1 Chloroflexota bacterium
AATTGCGGAAGTCGTGGGCAATGCCCGCAGAAAGCTGTCCGATGGCGGCTAGCCGCTCTTGGCGTTGAGTGCGTGCTCGCGCTTCCCACTCCGACGTCACGTTACGGATGACCAGCACCCAACCTTGCTGCTCCAGCCCTGATTCCAGGGGCCTAGCCAAAAGCTCAAAATGTTGAGGCGCCTCGCCCTCCAACTGCAGCTCGTGCCAGCCCCCGCCAGGAGTCGAGGTGCGAAAGTTGACCAAGGGAACTCCGTTCAATTGAGTGAGTTCATCCCCTACTTGAACACCGGCTAACGCCACCAGATCTTTTTCCCCCAGCGGATTGGCCAGCACAATCTGGCACTGGGGATCCAATAAGATCACGCCTTCTGGTACCGCATTGATAGTCTGCTCTATCTGCCGGGCTTGCTGGCTAATCTGCTTCAACAGCCGGAAGTTTTGGATGGCGATGGCGGAGATGTTAGCCAACGCCGCGAGTAAGTTAATATCTTCCTGACAATAGGCATCCAACTGATAGTTCTGTACTTGCATGACGCCAATTACCTGGCCCTCCACCTTCATAGGCACGTAGAGTCCAGAACTAATCTCCGGCTCCGGCGGTTCTGCTGGCAGCGTTGAACCCATTAGCACGGTACCATCCCCTTGAATGGTATATTGGTTATTGGTGACTTTTTCCGTCTCACGGTAGTCGGGATTGTAAAACGGCTCGCCGGTGCGAATCACACGGCTCTGGGTTCCTCGATCTTCTTCCTCTAGGGGGAGAGGCGGGATGTTACTGACTTCTAAATAGCGGCCCTCATAATACACGCAAGCGGCATGAATGAGTTGCGTCTCGTCATCATAGAAAGAGATGATAAAGGCATCGGCCTCTATCAGCCTGCACACGTGTTCGCGGATGATAGTGTAGAGCTGGTCAAGGTCTCTCGTCTTCCCCAACGCCAACGCCAACTCGTTGACGGCGACCTGTTGCGCCAACAGCTGCGCTTGCCGCTCCTCCGCCCGCACCCGCGTGGTGATATCCTGTTTGACAGCCACGTAGCTCTCAATCTCGCCCGTCGCATTTTTAAACGGGAAAATCGTCGCTTCCTCGTGATACAATTCTCCGTCCTGGCGTTTGTTGATAAAGGTGCCGTGCCAGGTCTGGCCGGCGGTGATAGTCTCCCAAAGCTCCTGATAGAAAGCGTCTTCCTGTTGAGCGCTCTTCAGCAGGCGCGGGTTCTGCCCCAACGCGGCAGAGACGGTATAACCGGTACTCACCTCAAAATAGGGATTGGCGTAAACGATATCACCCTCCAGATTGGTGATAACTACGGTGACGGGAGTTTGCTCAATCACGGCACTCAACCGTCCGATCTCCTCCGCGGCCTGCTGGCGTGCGGTGACGTCTTGCCCAATAGCCAGCACTCCCCTGACATTGCCGGCGACATCTTTGAGCGTCTTGTTATACCACTCGATTTGACGTGCGTGTCCATCTTTGGTCACGATAGAATTGACGTTGCCATTCGTCTGGATATCCGCCACGGCTTTCTGGTACAGAGCACGGATACTCGAGTGGTCTTGCGCCAGCAGGAAAGTACTGAACCAGTCCTGGCTCTGCACCTCGGCCAACGAGTATCCCGAGAGCGCCTCCAGGTAGGGGTTGAAACGCACGATCCGACCCTCCACGTCCAACACCAATATGATGATCTGGGCAGTGTTGACCAGGCTCTCGGCAAAGTTACGCTCTTCCCGCAGCGCCTGCTCGGCCTGCACTCGCGTGGTGATGTCGCGGGCGACAGCCGTGATACCGGCGAACTGACCGGACGTATCCTTGCGCAGCGAAATCGTCATGCTGAACCATTTCTCCTGCCCCGCAAGCATTAGGGAATAATCGAATCTCTGCGGCGCGCCGGTAGATTTGAGCGTCTCAATGGCGGCTTTTGCCGGCTGCACAACGTTTGGCGGCAGGGCTTCTTGGTACGGTTTTCCGATGAATACCTCGGGTGAGCCATGTAACTCGACAGTAAGTTCCGGTTGGTAATAGTCAACCAAAACGCTCTTCTCGTCTAGCGTGAAGACGAGGTCATCCATGGACGCGAGAGTCGCGCGCAGTTGCTCCTCGCTCTCCTGCAGCGAGCTTTCCGCTCGCCGGCATTCCGCCCGGACGATCAGGAATGCCCCGACCAGGATGGCGGCGACAATGCCGCCGCCTAAGACGAGCAACGTATCCCTGGTTTGGCGGTGCGCCGCCAGGATGGTCTCGTAGGGTACAGAGACACCAACCGTCCACATCTGGCCCTCCACCGGGTAGAGGGGCGTGTAGGCCACCAGTTTTTTCACCGTCGGCGCTTCCCCCCCGTTCTCCGGCCAGAGATAGAGCGCCGTTCCCCGGCCGCCGGCCAGCATCTTCTCGGTTAGCGCTAGCAGAGTTTCATCGCCGGTCTGCTGGAGATACTCGTAGGTGTTGCGACCCTCCAGTTCAGGATGCATGATGTTGATGAGCTCCACACCCGTCTCGTCCCATACCCAAATGTCCTCGTGCTCCTCGGTGCTCAGCCGGCTGACGTACGCCCTGATCTCCTCGCCCCGTAGATTGAGGACAATGATGCCGGCCCGCCGGCCCTGGTCGTCAAAGACGGGCAGGGCCAAACGCAATGTCAATACACC
>JAYELZ010000168.1:0-2647 GCA_034717835.1 Chloroflexota bacterium
TTTAAGATTGTGTTGCCTTGCCCCGTGCATCACCAGTTCCTGCCCGGTGCGGGGACGGCGGTGTGCCGGCAGCGGGATTTTACGTCGCCCGGAGAGAAAGGCGCCGGTCAACGAGGTGGGATGTGCTATTATCTTGGCGAGTGGGCCGTCCACGACAACCTCGCCGCCGTGTTCTCCCGCGCCCGGTCCCAGATCAACGATCCAGTCGGCAGCGCGGATGGTCTCATCATCATGCTCCACCACCAGGACGGTGTTACCCAGGTCGCGCATCTCCTCAAGCGTGTGGAGTAGCCGGGCTGTATCCCGTTGGTGTAGCCCAATGCTTGGTTCATCCAACACATAGAGCACCCCTGTTAGTTTGGAGCCGACCTGCGTAGCCAGCCGGATACGTTGCGCCTCGCCGCCGGAGAGCGTTTTCGCCATGCGGTTAAGCCCCAGATAGCCCAAGCCCACATCCACCAGGAAGGTGAGCCGGTGATAGACTTCCTGCAAGGCGCGTTCCCCGATAGCGTATTGAGTTTCCGTGAGTAGCCCGCCGGCCAGAAGCTCGGTAAACCAGGCCCGGAGCTGGGAGACCGGCCAATTGGTTATTTCGTGGATGGGTTTCCCCGCCACGGTCACGGCCCGGGCCACCGGGTTGAGTCGAGTGCCGTGACACTCTTGGCAAGGATTGCGGCGCATCAGCGCCTCGATGTGGCGTTGCATGTAGTTGGAGGTGGTCTCCTTGTAACGGCGTGCCAGATTGGGGATGATTCCCTCATAAGGACGATTCCCGTCCCAAGTACCGTTAGAGCTCTCATAGTGCATGGGAATGCGCTCGTCGCCGCTGCCGTAGAGGATTACTTGTCGTTGCCGGTCGCTCAGTTGGTTCCAGGGCGTGTGGGTATCACCGCCATAATGTTTAAGCGTCTTTTCCAGCCGTTGAAAGGTGTAGCTGCTCTGATTATCGGAGACCCCGAAGGCAACCGCTCCAGCATGTAGTGAGCGGGTATGGTCGGGGACGATGAAGTCGGGGTCCAACTCTAATTTATAGCCCAGTCCCTGGCACGCAGGGCAGGCCCCCTGGGGGCTGTTGAAAGAGAAAGAACGCGGCTCTATCTCCGGCAAGCTGATGTTGCAGACCGGACAGGCAAGGTGTTCGGAGAAGAGGATATCGCCGGCCGGCTGTCGCTTAGGTTCGGGAGAGCTGACCACGTTCACAATCAGCAAGCCATCGCTTAAGCGCAGGACGGTTTCCACCGAATCGGTCACCCGGCTGACGAAATCGCGGTATGCTTCTTCTGGCTCCTCGGTGGGGTCGGGGATGATGAGGCGGTCCACCACGGCCTCGATGTGGTGGATTTGATAACGGTCCGGCTCCGGGACCAGTTCAACCTCGTAAACTTCACCATCCACCCGGACGCGGAGGAAACCCAACTTGCGTACTTCCTCAAAGATATTTTGATGATGCCCTTTGCGTCCCCGTACCAGCGGCGCCAAAGCTTGAAAGCGGGTTCCGCTGGGCATAGTCAGGAGCGTGTCCACAATCTCCTGCGCGCTCTGCTGCGTTACCTCGCGGCCACATTGAGGGCAGTGGGGGATGCCGATGCGGGCGTAGAGGAGCCGCAGGTAGTCGTAGATTTCCGTGACCGTCCCCACGGTGGAGCGGGGGTTGTGTGAGACGCCTTTCTGTTCGATGGCGATAGCGGGACTCAGCCCCACGATGGAATCCACATCTGGTTTATTCAGCTGGCCGAGGAACTGCCGCGCGTAAGAGCTCAACGATTCGATGTAACGGCGTTGCCCTTCCGCGAAGATGGTATCGAAAGCCAGGGAGGATTTCCCAGAGCCAGATAACCCAGTGATGACTACCAATTTGTTTTTGGGAATCTCGACAGTGATATCTTTTAAGTTGTGTTCGCGTGCGCCGCGCACGATCAGTTTGTCGCTGGGCATAATTGCCTACCTTATTTTGACGTGTGGTTTCCCATTATAACATGTTTTGGCAAGCAGTAGTAAAACGTTTGTTCTAATAGCGGCGTTTCTGCAAAGCATCCGCTCTTCTGGTATAATTTATAGGTTATGGGGGAGGGAGTGGATGAAAATAAGCCAGAGAACGTTATTTTGTTGTGTGGGCGTATGTGCGTTGCTGGTGCTGGTGGCAGTGGTGGGTCCTAGCGTGCTTTCCCTTTACTATCAGGAAAAGGGAGGGCGATTGCTCGACCAGGTATTGGATGCCAAAGGTTTTGGAGAGTCTCCAAATCTTTGGTTGGTTCCCCCTTCTATTGATGAACCCGCGCTCCTGGCTCAAGTACAGGCGGCACAGGAATACTTTGAGCAGGCGGTCGTAAGCAATCCTAAGAATGCACAGGCTTACCGTTGGCGCGGACGTACCGCGCTATTACAAGGCCAGTCGGTTCAAGCAGTTGAGGCATTTTCTGCTTATGTGCAGTTGCGCCCCCAAAATCCTCTCGGTTATTGGGAGCTGGGATTGGCTTATGAGCGTATGATGGAATATCGGGTGGAAACGGTTTATTGGATGTTTGCTCCGGCAGAGAATAGAGACACTAACTATTTTGAGCTAGCTTGGGCACCAACCGAGAGAGCGACTCTGCGTGCAGCGACTTTGCAGACACCGGCGGTAACTATCGAGACATCTTACTGCGAA
>JAYELZ010000169.1:0-2637 GCA_034717835.1 Chloroflexota bacterium
CAAGGGTGGCGGCTAGATAGCCCGCCAGCGGCACCTCGTCTCTCAGTTCCTCGCGGTATTTGCGGTAGAGGAAGACGGCGAAAGGTTCGTTGATATTGTGTATCTCCTCATCGCTCTGGCGGTAACTCTCCCACTCTAACGCCGGGTTGAGAGTGCCCGTCTGAGGAGAGAGCACTTCCGCCAGCGGCAAGGCCCGCTCGGCGCGGTTATAGACCACGGCCTGCCATTCCGTGATGGCGGGGAAGATAGGTTTGCTCTGGTGGGTGAGGCTGAAACTCTGCCCACGCCACGTGAGCGTGATCTCGGCTTGCCAGTGCATGGTCTCCACCTGGCCGGAGAAGGCGAAAGGCACGTCAATGTACTGCGCGGTCTGCACATCTTTGATTTCCACCCGCTCTTGCTGGCTGCCGCCGGATCTCTCTAGCGTGAAGGCGACGGCGAGATTATAGCTCTCTTCTGGCGCGGCCGGCGCGCTGATGATGACGCGGCCTAACTGCTGCACGGCTTCCTCCGGCGCGGTGAACTCCAAGACGTGCGCGACAGGCCCGCCCAGCAGTGCGATGGCGGTCGCTTGGCGGGGGCCGTCCGGCAAGGCGAACACATCCTCCAGAGATGGCGGTGTGGCCGTCCCCAGGAGACGGCAGAGGTCGGCGGTGATGACGCGCCGGTTCTGCTCCGCGCCCAGCGCAGAGAGCGCGCCCTCGGCTTGCGCGGTGATGACGACGCCGGTGCGCTTGCTCCGTGGCGGCACTGGGATGCGGGTGGTCAGCGTCTCGGCGTCATACTCCCAAGCGGGCGTCTCTCTCCCCTCCAGGAGCACGCGCGTGGGGCGCAGGCTACCGACTAGCCGGATCTCATAGCTGCGCGCCGCCGGCAACGCGGGACAGTGACCTGTGACGGGCGCAATTTCCACCTCCCACTGCTCTGCGCCAGGGCGATTGTGGATGGTAGTCCATTCATATTCCCCGGCGCGATAGGCCTCAGTTTGACCATCATCCTCGTAGAGGCGGAAGCTATTTTCCGCGCCAGGGAAGAGTTCCACCACCAGTTTGTCCTGGGAGAGCGCCGCTGTGACGCCGGATTTTAGGCGCGGCGCTGGCTGCGCCTCGAAGGCTGGCGCCAGCGGCAAAATTGCCCCGGCTCTCATCAGCATGGGGACGCGCTCCAGATCGCCCACCAAGCGCACCCAGCGCGGCCCGGTAAACGTCTCTTGGGTCTGGTAGTCAATCCAGTCGCCTTCTGGAATCCAGACGTCTTGTTCCGCTAACCCGCTCTCTGCTGGGGCCGGGTGGACGAAAGGGGCGGCGAGCAGCTGGTTGCCGAAGAAGTATTGGTGACGGGCGGTGTAGGCAGCTTTCTCCTCCGGATATTCGTAGTACATCGGGCGGCAGAGGGAGCTGCCGGTATCGGCGGCCACGCGCGCCAGCGAGTAGATGTAGGGGATGAGCCGGTAGCGCAGCTGGAAAGCGTCCCTGGCGACCTGATAAACTTCTTCCGGGTAGGCCCAGGGACGGCGTTCACAGCGTGCGTCTTTGGTGGAGTGCAGGCGGAGCACCGGGCTGAGCATCCCGTACTGCACCCACCGCGCGTAGAGTTCCGGTTCTGTCGCGCCGCCCATGTGCCCGCCGATATCGTGACTCCACCAACCGTAGCCGACGTTGGCAGCTGTCGCGGTGAAGTAGGGCTGGAATTGGAGCGACTCCCAGCTAACGTAGGTATCGCCGGAGAAACCGATGTGGTAGCGGTGGTTGCCCAGGCCGCCCCAGCGGCTGTAGAGCATGGCGCGCTCGCCCCGGCGGGTCGAGTCGTGGAAGTGGATATGGTTGAGCCAGAGCAGCGGATCCAGCCCCTTTACCTCGGAGACCTCACCTTGCTGCCAGTCCATCCACCAGAAGTCAAGGCCCTCCTCCTCGCGGGGATGGTGGAGCAGCTCAAAGTACGCTTTGACAAAACGTTTATCGGTGATGCGGAAAGGGATGGTTGCGCCGGTGGCTGGGTCTTGTCCCAACGCCTCGGCAAATTCCGGATATATCGTCTCAAAGGATTGTACTCCTTCGGCGGGATGGAGGTTGAGCGTGGTGCGTAGTCCTTTCTGGTGCGCCCAATCAAGGAAAGCGGGTGGATCGGGGAAGAGCTCGCGGTTCCAACTGTAGCCGGTCCAACTGTGGGGTGTGTGCCAATCCATGTCAATCACCAGCACGTCCAGCGGAATATCGTGTTCCTCGAACTCACCCACCAGCTCTTTGAGATCTTGGTCGCTGTACGCCCAGTAACGTGACCACCAGCTGCCCAACACAAAGCGTGGAATCAGCGGTATCTGCCCGCCAAAGTGCAGATACTCGGTCAACGCCTCTTGGTAGGCGTGCCCATAGCCGAAGAAGTACCAATCTTGCAGCTCCTGCTCCGGGCGCGCGACTACCCAGCCAGCCTCCTGGTTAAAGAGGACGTTATGGCTATCATCAAAGAGCGCCCACCCGGCGCGTGAGAGAATCCCCTCTTCCAAGCCGGCGTCGCCATTACATTGATCTAAGGTGCGGCGGGTGCCGCGCAAGTTCTGCGGGTTGGCGTCGCCGGGGTGCCATGTTTGGCGCTCGCCGTGTAGCTCAAACGTGATGTTGAGGTTCTCTGCGGTAAAGC
>JAYELZ010000170.1:0-2632 GCA_034717835.1 Chloroflexota bacterium
GCCCCCCACACCTAGCTCACGGCATTTTTACAGTTTACACTCGAGGTGACCGATGACCGATATCTATACGGAATTGCGACTGGCGCTTGAGTATGTCACTCGTGGTTTACACTCGAGGTGACCGATGACCGATATCTATACCCACTACGAAACCGGCGTGCGCGCTCTGCTGGCGCGCCTGGACCGCGACCACCCGCGTACGGCCGACGCGCGGGTCTACCAGCAGCGGCTGCACGAGAACCTCGCCGCCGCCCGCCGCTACGGCGACACCGAAGCCCGTCGCGCCGCGCGGGCCGAGATCGTCGACCGGCTTAATGCGCTGGCGCAGCAGGCGCTGAGCGTCAGTTTCAACGCCCTCTGCGGTGGGAGTGAGGCACCGCGTGAAGCAGCGCCGGTTCCGCCCATGTCTCACGTTGATACCGGCGGCGGAGCCTACGTCCAGGGCGATGTCCACGTCCACAACGGCGACTTCGTGGGCCGAGACAAGCTCACGCACGAGGCACTCGCTGTGCTGCCAGATAAACCGTTTGTCTATGCACCGCTCCTCATCTGGACTGATCTACCGCAACCGCTGCCCTTGCGCGCGCCGCGCAACCGCGTCCGCGCCATGCAGCAGCTGCGGGAAGCATGCGCCGCTCTGCCGCCGTTGCCCTTCGACGTCACCGCGCTGCCGCCCATCTGCCTGCTCAGCCTCGAGCCCACCGACCGCGTCGCGCAGGACTGGACCGAGGCAGAGCGCGAGTTCACCGTGCTCCTCACCCGCCGGGACGTCCCACCGCGTGCCGGCACTAGCCTGCTCAAACTGGCGGGTGATCTGGATACCCCAGCGAGCCTCTGGCTAGGCTGGAACGAGGTGCAGAACGCCCGCAGCGCTCCCGACAAAGCCCATCTCCTGGCGGAAGCGCTCCGCCATGCGCAAGCTAACACCGTCGTCGTACTGGCCCAACGTCCAGAAGAGACCTTTGCTGGCCTCTGGCCCCTGCTGCGCCCCCTCATCGCTGCTGCAGCGTATGCCCACGTCGTCGGCCCGGCGGAGTACGACTGGCCCGCTGCGCTGGAACACGCGGGCCCCGATCCAGCGCGGGTGTTGGATCTCGTGCCTCCCCTCGAGGCGCCGGCTCCGGTCATCGCCGTGCCGCGCGGGACGGACCGAGAGATTATCGAACGGCTGGACCGCATTTTGCAGCACCAGGCAGGCCTGCGTCGTGGGCAGAATACCAGCTACCGGCGGTTGACGGATGCCGAGAAGCAGCAAGTCGTAGAACTGCAGCAGACCGTCGTTGCCCTACAGCACAGCAATGCAGCCGCTCTGGGAGATCTGCAACGCTCGGTCGACAGCCTGCGCCGGGCGCTGATCGACATCCGGGACCGTCAACTGGGGACTATGGCAGCAGACGTCCGCGAGATTCTGGGGGAGGTCACGGAGGCTTTGGCGGCAGACATCGGGCTCGGCACCGAACTGCAGCTCCTGATCCCCTTCCTCCCCTTCCTGGCGAAAGTTGATCTTGGCGGCAGCGTGGACCTTCGGCAACTGGTGGAGGACCTGATCGCGCGGATTCGTCAACATAGTAAAACCTAGGAGCAATCCTCCCTGACCAAGTAAGCAGAAGCAATCGTTAACGTGCTGGCTGAAATGGTGAAGACCTCCAGATCCCGTGAGGGCACTGGGGGCGCACTCCCAAAAACGGAGGGCGGTTGCGCCGCCTAAATGCGCCCATTGGGTTAACGGAGTTGTTTCTTCTCCGTGCAAGCGCCGCGCAACTGCGTGATAGCCTCACTTCCTCTCTGTCGCCTAAATGCGCCCACTGGGTTAGTGGAGTTGTTTCTTCTCCGTGCAAGCGCCGCACCACGGCGTGACAGCCTCACTTCCCCCACTGCCGCCTAAATGCGCCCACTGGGTTAGCGGAATGGGTTCTTCTCTGTGCGGTCGCAGCACAACTAGAGCCTGATGAGGGTACACGTAAATCGGCAAATGTTTCTACTACAGCAAGCCCGGCCTGTTTTTGATCGTGCGCTAGCGCTGGGCTTGCTTTTTGGAGCTGGAGGGGCAATTGTGCTAGGGGCGGGTTGATGCTATTGCATTGGATCGGAAGCCGGGTGTTTTCTTCTGGAGCTACCTGGGCTTGGACATCGCTCTCTGGTTGGTGGCAGCAACCTTCGATGACAGTTGAAAAACAGCCTGACCAGCTAGTTGCGGGGTGCAACTAGCTGGCCAGCTCTTCTCACCGCCGCAACCACGCGGGTTTGGCGAACTCAAACCAGAACTGCCCGACCAATTGCCGCTGGTGCAGACTAAGATGGCAGCGTTGACAGCGCGCGCCCAGATTAGAGGGTGCCGTTGTGAAACGTGTCCCCGTCGATGTGGTGCATAGTCAGCGTGTAGCCCGCCTCCGGTGCATGTGGATGCCCGCATTGTTCGCAGCGCCAATCCGCCGCTGCTTTCACTGGCTGCGCGATGGTAGGCCAGTTAGTCGGATCAGGGGCTGGATTGAAAGCCCGGCTACTCCTCAGGGCACTCGGCCCTGCTCCGCGGTGGCCAAACGTTTTTCCAACGTCCAGTACTCCTCCGTCGCCCCCCGATTAACCAAGAGCGAAAGATTGGATAAGGATAGCCGCACTACGCGTTGGGTCT
>JAYELZ010000171.1:0-2617 GCA_034717835.1 Chloroflexota bacterium
AACAAGATTTTATCTGCCATCTCTCAACACCACTTCAATTGCTGTACGTCGCCGTACAACTCCTTGATATTCGCTGTTTCGCGTTCCAAGCAACGCAGTTCGGCAAGGATGGGATAAGTATCTTCTGCCGGAAAACCGTGGCTCTCTTCAAAGGCCAGCTCTTCGTTGAGGCGGCGCAGAAGAACCTGCCGCTTTTCCTCGATTTGTGCTAACACGTCAATTTGCATGATATTTCTCTCCTAAAAAGCCTTGTCATCCTTGTCACCGCCTTGTCACCGCCTTGTCACCGCCCCTATCATCAAATCTTTGCCCTTATCATCCCCTATCACCCAAATCACCATATCACCAGTTTTCTCTCCAGATAGGGGGGGGAGGGACATTAGGGTAGCAGATTTACTAGCTCGTTAGTTAGTCTGCGACCAATCCGGTGTCCTTGCCCGTCGTGACGTGGAGCGGTTAGCCACCCACGCTGCTCCCATTTTTTGCCATAGTCCGTGATGCGCCGTTTGCTCACCTCCCCTTTTAGCGCCGCATATAATTTCCCAATAACGAAATCACCATTTAATTCGTTGAGCGCATATTGCACTAGGGTGGTCTCGTCCGCGTTGAGCGTGGGGCGCGGAGCCTGTACGTGAGCAGTGAGCAGCTGCGTCACCTGTTCGCGGTCTACGTAGAGCGTCTGGACTGTTTGCCAACCGTTTTGGAATATTAATGCGCGCCCCGGTACTGACAGTTCTTCAGCACCATTATGATCTAAGATCACCCGGCTATCACTACCAGACTTGGTGCGAAAAGCGATCGCTGTTGGTAAATTGGCCTTGACCTGGGTATCGAGTACTCGCGTGGTGGGGTGCTGGGTCGCAGCAATGATGCTGATCCCGGCGGCCCGACCTTTGCGCGCCAGTTGCACCAGCGTCGCCATCGCTGGAGAAGTGACCAAATCCGCCACCTCGTCCACCACCAAGAGTAATAGCGGTAAGGGTTTATCCGTTTGGGCATTGTACTGCTGCCAATTAGATACTTCGGCATGATGCAGGAGGGCTTGCCGCCGCAGCTGCTCCGCCGCCAATTGCTCAATCAGCATCTCCGCTGCCTCCAAGTGGTACGCCACGGGGCGGAAATAATGCGGTAGGCGGGCGAACGTCCCGGTGAAATCCACTTCTTTGAGATCAATAACAGCCAGTTGCAAAGCCTCTTGAGAATTACTACAAACTGCTTGCAACACGGCAGAGCGCAAGAACGTGGTCTTGCCATAGCCACTAGTACCGCCAACTAAGAGCGCACGGTGAGCTTCAGCCAAATTCAGATCGAGGGGCTGCTGCGCGGCTGTATAGCCCAACCGCACCGTGTACGGCGTGGTTGGTATGTCATCCTGCGTGAGTAGGATTTTCGTGGGCAAATCCTTCGCTGCCGCTTCCTGCTCCGGCAGCGCCCGTAACCGCTCGCCCAGCGCGGGGTCGCGCCCTACGGTGATGGCCAAGCCCGCCGAATCGGTGACAAAGACGACGCGGCCATCCAGGGCGGCGCGCCACTGCCGCCAGAGGTCCAGGTCAGCGGCCCAAGTTTCACGGCTGATCCCACCGAGCTTTTGCATGTTGAGGATATAGATAATCCG
Source organism: Chloroflexota bacterium (assembly GCA_034717835.1). GTDB lineage: Bacteria > Chloroflexota > Anaerolineae > B4-G1 > SLSP01 > G713. The sequence continues at coordinate 1,616 of JAYELZ010000171.1, forward strand.
CTGAGGTAGCAGGAGCGTAACCGTGAGCTGCGGCACCACGTAACCGCCTTGACGCGGGCGTTTTTGCAGCTCGCCGCGTTGGTGCAGCGTGGATAGAATCATCTTCCAGTAATGCCGCGCCTCGCGTTCAGTCGGGGCAGGCATTTCGTGACCCTGTATTTGATTTTGTATTTGCGTTAGGTTAGTCATTCTCTACCTCGCGATATTGCCCTTCAATCACGTTCTTCTTCCAGTCTGCCTCGATCGCGGTAGTCAGCTGGGGTGCCACTAGCCCCACCTGCGCCGCGTGGTTCAGTTTGCGCACTGACTGCACGCGGCCTAAACGCAACGTTGGCTGCGGCTGACTGCCATGGCGGCCCTGATTAAGTAGCTGGGCTGCCTGGCGCGGGCGGCCGCCATGGCTTCCAGCTTGGGCCTTAATAGCTTGTACCGTCTGAGCGCGGCGCGTCACCTCATCCTGTTGAGCCGGGTTAGGCAAGGATAGCGGTTGTTTCACATCCAAGACCGGCCCCCAATTGTTCTGTGGTAGCTGAGTCCTGTGGCCGTTTTCGTCCAGCACCAAGACTAACCCGGTGCCAGTCTCGACTACCCGTTGGCGGGCAGTAAGGACCACCGTGAATTTCCAAAGCGCTACACCTAAGAGCAGCATACTGGCGATAAGAAGGGCCCACGGACCGTAGGCCTTGAGCGGTTGCACCAATTCAGCCCGGCGCGTTTCCAAACGTGCGCGGGTTAGCTGCTCCGCGCGCAACGCATTCTCAAAAGTCTCAGTAGTCATGGCTACCTGCGCGGTTGCCGTAGCTATATTTGCGGCCACGGTTTCCGTGGCTCGTTGCGCTCCCACCGTGGCCGTGGACTGCAAGTAAGCCGCTTGTTGCGTAACCGTCGCATGTTCGGAAGACGCCTGCTGCGTAGCCGTAGCTTGCTCGTAGGCAGTACGCTGAGTAGCCGTTGCGTGCGCGGCCTCCGCTTGGGCTGTCACTGCCCAGACGGTGGCCGTGG
>JAYELZ010000172.1:0-2591 GCA_034717835.1 Chloroflexota bacterium
TTCCGATATTTTCTCCCTGGGTATCGTGCTCTATGAGATGCTCACCGGTACCTTGCCTTTTGAGAACATTGCTCTGGCGGCTGATCCAACTTACGCTCCGCCCTCTCCACGTCAACTCCGCCCGGCTCTGCCGCCGGCGCTGGAAGAAATCGTGATGCGGGCATTGGCTAAAAACCCGGTCTACCGCTACCAAACAGCGGCTGAGATGCAAACAGCCCTTAAGCGGGTGCCGGCGCCGCTCGACTGGGGCGCGACCGCGCGGCGCACTTTCGCTGGCGTCACCCTGGCTGCCGGTCTCGCTGCCGGGGGTTTGGGGATCAGAAGTTGCGAGGTGAGTCCCCCGCCAACTTCCACCCCCGCGCTGTCGCTGACCGTGGCAACCACTACGCCGTCCCCTACTGTCACACCGGTCCTGACTGTGCCTACGGCTACTGAGCAAACCCCCACCTCTACGCCAAAGCCGACGCTGACGCCCACCAACACTCTCCGGCCGGTTATACCCATTGCTTCACCTACTCCACAAGGAGATTAACTGATATGACTGAAAACCATCCGTCTCAGCAGGCTCAACCGCAGTCCGCGCCAGTTTTGTCTTTAGAAGTGTGGGGCGCGACCGACAAAGGCCGCGTGCGCGAGGGCAACGAGGATTCCGTTTACCCGCACTCCGGCTCGAAGACCTTCCCGTTCGCGCCGGGGCCGGAGCGACTGGGCCAAAAGGGGCAACTGCTCATAGTGGCCGACGGCGTGGGCGGAGCTAAGGCCGGCAGCGAGGCCAGCCGTTGGGCCATCCGCATTGCTGCCGAGCGCTACTATGATATGCCCGGCCTTGACCTGGGGGCCGACCTGCGCGCGGCCATTGAGGTTGCCAATAGCTCGCTCCACCAATACCTCCAGAGCACCGGTGCGCGCGAGGCTGGCTCCACCATGGCCGCCGCCGTCATCCACAGAAATATCCTCTACGTGGCTAACGTCGGCGACAGCCGCATCTACCTGTTGCGGGAAGGGCAGATCAGCCAGTTGACCCGCGACCACACGCTGACCCAGCGGAAACTGGTTCAGGGGCTTATCAAGCCGGAACAAGTCGAACTGGACCCCGATCGCAGCGTCTTGACCCGCTCAATGGGGGCCGGTTCTACGGTGCAGGTAGACCTTTTCCCACCGCAGCAAATTTTGCCAGGCGACGTGGTGCTTTTGTGTTCCGATGGGGTAACGGATATGCTGGGGGATGGAGACATTGCCCGGTTGCTGCAGGGCAACGCGCCGAAACGCGCGGTCCCCCGGCTGATCGCGGCAGCCAACAAGCGCGGCGGTTTCGATAACATCTCCGTCATCGTTGCCCGGGTAGGTGGGGGGAAGAAACCACCGGCCGGCGGTGGTTTGCCCGGTAAGCTGCTCAATAATTTTCGCCAGATGTCCCGGCAGCAGCAGACCTTTCTCTTCCTATTGGCGGCACTGGTGCTGGTGGTGTTATGCGCGCTGGCAGCGCTGGGCTGGCAGATGCATAACAAGAACAACGGTACACTGTTGTCCACCACTGCGCCGCCGGCCACAGCCACAGTAGAGATCATGTCCTCAGAGACACCCGTGCCGGGCGACGAGTCCACCCCGGTGACACCAACAGAAGCAACGGCCGCGCCGGTGGGCAAGGCGACCTCCACGTTGATGCCGACCAACACACCGACTTCCACTCCCACGCGGCGCCCGCCGCGGCCTACGGATACACCAACGCCAACTATCACGGCGACGGCGACGAGCACAACAGCACCTGGGCCAGGGCCTGACCCTAACCCGCAGCCGCAGCCGACGCCGCCGCCGAAACCGACGACAGAGCCGCCGCCGCCATGAGGTTAGATACCACAATGACCACTCAGTCCTGGCCTCCCGGCGCCGTCCTGGCGAACCGCTACCAGATCCTTCGCCCCCTGGGGCGCGGGGGCATGGGCACGCTCTACCTGGCCCGCGACCTGCGCTTCGAGCGCCGTAACGTTGCGCTCAAGGAGAACGGTGCCCGCTCCCCCGCCGCCCAGACACAGTTCCGGCTGGAGGCTGAGGTACTGGCTACTCTGCAGCATCCTCACCTGCCGGCCGTCACCGATTACTTTTCCACTCCCGATGGTCGCCAATTCTTAGTGATGGATTACGTGGAGGGGGAAAACCTGGAGGAGCGGGTGGCGCGGGAGGGGTCTGTGCCGGAGGCGCTGGCGCTGGCCTGGGCCGGCCAGATACTGGACGCGCTGGCCTACCTGCACGCCCAATCGCCGCCGGTCATTCACCGGGACGTAAAACCGCAAAACGTCATCATCCGCCCCGACGGGGGTGCTCTTCCCCTCATAGGGGAGAGTGGGAGGGGGGCAGTGCTGGTGGATTTTGGCGTGGCCAAGTACATGGCGCCGGGACAGCCGACGGCCACCGTGGCCCGGGCTGGCTCCCCCGGCTACGCGCCTATCGAGCAATACGCCGGAGGCACCGACCAGCGCAGCGATATTTACTCGCTGGGGGCCACGCTCTATTTCGTGCTTATCGGGAGCGCGCCTCCGGAATCTCCCTTGTTAATGTCCGGGCAGACATTGCCGCACCCACCGCAACTCAAT
>JAYELZ010000173.1:0-2581 GCA_034717835.1 Chloroflexota bacterium
GGATGTAACAAGGCCGCCTTGATGATCGCGGCCAGCTCTTTCGGCTGACCGGAGAAGGCGCGCGCGACGAAGGTGGTCCCATAAGCCAACGCCATCATGATTGGATTGAGCGGATCTTCCAGCGAGCCGTAGGGCGAGGCTTTCCGCCGCGTGCCCCGTGGAGTGGTAGGGGAAGGTTGCCCTTTGGTCATGCCGTAGATGTTGTTATCCATCACGATGTAGGGCAATTCGATGTTACGCCGCGCCGCGTGCGGAATATGTCCGCCGCCGATGCTGAATCCATCGCCGTCGCCGCCCACGGCGACCACTGTTAGCTCTGGATTGCCGACCTTTATTCCCGTAGCCAGCGGCAACGGCCGCCCGTGGACGCCGTGGAAGCCGTAAGTATTGAGGAAGGCGGGGAAACGGCTGGAACAACCGATCCCGGAGGCCACCACGATCTCGTGCGGCGGAATCTCCAACTCGGCAAAGCCCCCTCGCAGCGCGTTGAGCACCGCGTAATCGCCACAACCCGGACACCAAATCGGCTTTACTCCACTCTGGTACTCGCTTGCTTTGCGCTTACTCATCTGTGCCTCCCTTCACTCCCGTCTGCGCAGGGAGCTGTTGGATTGTCTGGTAGACCGCCAGCAACTCACGGTCCTGTTCATCAACCCAATGCTGACGCTCTGCTTTAATCATCGTGAGAACTGCCTCGTAAATCTCCCTGATTTTGAACGGCACGCCTTCTTCTTTACCCAACATGTGAATGTGAATATCCCCAGCGTCTAATTGCTGGTAGTAACGATGCTCAACCATGCGGGCAAACTGTGAGGAGTAATTGAGCTCGGGGATAAAGATAGCCTCTTTGCTCTCAATAAATTCACTAACCGCTTTGTCGGGCATGGGCAAAATGGTATGTGGGTAGAGCGCTTCGATTTTAATTCCCACCTGGTGCAACTGTTCCATCGCCTCACGCACCACGCCACGCGTGCTGCCCCAGCCCATAATCCCAAACTTAGCATCTTTATCACCCCACCGGCGCGCCGCGCCTTTCCACTGGCTCAAACGCCGACGCGCCGCCTCTACCTTGCGCGCCCGTTTCGCCATCATCCGCTGGTGATTCTGCGGTGTCTGGTTTGGATAGCCATATTCGTTATGCTCCAGACTCTCGGCCAGATAGATACCACCCTCCATGCCGGGGCTGGACATGGGAGAGATGCCATCCTCGCTCTCACGGAAGCGGCGATAATCGTCCGCCAGTTCCTTCTTTGAGGGCAGCCGACGTTCCAGACACTCATTCCACTCTCCACAAATCTTCTCCGGATAGGGCACCGTCTCCACCCGCGCGGCCATCGCCTGATCCGCCAAGACGATGACGGGCATCTGGTAATATTCGGCCAGACTAAAAGCGTTGATCATCTGGTAATAGCAATCTTTGACCGAATCCGGGGCCAGCACGAAGCGTGGCGCGTCGCCATGCCCACCGTAGAGCGCCAAGAAAAGATCGCCCTGCGACATCTTGGTCGGCAAGCCGGTGGAAGGGCCGGCCCGCTGCACGTTGACGATCACCACCGGAATTTCCGCAATGCTCGCCAGGCCCAACGACTCGATCATCAACGAGAGGCCCGGCCCGGAGGTTGCCGTCAGCGCCGGCTGCCCGGCAAACGAGGCGCCGATAATCATGTTGATCGCGGCGATCTCGTCCTCGGCCTGCACCATCGTGCCGCCAAACGCCGGCAAATACTTCGCCAGCGATTCCATGACCGGCGTCGCCGGGGTGATAGGATAGCCACTGTAGAAGCGGCAACCGCCTTCCAGCGCTCCTAACGTCAGCGCATCGGCCCCAGAGAGCAATAACCGCTCCGGCGGAGCGGGCGGCTGCCCGAGGCGCGCTGCGAGTTGCTGAGAATAATGTGCTTGCGCATACGTGTACCCTTTTTGCAACGCCTCCAAGTTCTGTGGCAGCACGTCAGCGTGATGAGCCAGCCGTTGCCGCACCACCTCGCGGGTTACCTCCAGATCAAAGCGGAAGAACCAGCTCAACGCGCCCACCATCACCAGGTTTTTGCCGCGCCGCCAGTTGATTTCGCTGGCAAGTTCCCCGGCGGGTATCGGATACGCCTTTCGTGCGCCTACCTCCGGCTCCTCGACCGCGCCGGGATCGTAGAGCAGCACGCCCTGCGCGCTCAAATCAGCCCGGTTCTCTTCCCAGCCCTGACGATTCATCGCCACCAGCACATCGGCCTCGTCACCTTCGCTGAGCACGCGCTCCGTCCCCAACCGGATCTGGAAGAGCACCTGCCCCCCTTTGATCTCGGAGGGATAGGTGCGGAGCGTGTACACCTCCAACCCCAAACGGGCCGCCGTGCGCGTGAAAAGAGCACCAATGGTGATAGTGCCCTCACCCGCCTCGCCTCCCACGCGAACTACTACCGTACTATCAGTTGTTGCCATTTTTCCTCCTATAAAAGCCCTCACCGCAGAGCAACTGTGTTCTTTGTCAAGTAAAAAAGATCAAGCTTTAGCATAATTAGGTTCCCAGGGTTCCATTTTGCGGAGCATTGCATTCAGGATCACCAACATTTTGCGCATACAGGCA
>JAYELZ010000174.1:0-12654 GCA_034717835.1 Chloroflexota bacterium
GAAGCGTTGGCTGCTCTCCGGCCACGCTATGGCAGCTACGCGGTTTTGGGCAACCATGACGTGTGGACCGATGCGGATTTTATCGCCGCGCAGTTGGAGCGGGCAGGGATCACGGTGTTGCGCGACGCTCGCGCCCGCTTGGAACTTAACGGCGCGCCGCTCTGGCTGTTGGGCATTGAGGATCGTGGTTATTCGGGTATGTCGCGTTGGGGGCAGAGAGGGAATTTCACTGTCTTTCGCAACCAGTGGCAATCTGCCCACGTTGCGCTCCGTGATTTGCTCTCCGCTACCCCTCCTTCAGAGCCGCGCGTGCTCCTGGTTCATAACCCGGATCTCACGGAAATGTTGCCTCCCGTGCGCGTGGATCTGGCGCTCTGCGGTCACACCCACGGCGGGCAAGTGCGGATTCCATTGGTGGGCGCGCCGCTGGTTCCCTCTTGCTTCGGGCAGAAATTTGTGGGGGGCTTGGTACAAGGCACGCAGACGCAAGTCTACGTCAGCCGTGGCGTGGGGTCAATTTCTCCGGCGGTGCGCTTCAACTGTCGCCCTGAAGTGACGGTATTGAGGGTTGTAAGCGAGTCAAAAGTTAAGGGCTGAAGGTTAGTTAGCGCCCGTGGCGTCTTAGCGGCGCGCCAACTTCTGTCAATCCGGTTGACAATTTACTCAATGAAGTGAGGAAGGCGTGGATTTGAAAAGAGCGTTTAGCAGAAAAAGTAATCTCATGTCTCTAATCGCGGCTGCCGTGATGGGAGTTTTCGCGGCGTTGCCTCTGCTGGATGGCCGCTTGCCAGAAGCACATGACATCTTATTCCATCTCTATCGCTTGGTACAAGTTGACCAGCTCATGCAACGTGGAGTTCTCTTCTCGCGCTGGGCGCCGGAAATGGCTTACGGCTACGGGTATCCACTCTTTAATTTTTACGCGCCCGTGGCATATTATCTGGCGGAGATTCCCGTACTACTGGGCACAAGCTATCCCACAGCGGTACTGCTCACCTTTGCCGCGGCGCTTATCGGCGCCGCCGTTTCTATGTATTTATGGGTCCGTGAGCTCTGGGGAGGAGGGACAGCACTCGTGGCTGCTGCCGCTTATGCGCTCTCGCCCTACTTGATGATCACGACCATGCTCCGTGGTTCTTTAGCTGAACAAGTGGCTCTCGCCTGGTTGCCCTTGCTCCTTTGGGCCTTTCTGCGGTTCGCCAGAACCGACAAAGGACTTTATGCGATGACCGGCGTGACCGTGTATGTCACCTTGATTTTAAGTCATAATATCACCGCTTTACTCTTTACCCCGCTCCTCTTCCTTTATACTTTTGTTTTGGCTTTTACGTATTATCATAATTGGCGCGAGCGTGGGGGGCTGCTAGGGCAGCTCTGGTTGATGATGGGCTTAGGATTGGGTATTACCTCTTTCTTCTGGTGGCCTGCTTTAGCCGAGCGCGATCTGGTGAAAATTTATCAGCTTTACATGCCCGGAGTCTTTGATTACACTTCCAATTTTATGCCCTTGGCGGAGATCTTCGCTTGGCCGGCGACTATTGACCCGCGTCTGATGACCCAAAGTCCACCTGTTAGCCTAAGTGTAGTGGCGCTAGTCTTAGCCTGCATGGGGCTGGGTAGCGTGTTGCTCCGGAAACATATTGCCAATTTCGAGCATGTTGTTTTCGTTGCCCTGGGGGCTTTAGTGACCATCTTTATGGTCTTGCCCTCTTCCAAATTTCTATGGCGTTCTCTGCCGCTGATGCATTTCCTTCAGTTCCCCTGGCGCTTCTTGGGCGTGGCTAGTCTTCTGCTGGCGCTGCTCAGCGGTATGGGCTATCAAGTGCTTACGGTAATTTTTGCCGGTAGAGGTAAATTATTGCGTCTGCTAGCCCCAATGCTGATATTGAGCTCTCTGTTTTATCTCATCCCCTGGCAATATATACGGCGTTATCCAGTCATGAATGCCGTTACCATGTTGGATGCAGCCCGCTTCGAGCGACACTCCGGCTCTATCGGCACCACGACGGCGGGGGAGTATCTGCCCGGTACGGTGCAAGAAAATCCGGCGGAAAATAGCCCCGCATTGACCAATGGTGGGCAGCGGCTGGATGAGACTTCTTTGCCAGCCGGGGCACGGGTGCTCGCGGCGAATTATGACCCGACCCGCTATCAACTCACGTTGGAAGCTCCCAGCGCGTTCACGGCGGTCTTCAATACGTTTGATTTCCCAGGTTGGCAGGCGACGGTGAACAGTGAGCTAGTGGCAATCACGCCAACGGAGCCATATGGGTTGATCAGCATACCGGTGCCGGCTGGGGAAACCCTTGTTGAAATACGGTTTGGGAGCACGCCGGTCCGAACTTGGGCGACGGGCATTTCTCTGGGTAGCGTGGGGTTGCTAGTTGGCTGGATGTTTCTTAGGGCGCGACATCAGGCTAAGAGACCGCCCATTCCAGTATGTTTGGCGGATATGCCAACGGGAATGGCGTTGTCGGTTATGCTGGTCATGCTGTCGGTAGCGATTTTTAAGTTGGTTTATATTGATGCGGAGGGCCGCCAGACGTTCTTCCGGCGCACGCGCTTCGATGGGCAGACGGTAGCCGGGCTAGAGCACCAAATTACCGTTAACTTTGAGCATCAGCTACATTTGCTGGGGCTGGATGCACCGACCATCGCGGCCTCTGGAGATACGGTACCGGTTTCCTTGTACTGGCGGGTCCCTGCATCGACGGAGCGGGAGTACAGTGTTGGCGTCTCGTTGGTGGATGAGCGCGGAATCCGGTTTGGGCAGAGTGATAATCAGCATCCGGGCGGTTTCCCCACGCGGCGTTGGGACCCGGCAGGCTATGCTTGTGATCCACATGCTATCCAGATTCCGGCCGGTACGCCGCCGGGAGAGTATTGGCTTGAGGCAGCAGTCTATCCCTACGGTCAGCCGGAGCAAGGATTGAGTGTGCTGGATGCTAATGAGGCCCCCGCTGGGCGGGCGGCAAAGTTAATCCCGCTCACCGTGACACGCCCGTCACACGCGCCTGCGGTGGAAGCATTAGCCCCTCAACATTCAACGCGTGCGCCACTAGGAACCGGATTGCTATTGCTGGGTTATGATTTGCCAGCAACTTCTCTCCAACCAGGGGAGCGGTTGCCGCTAACGCTCTATTGGGAAGCACAGGCACCGTGTGTAACGGATTTACAGGTACGGGTGCAGTTACGTGATGCGGCAGGAGAGTTATTCCCGCTAGGTGAGATGCCCCTGGTCGCGGGATATCCCACGTCACGCTGGGAACCGGGCGACCTCTGGCGCGGGGTGCAACGTCCTCTCCTGCCGCCGGCGTTGCTCAGCGGTGAGTACATGGTTGAAGTGTTGGCGCCTGGTGTGACGAGGGCCGTGGAATTGGACGGGATAACGATTGTGGCTCCTGTTCACCAGTGGAGAGTTCCAGAGGTAGAGAGCGTAACCCCAGCGTCGTTTGGGGAGTTGATTTCGTTAGTTGGTTATACTGGGCCACAGACAACCACCGTCCAGGCGGGAGAGTCGCTTTCTCTGACGCTGGTCTGGCGTGTGCAGCAAGGAACTACAGAGCAGTACAAAACATTTGTACATTTGCTGAATGCCGAGGGGCAGCTGGTGAGCGGAAGTGATCAAGTGCCGGTTGGCTGGCAACGTCCCTCCACCGGTTGGGTGGCGGATGAGTACCTCCAGGATGCGCATAGCGTAATGGTTCCGGTAGCTCTGCCAGCGGGGACTTATCAGCTGCAAGGGGGACTTTATAACGCAGTTACTTTGGAACGTCTGACGACAACGACAGGTGAAGACGCGGTTTTGTTCTCGTCGCCGGTGGAGATTATTCCTTGATTAATTGGGAAGGTATATTTTGAGAACCTTCGAGGCCCTCGCATTACGAGGGCCTGCGTGTTGGTGTGAAATGTTTCTAGCTACTGCTCCGGGCTGCTGTAAACTCCTCCACATGCCTCGAAGTTTGTCAGGTGCTCCGCCTCGGTCCTGGCGAAGGCATGGCTGCCATCTCCACTGCCGCAATCCACCATGAAGAAGTAGTAATCGGTCTGCGCGGGAGCGGCGGCGGCCTGGATGGCGCTGCTCCCGGGATTGGCGATGGGGGCGGGCGGCAATCCTAAGTGGCGGTAGGTGTTGTAAGGTGATTCCACGTCCAGATCGCTGAAATAAAGCTGGCTCTTCCACCAATCGCCTTCTTCGGGACGGTAGCCCAGCGCGTATTGGACGGTAGGGCAGGCGGAGAGCGGCCAACCGTCGCGCAGCCGGTTGTAGTACACGCCAGCGATTATCGGGCGCTCGGCGGCGATGACCGCCTCGCGTTCCACGATCGAGGCCAGAGTGAGTCCCTGGTGTACAGTCAATCCCTGGTTGCTGAACCCTTGTTGGATTTCCGGCGTCACTTGACGAGTCAGGTTAGCTAACATGCGATTCACTAAGTCGTAAGCCGTGGCATCCACCGGGAGCCGGTAGGTATCCGGGAAGAGGTAGCCTTCTAGCGTGCCGGTGAGCGGGATTTGTCCGGTAAGGGGATATTGGGTGGGTAGATCCGTCTGCCGCCAGCCGGTTTGCGCCAGCTGCAAGAAGGCTTCCGGCGCGATGCTAGTTTGCTCGGAGATAAGGATGGCCAGCTCTTCCATCCGTTTGCCTTCGGGCAACGTGACTTGTTGCTCTTTGGCCTCAGCGTGTTGCAAGGCTCTGGCAATCTCTGGGATGGTCATCGTCTGGTTTAGGTCGTAGATTCCCGCCTGGATGCCGGCGTCCAGCTCTTTGTATTGGACGTAGCGATGGAAGAGCTCCGCATCCGAGATTAGCTGTTGTCCCACCAACTGGTTGGCGATGGTGTCGACGCTCTCGCCTTCTGTTACGGTAAAGGCGATGGTGCGCTCATCGTTCCCGGCGGGGGTGGTTAGAGCGTCGGCTTGGCTTTCAATGTAAAAATTAAGGTAGATGGATTCAGCCGAACAGGCTAATAGCGTAAAGGTAATGGCAACTATTAATAGCGATAAATTAAAACGTTTCACTCTACACACCTCGAATAGCAAATTAACAAATGGGCAAATAGCAAATTAGTGGACGGCTAGTTGTTTGCCATCCAAGAAACTCTGTAGAATGACTGCCGCGGCCACCGCGTCAATCCAATTCTTCTGTTCCCTGGGGCGTTTGCCTTGCGCGCGTAAAATATCGGCGGCTTCTTCGGTCGTGAGACGCTCGTCCCAGAGCTGGAGCGGCAACCCGACGGTCGCCTGCAACTCCGCGCTGTAATCGCGTACCCAGGCAGCCTGTGAACCTTCGGTGCCGTTCATGTTGAGGGGTAAGCCAATCACTAGCGCGGCCACTTGGTATTGCTGGATTAGTGCTGCAATATGCGCAAAATCGGCGGCGCGAGAAGTGCGCTGCATTACTTCCAGGGAGCGGGCCAGCAAGCCGGTGGGATCGCTGATGGCGATTCCAATGCGACGATCCCCTAAATCTAAAGCCAGATAACGCATGGTTACTCGCCACTCCATTTACCCGGCGTGATGGTGATCTTGGTGCGGATAGGGAGTTGGGGGATGTAGGGGAACCAGTGGGGAGAAATGGTGATTTCCGGGGGTTGCGCTAGCGGCAGTGAGTCCGCCAGGGTGGTACTGGCGGCGGCAGCGCGTTGTCCCTGGATGGCTTCCCAAACTGCGTCTTGGTTGATCTCCGCCGTGGCATAGCCGTGGGCGGTGACGTAGAAAGTGAAACGCCCTGCGCCGACATCCTCTTCCGCAGATTCTCCGATTTCAAAGCGCGTATCGGTTAGTCGATAGCCAGCTGGCTGCTGCGTGGCGAGTTGGCGGTAGGCGATTTTTTGTGCGTCATTAGCGTTGACGGCCAATCCAGTCACCAGTAGGCGCAAGGAAACGCCTAGTAACTCGGTTTGTTCGCCCACCAAGTTAGTGTAGGCTTCCTTGGGCGTGGCTTGGATAATCAGGTCTTGGTGTGGGATAAATTCGCCCGGCTGTAAATAGGCCGCAGCTTGCAAGCCATTATTGGCCTCGGCCAGCACATGTTCAGCCGCGATCCCCCACGCACGGTCCCGATCCGCCTGCGAAACGGTCGCCGTCTCCTGGCTCTCCGCGCCGGTGATGGGGTCGGGATTGGTCACTTTGAGTGCAAAGCCGACCACGCCTTCCACAAAGTTGATCTGATAGGTGCCTACGTTCCCGCGCAACCCTTGCTCCAACGCTTCGACGGGAGCGGTTGCTTGTCCAAAGGACGGCACGTCAATGGTTTCCGTGGTCTTGAAGCGCACCGGATAAGAGCCGGCGGAGGTGCGGACTACCGTCCCGGCGGGGACTTGATAGTTTTGCCCTAATTGGTTGGTAAAGACTACCTGCCCCCTGGATTTTCCTGAAACGGAGGTTCCTCGACCGGTAGTGCCCACTTCAGCGTAGCTCTCGAACTCATCACCCACACGCCGGCCTGGGATTAGATTGCGTTGGAAATCCACAGTGCCGGGATCCATCTCTGCAGAGACAGAGATGGGAACAATGAGGGCATACGTGGCCTGCTGCGGCACCAGGCGGATTTGCGCGGAGGGGAGGGCCAGGAAGGTAACTGCCCCGATGGCGACTAACGCGATCAGCAATATCCCGAGCTGTACGGGGAGCAACCAGCGCGGACGCGGGCCAGATGGCGGGCGCACACGCGGCTGCGGTTCCTCGGCCCAGGGTGGACGTTGCGGCTGTGCCGGCAGCTCCGGCGGGGCCGGAGTGGGGAACGTGTCATGTTTGGTGAGGTAATCTTCGGCTTGCTCCACGCTGGCGAAGACGGTGAAGCCGGCCTCGCGGGGGAGAGCGCGTTTGGTGAAATCCTCCACCACCCAGGCCAAGCTTAATTGCTCTTCCTGGCAGGTTTTTAGCAATACTTCGTAATCGAGTAGCGAATCCCAACCAGCTTCTACTTCCCAGGGCAGCCGGATGAGAACTAACTTGGAGGGTGCGTGACGTAATGCTGCGCGTACCGTATAACGATCTTCTTTAGGTGTAATTTGTAAGATGTTCACGCGAGGGAGTATGCCACAGTTTTGAGTTTTTGCCAAGTTCCACATCTTTGGGGATATCCAATTATGATGCTGCTAAGAACTAAGGATTTCACCGTTAGGCGAGCAGGCGCAAAGATTTGAAAATTAGCCTGAAACGAAATTTTGTCTTAGCGTCTTAGCGACTTGGTGGCAAAATTATTCTGTTTTAGAGATGAACTGTCTTTTTTCGTGTGGAGCGTGTATAATTTCTGGAATTTGGAGGAGTTCCCCTGGGGAATGCCCTACCTATGCTAATGAGGATTAGTCGGCCAATTTGCCATTTGTCGATGTGCCGATGTGCCGATGTGCCGATGTGCCGATGTGCCGATGTGCCGATGTGCCGATGTGCCGATGTGCCGATGTGCCGATGTGCCGATGTGCTGATGTGCTGATTTGCTATTTGTAGAGGAGGTATCGCAGTGCATATTGCTTTTTTGAATCCGCAAGGGAATTTCAATTCGCGCGATAGTTATTGGACAGAGCATCCCGATTTTGGGGGGCAGTTAGTGTATGTGAAGCAAGTCGCTCTGGCGATGGCGGAATTAGGCCAGCGGGTGGATATTTTGACGCGCCAGATTATTGATCCCCATTGGCCGGAATTTGCCGACCAATTTGATGCCTACCCGGGAGTGGAGAACGTGCGCATTATTCGCTTGCCGGCCGGCCCGGAGAAGTTCCTGCGCAAGGAAGCGCTCTGGCCTTATCTAGTGCGGGATTGGGTCCCCCATATCTTGGAGTTCTACGGTGAGGAGTTGCCCGACATCTTCACTGCCCATTACGGCGACGGGGGACTTTGCGGTGCGTTGTTGGAAGACGCGACGGGGGTGCCGTTTACTTTCACCGGACACTCGTTGGGGGCGCAGAAAATGGACAAACTGCACGTCACCGCTGGGAACTTAGCCGAGTTGGACGCGCAATTTCACTTCGGTGCGCGCTTGAAGGCCGAACGTCTGGGGATGAACCGTTCGGGGGTGAACTTTACCAGCACGACTCAGGAGCGGCAGGAGCAATACGCGCATGCTGCCTATCATGGCGCGGTGGAGGTGGCGGATGACCGCCGCTTCGCCGTTGTCCCGCCCGGCGTGAACCTCGCCATCTTTGGGGCCACGGCGCGTTCCGCCAATGAGGAGGCGGTGCAGGAGCAGGTGCAGGCGAGGTTGGCCCGCGATCTGCCGGCCGAGCGGCGCGAGCTACCGGCAATCATCGCCTCCAGCCGCCTGGATCCCAAGAAAAACCATCTGGCTCTGGTACGGGCCTTCGCGCAGCATCCTGCCTTGCAGGAACAAGCGAATCTGGTTATTTTTACCGGCGCGTTGGCTGATCCGCTGCGCGTTAACGCCGAGGCCAGTTTGACGGAGATTGAGGTGCTGGCGAGTATCCGGGCGGTGGTGGAGGAGTACGATCTCTGGGGGAAAATTAGTGCTTTTGAGCTGCGCGGCCAACCGTCCCTGGCGGCGGCTTATCGCTACTTGGCCCGGCGAGGCTCCGTCTTCGCGCTCACCGCGCTCTATGAACCGTTTGGGCTAGCGCCGTTGGAGGCCGCTGCTGCCGGTTTGCCCGTCATTGTGACGCAGAACGGTGGCCCCAGTGAGAGTTTGGTGGACGCAGAAACGGAGTACGGTGTACTGGTCGAGCCCACCGAGCTGGCGGATATCGCGCGCGGTTTGACGCGGGTCTTGGGTGACGCCGAGAGTTGGGCCGGCTTCGCGGCGCGGGGACGGCAGCGGGTGTTGGATAACTACACCTGGGAGCGCACCGCCGCCGGTTACTTGGTCCGGATGGAGAAACTGCTGGCTGCTCCCGCGGCTAGCCGCCCGGCGGGGCGGTTGCCGATTCATCCCTACTTCCGCGTTCCCACCGCCGAGAATGCCATCACGTTGGCTGAACTAGCGCAGTTGTATTTTGGCAAGTCCGCGGTTTAGTGTCTTAGCAGGACGAGGTTAAAAGTCGTATTCGCCTTGAGCGACTACCTAACTAACAAGGAGAGAATGTCATGCGAGTCGATTGGTATAAAGATGCAGTTTTCTACGAGGTGTTTGTGCGTGCGTTCGCCGATAGCGATGGAGATGGAATCGGCGATCTGGCAGGTTTGACCTCCAAGCTGGATTATCTGTGCTGGTTGGGCGTTGACGCTATCTGGATGTTGCCTATCTTCCCCTCGCCGCTGCGCGATGATGGGTACGATGTGAGCGACTATTACACTATCCATCCTGATTATGGAACCCTGGATGATTTCCGCGCGCTGATGGCGGCCGCACACGCGCGCGATTTGAAGGTGCTGGTGGAATTGATTCCTAACCACACCTCCGATCAAAATGCCTGGTTCCAGGCCTCTCGTGATCCTCACCATCCTGAACATGAGAAGTACCGTGATTGGTACGTCTGGAGCGACACGGGCCAAGAGTATGGGGATTCACGGATCATCTTCTTGGACTATGAACCATCTAATTGGACTTACGATGAGGTACGGGGCGCCTACTTCTGGCATCGCTTCTTTCATCATCAGCCGGATCTAAACTATGATAATCCGGCGGTGCAGCTTGAGATGTTGCGGGTGATGCAATTCTGGGCCGATTTGGGCGTGGATGGCTTCCGGGTGGACGCGACGCCTTATCTGATCGAGCGCGAGGGGACCAGTTGCGAGAACTTGCCGGAGACCCACGCTTACCTCAAGCGGATGCGCCAATTTGTGGACGCCTACGCGCCGGGCACGTTGCTGCTCTCTGAGGCGAACCAATGGCCGGAGGATGTGCGCCCCTACTTTGGGGATGGCGACGAGTTCCAGATGAATTTTCACTTCCCGTTGATGCCGCGTATTTTCATGGCCCTGGCACAAGTCGACCGCACTCCCATCGAGCAGATCCTGGCGCGCACGCCAGAGCTGCCGGCCGGTTGCCAATGGGGAAGCTTCCTCCGCTGCCATGACGAGTTGACGTTGGAGATGGTGACGCCGGAGGAGCGAGAGTTCATGTGGGATTTCTACGCGCCAGAGCCGCGAATGCGCCTCAATCTGGGCATTCGCCGCCGGCTGGCTCCGTTACTGGGGAATGATCGGGCGCGCCTCGAGGTGGCGAACTCTATTTTCCTCACCCTGATTGGCTCGCCGGTGCTCTACTATGGCGACGAAATCGGCATGGGGGATAATATCTGGTTGGATGACCGGGATGGTGTTCGTACACCGATGCAGTGGGATGCCAGCGAGAACGCGGGGTTCTCCACCGCCCCGTCGGAACAACTTGCTGCTCCGGTGATCGATGACGAAACCTACGGCTACCAAAAAATCAACGTCGCTGCGCAGCGGGAGAACTCTGGCTCGCTGCTCAACCGGATGCGAGAATTGCTCCGTATTCGCAAGGGAGAGCCGGCCTTTGGACAAGGTAAGCTGCACCTGCTTGCAGTACATCCGCACACCGTGTTGGCCTATCTGCGCACCACCGCTGCTGAGACGTTGATCGTCTTTAACAACCTGTCACCGGAGCCGCAAACCGTTTCCGCTGACTTGGCGGACTATGCGGGGAAAACGCCGGTGGATATCTTGACGGGGGAAACTTACGCGACTATCGCGGAAGAGCCATACGGGGTTGAGTTGGTGGGTTACGGTTATTGCTGGCTTAAGATCTTGAGTGATTGGTGATTAATCACTAATCCTCTCTCAACGCAATTTCATAGATTGGCTCTGGCTCGGATTGCCCCTTGAGTTTCACTGTGGGAAGTCTGGTGGCAGGGAGGTACTCCTTGACCATTTTGTAAGTATGCTGGCAGATGAGTATCTTCCTGGCCGGGGCCAACTCTTGGAGTGCGTGAGCTTTGTTAACCGTCGGGCCAACCACCGTGAAGTTGACCAGTTTATCTGTGCCGATGTTGCCGACAATTGCTTCCCCCGTATAAATGCCGATTCCAAAATCCAGCCGGTATTTGGGGAGAATCTGTGGGTGTAGTTTGCGTATAGCTTTGAGGATATGCACTGCTGTTTTGACTGCCTGTAAGGCATAATGAGGTTGGGGAAGCGGCGCGTTGAAGAAGGCCATAATCTCATCCCCCATAAATTTATCTAAGGTGCCTTCCATTTCTAAAAGCACCTCGGTGGCGGCGGCGATATGTTGGTTGAGTACCTGGATCAGGATTTCTGGCGGTGTTTGCGCGCTGAAGGTGGTGAAGCCGCGCAGATCGGCGAAGAGTACGGAGATATTTTGACGTTGCCCACCCGGTCGAACCTCATTTGGTCGTTGCAAAATACGTTTAACTACCGGCGGCGCGACGTAATGCTCAAAGAGGTTGCGGATCTCGCGGTTTTCCCGCTGCCGGCGTTCTTCCACCTCGGCCAACAAGCGACTATTGGCGATAGCGATGGCGGCGTAGTCGGCCAACATATCTAAGAGCCGTTTGTCATGTGGAGTTAACCTCTCGCGGTTGCGTTTATTACTCACCGTTAGTGCTCCCAACACTTTATCGCCAACCTTAAGGGGCGCGGCCATCATTAGATTGGAGGCTTGGGTCATGATATTGGGGTGGGTTTCATCTTGGGCGTAAGTGGCTCCTGAACGCTGTTTATGGATGCGGACGGTGGATTTTCCGGTTTGGGGGTCGCGTAGCACCAGCGCTCCATCCATGGCATCGGTGAGATAGAGAGCCGCAGAAACAATCCGTTCCCAGAGCTCTTCTGGCTCACCGAGGAGAGCTACCGACTTACTGACGTGATAGAGTGTATCGAGCTCGCGCAACCGCTGATTCAGATCCTCATTACTGGTCTGTAGCTGGAGCATAAGGTTATCACGCTCTTGTTTAAGGCGCACGCTACGGAAGACCTTTTCTATGGAACTCAACAATCTGTCCACGGTGAAAGGCTTGGGAACATAATCACGCACGCCCAGCCGGAAAACTTCCACGGCCACCGACTCTGAACCATAGGAGGTGATGAGGATGGTGGGAATGGCTACTTGTTGTTTCTGGAGTTCGTGCAACACTTCAATACCGTTGAGGTAGGGGAGTTCGTAATCCAAGAGCAGTAGATCCGGGCGCTCGGCAATTGCTTTCTCAACTCCCTCGCGACCATCCACGGCGCTCAATACTTGATAGCCTTCTGGTTCAAGAATGGAATTTTTGACAAATTCTCGAATTTCTTGACTATCGTCTATGATCAAGATACGAATGTCTTTTTTCATACGCGCTTTTTCCACCCACTTAATTTCACTGAATTATAACCTTGTTGTATTAAAAGAACAGAAGAAAACGAGAAGGTAGGAAATCGAGAAGGCGGGTGCTTACTGGCTGAGACGCTGAGCCGCTCAAACGCTGCTAAACTGCTCAGCCGCTGATGAATCCACCACCCAATACTACGGCTCCTTGATAGCAAACTACCGATTGGCCGGGGGCCGGGGCGCGCTGTGGTTCCGCAAAGGTGACGCGGGCTTGGTGGTCTGCTTGCAGCTCGATGGTGGCCTCAACTGGTGCGGCCTGATACCTAATTTGTACTTCCGCTCTGAATTGCGGAGCGGGCGCGCGGCCTTGCGTAAAGGTGAAATCGGTGAGCTGGCAGCTATCTTGCAACAGACGCTCTGCCGGGCCTACGATGAGTGCGTTCTCGGCTGGACGCAAGGCCAGCACGTAG
>JAYELZ010000175.1:0-2572 GCA_034717835.1 Chloroflexota bacterium
GATATTTTGGGCCGATTTTGAAGCCAAAACAGGCTTTACACCCCCGTTTTCATGGGAAATTGTCTATAAAAATTATGATGTTAGATTGAAAGTGTCAATCTAACTCCCTGGGGTTTTGAACCATGCCTAATCTTCATTAAATTAATTCTTTGACCGGTAGGGACTAGTATTCTTCATCCCGGCTAATTTTTCTCTTAGTGGCTTAGCGTCTTGGTGGCAAGTTAATTGATTTGCCAAGTTACCATTTTCAGAGTAGACACCGATGCTGGTGCGCACCCTCCTAGTACGCAAAATGACTATTTGACTGTTGGACTAAAGGCTACCTGACTATTTTCGGGGGAGACTTTAGACCTTTGACTTTCGACTTTAGACTTATTTTTCCGAGGAGCATAATTCGTGTCTATCCAGACAAAATTTGAATTCACTCTCCCGTGTGGCTACGTGGATGAGCGTGGTAATGTGCATCGCCAAGGGGTCATGCGGTTGGCTACCGCGATGGATGAGATCGCGCCGTTACGTGATCCGCGCGTGCGAGCTAACCAAGCTTATTTGATCATTATCTTACTCTCCCGCGTTATCGTTAAGTTAGGCATACTGTCTGAGATCACGCCATCCATCGTAGAGAAACTCTTCGCCGCTGACCTAACCTATCTCCAAGAACTCTACCGGCAGATCAACGAGCAGGGTGTTAGTGATATCCCCGCCACTTGTCCCGTCTGTGGCGCCCAATTCGAGCTCGACTTGGCTGACTTGGCGGGGGAATCATAGGCTACCCCCTTGACCGCCTGCACCAGGAGGTAGCCTACATCGCTTATTATTTCCATTGGTCGCGGGATGAAATCTTAAACCTAGAACATCCTGAACGACAAGCTTGGGTAGAGGAAATAGCCCAAATCAATCGCAGGTTAAACGCAGAGATTCAGGAGGATTGATAGGAACACTCACTCCTATTAATCACCAAACTATGATTAAAGAACCGCCAGCGAAGGTCACCCGAAACCAACGTATTCCCTCTGCCGAGGAGGTCTACGCGGCCATTGACCGTGAAGTGCTGGCCCAGAAAATCTATCGTTTACTAAGGAAGGAACTTCGCGTTCAGCGGGAACGCTTAGGATACCGGCGGCATTAAGGAGCAGACCATGGCCAAGAGTAATCAGGGTATGAAAAAATGGGTGGAACCTCCAGCTGCCACGTTTAGATACTATGTGGAATTGAAAAGTATCATCGAAGGAGCCTTCATAGAGTGCAGTGGCCTAAATATGGAACGTGACGTGTACGAGTATAAAGAAGGTGGCGTCAATGATCACATTCACGTCCTGACAGGGCGTGCCAAATATGGTGGTAATATCGTGCTCAAGCGTGGGGTTACATACTCCGATGCACTTTGGAAGTGGTTTCAGAAAGATCTGACCCAGGGGAAGGTGACTCCAGTACAGATGGCAGTCATCCTGATCGTGCGTTATGATTTCAAACGTAAAAAACGCATTGCTTTGCGCTGGAATGTCGCACAAGCTTTCCCGGTTAAGTGGACCGGCCCGAATTTGAGTATGTCCGGTAATGATGTCGCGGTCGAAACAATAGAGATCGCACATCAAGGCTTGAAGATGGAGTGTTTGGAATTCTAGATAGAAATGGCAGACGTGAAAGAGCATTCTGAGCAATTGCAACACTATCCGGCCAATACCTTGGCCCGGAAAATTGCTGCGCGGCGGATGAACACCACGGTTAGTGGCCTCGGCAGACAATTGATTATGGAACATATTCAACGTTTGATTCCCCCAGTGACAGCTAGCCAACCACCAGCTGCACGTTCTTCAGAAATAGAACCTGAGCAAACACGTTTGCGGCCTCAATCTCGCGCTCCGCAAATTCAAAGAGCAGTCGTTATGCCCCTGGCCGGGGTACGGGAACACGAACCGTCTGCCGAACCAGTGTTGCCGACAATTCCTGAACCGCCGGTAGAAACTAATGTCGCTAATGCTGCTGAAGAAACGCCGGAATGGTTCAAAAACCTACCTTCTTTTGAGGAAGCCACCTCGCGTTTGCGTTTCCCCGATTCCGTAGCTGTTAAATTGCCTCACACTGAGCGAGAAGTGGCTCTCGATACCCCGCAACCACCGGCAACGCCTGCCATTTCCCCATCCCCTGCTCAATTAGCGCGAAAACCTGCTGCTCTTGAGCCATCTGATTCCGACTCTCGGCGGATGCGGGTTTACACTCAAGTAGAAGAATTTGCGTCTGGCCGCCAGCCGCCGCCAATCTCTTTGCAGGACTTGCGACGGGTCCATGTAGGAGAACCACAGACGGATTCGTCTTCACCGCCAGCGGTGCAACGTCTGCCAGCGGCAGAGAGTGTGGATATGGACGCAGGCGGAGACCGTCCCCCGCTTGAGGTGGCCGGCGCAGCTGCGCGCGTCACGCCGGTTGCGCCCACGCCGCCAGCGGCGCAACGTCTGCCGGCGGCAGAGAGTGTGGATATGGACGCAGGCGGAGACCGTCCCCCGCTTGAGGTGGCGAGAACAGCTGAGCCCGTCACGCCGGTCGCGCCCACGCCGCCAGCGGTGCAACGTTC
>JAYELZ010000176.1:0-12633 GCA_034717835.1 Chloroflexota bacterium
CGCTCAATATCCGGCTCCTCGATGACCAGCCGACCGCCGGGACTCAGCACACGCAATAGTTCGCTCAGGCCGCTACGCTGCGCGGAGAAGTGATGTAGGGCATCCACCACCATAATACGTTCAAACCGACCGGCGGCAAACGGCAGCCGCTCAACCGGGGAGCAAATCACGCCGTGCACGCATTTTCCCGCCGCCTGTTGGAGCATGGCAGCAGAGAGATCATTGATCACCAACGCGCCCACTTGCGAGCAGAACTGCGTGGAAGCGCGGCCCGTGCCACCGGCGGCGTCCAGGAGCAAGCCTTCAATGGGCAGCTGCAATAAGTGGCGCAACCGGTCCGAGTTGGCCGGACGAAACAGACGATCGTAAAATGGGGCTACCCAATCGAAGAGAAAATTACGGGCCATAACGCCCTCCTAAACGGCAGCGAGGGCGTGGTCCCCAGGACCAGCCCCCGCTAACCAATTTACTGACTCGATTAACGACTACTCAACCAAAGGTTGCGCTTCCTCTACTGTTGAAGGCGCCGCTGAAGGGGCAGCAACGCGACGTCCCTGCCACCGATCGTACCCCCAGAGCAAGATGGCGCCCAGCCCCAATAACACCAAGACCAATCCAACCAGCCAGCCCAAGAGGGGGATCGCGGTTACGAGCACCCAGAGTAGGACGCCCACCAGTAACGGCCACCAGCGATTATCAGCAACCTTAGCCGCAAAGCGGGCTAAAATCAAACGCCCCACCAACACGCTGATGATGATTTTGGTAACGTAGGACCAGACGACTTTGAAGCTCAACCCTAACGCCCCTATCATCAACCCACCAAAAGCAGCTGCCAGACCGGCCAATTCGCCCAGGGTAACGACGCCCAAGAGAACCACCAGCAAGACGATGGCGCCTAGTAAGAGCATCATCCCCAAGCCAAAGACGGCTAAGGCGATCACTCCACCACCGAAACTCGCCAGCGGCCGTTCTTGAGCCACGTCGGCGACGTTGCGTGTCCAGTTTGGCGCCAACCAAAGCATCAGTGCTCCCAGCAACAGGAGAGTAATCAGCCGCTGCAGTTGCTTAAAAAGCCACTTCCCGACCCTCAGCAGCGGAGGAATTTGCTCCTCTACTTGTTCATCGGGGGTGTAGGGAGTAAAGCTAGTGCGGCCCGCGACCACACCGGCTGGAATATCACCCTCAACATTAGCGGTGTACTGCAAATCTCCCCCAATCCGAACGTCTTTAGCCAACGTTAAGCCGGCGGGCACACTTGGCACCGAGGGCATCCCCGGAGCAAAAGGAAACCCGGGCGGCATCCCTTCGCCTGGCTCAGAACCACTCACATCCACCACCACGTCACCCTCAATCTCGCCAGCTAGTTTTACGGCGCCGCCGCCGATATTGAGATTGCCATCCACCGCGCCGGCCAGCGCGCCTTGATAGCCGCCGAAGAACAGATCCCCGCCGACGCGGGACTCTGGCCGGGTCTCCAGACTAAACCCACCACCGAGGAGATCATCCCCGATTTCTCCGCCCAAGAAGAGCGCGTAACCTGCTATCCGCGCGTCATCCTGCACTTCGCCATTGATGGTGACACTCTGCCCTACCGCCAGCAGATCTCCCTTCACGATCCCGTTAATCTCAATCGTGCCGCCGGCCACGATGAGATCGCCCTCCACGGTACCGTTCAAAGTGAAAGTCTCGGCGCCCACATAGAGATCATCTTTGATCACCTCGTCGGTCGCAATCACCACCACATCCCCACCGCGCCCTTCAAAAGCACCCACGGTAGAGACGATAATCAATACCATCGCCAAAACCAATCCCAACACCATCCACAAACGACGTTTACGAAGAATCACCGGGTTCATCCTAACCTCCCCCCTTTAATAATAAAACAAACTCCAATATATTACGTGGTTATCGTGGAAATAGTTGTATTCTTTCATTATAGCATACAGCATTTATCCTCTCAACGTATCTGCTCCGAAAATCCCCCTAGCTGTGGCCAGTCTCCTGACCGCGCCACCCTACCAAATCAACAAATCCACAGATGCTTAGTCGCCATAGAGTGGCTTCGCAATGGTAGCCGCGACTTCAGTCGCCAGGCCCGCTAACGGCCACACGACCACCTGACTAACGACCATCAGACTACGCGACTACCCGACTACCTGACTAAACCCTCACTAATTTTGACAGCGACCTCCTTTATGGTATAGTAAATTAGCAATCGAGGTATAAGAGTGCCAATTTACTAAGTAGAAACAGCGTTAAATTTATGGAAACAGCCAACTTAACCAGCAGACAGACGCTATTGCTCAAGCTCATAGTGCATGAACACGTCCAGACGGCCAGTCCGGTAGCCTCACGCGCCATCGTGGAGAATTACGAGGTGGGCATCAGCTCGGCGACCGTCCGTAGCGAGATGTCCAAGCTGGAAGAGCTCGGCTATCTAACCCAGCCCCACACTTCAGCCGGACGTGTTCCCACCGAGAGCGGCTTCCGCTACTTTGTGGAGCGCCTAATGGAGGACCAGACCCTCTCCCTCACTAAGCAGCGCATGATTGCTCACCAATTCTATCAAACGCGCGACAATCTCAAAGAATGGATGCCGTTGGCCGCCTCCGTACTAGCCCACACCAGCCGGGGGACTGCCCTCATCACCTCACCGCACGCCAAGCGCGCACGCTACAAACATCTGGAATTGATCAATACCCACGGGCGCGCGGTACTACTGGTCCTGGTACTGCACGGGGGCACCGTGGAACAACAAATGCTCGCGCTCCCGCGTTCCCTGACTCAAACCGAGCTCAGTGAGACCGCCGAGCAGCTCAATCGACTTTGCCACGGATTTTCGACTCTAGAAATCAAACAACAGCTAGCCCAAGTACCAGCTCTGGAAACCGACATTCTCCAAGTCGTCATCTCCCTCATGCAGAAAGTAGCCCGGATGCCCTCTAATGATATCTATCATCACGGCCTCCCGCAACTGCTGCAAGAGCCAGAATTTGCCGCTGCTAAAGGGAGTTCCGCCAAACTGATCCGTGCAATTGAGGAGAATAACCAACTGCGAGCCATCATCTCTGACGCGCTCAGTCCCCTGAACGAAATTGGCAGCATCCGCGTCATCATCGGGGGCGAGAGCAAATGGGACGCCCTACGCGCTTGCAGTCTGGTGATGACCCGTTATGGAGTCGCCAATTATGCCACCGGCGCGCTGGGCATCCTGGGGCCTATCCGCATGTCCTATGGACGGACTATCTCGGTGGTACGTTTCGTCGCCAGCATACTCAACGAGTTGGTCTACGATATGTATCGGCCCACAGCAGAAGATTTACCCTCCACGAGAAAAATCAACTCCCTCGCGGGCTAACGGCCTAATTTCTAATAACTTTCAATAACCTCTAATAGCTAGATAAGGATTAACAAGCAATGACTAAGAATGACCCTAAAAAAACAGAACCAGAACTAACTCTCATATCCGACGAGGCAGAAACCCCTGCGACCCCAGAGACTGCTAACTCCACTGAAGAGTTGGAGACGAAAACAGCGAAGGCAATCACCGCCGCCGTAGAAGAAGTGCTTACCGCAGAGCAAGCCCAGATCGTCGAGCTACAGGCCATTATCGCCGAGCTGGAAACTCAAGCAGTTAAAAACGTCGAGGGTTGGCGGCGCACTCAAGCCTCATTCGAGAATTACCGTAAGCGCACCGAGGCCGAGAAACTTCGCTGGCGAGCCATGGCCAACGCCGCCCTCTTGATGCGTCTGCTCCCCCTGGTAGATGACTTTGACCGCGCTTTTGCCGGTATCCCCGCCGAGATTGAGGAAAACCAGTGGGTGAATGGCATCCAATTAATCCAGCAGAAGTTGCATAATGTGTTGGAGCTAGAACAAGTCGAACCGCTAGCAGTGGAGCCTGGTCAAGAATTTGACCCCCACTATCACGAAGCCGTCCACGCGCAAGTATTCGCCGGTTTTGAGGAAGATCAAATTATCTCCGTAGTGCAACGCGGGTATCTACAAGACGAGCGAGTGCTACGCCCCGCGAAAGTAGTAGTCGCACTGGCTCCAGAACCGGAAGCAATTTCCTCAGAAAAAATAATTGAGATGGACGCCACAGAAAGCATTCAAGAACAGGAGGTCACAGAGTAGTTATGGCTGATGACAATTACTATGGCGTGTTAGGCGTCTCCAAAGATGCTCCGCAAGCTGAAATAAAACAAGCTTACCGTAAACTGGCTCGCAAATATCACCCTGACGTTAGTCAAGAACCGAATGCCGAGGAAGAATTCAAGAAGATCAATGCCGCTTACGAGGTGCTTTCTGACCCTCAAAAACGTTCCATGTACGACCGTTTCGGCACCGTGAAGCCGGGCATGGGGGGCTTTGAAGGCTTCCATGACCCCTTTGATATCTTCTCCGAGGTATTCAGCAATTTAGGGGGCTTTGGATTCGGTTCCTCTGGTAGACGTGCTGGCCCACGACGCGGGCGTGATATTCGCTCCAAACTAACCATTACCTTCGAAGAAGCTGCCTTTGGCGTCGAGAAAGAAATCACCGTCCAACGTCTGGAGAACTGTGAAGTCTGCCACGGCACCGGTGCGGAACCGGGCACCAAACCGGAACGTTGCCCCCAGTGCAACGGCACCGGCCAAGTCCGACAGGCGCAACAGACTTTTTTAGGGTCTTTCGTCAACATTGTCACCTGCCCGCGCTGTCACGGCAAAGGGAGCGTTATCCATGCTCCTTGCCACAACTGCAATGGTGAGGGCAAAGTCTACAATCGCAAACGGATGAGCATCCGCATCCCCGCCGGCATCGCCAACGACATGAGCATCCGGCTCTCCGGCGAAGGAGAACCCGGCGAGTTAGGCGGTCCGGCAGGGAACCTCTATGTCAACATCCACGTCAAATCGCACGCCTATTTTGAACGTCGCGATAATGACGTGCTACTGGAAGTCAAAATCAATATCTCCCAAGCCGCGCTGGGAACCACCATCAAAGTTCCCACCCTAGATGGGGAACGCGAACTCCACATCCCCGCCGGGATACAATCCAATACCGTACTACGTCTGCGCGGGTTAGGTTTTCCCCGTCTGCGCAGTGGAGGACGCGGCAACCAGCTGGTAGTTGTTCAAGTGGCCACGCCGCAACAATTAACCGCAGAACAACAACGACTTCTGGGAGAATTGGCTGACACCTTAGGCACCGAAATTATCGTGGAAGAGAAACAAGGTTTTGTCGAACGGCTCAAAGAAGCGCTAGGCTTTTAACTAAAAAACGTCTTAGCGGCAAACCGTCTTTTCAAAACCACCTTTCCCCACCACGAAAAAACGCCGACCTGGATAACCAGGTCGGCGTAAAAATTTACGTTATCAGCCGTTGCTACTCAGCCTCACCCGCATACCATTCTTCCCACTCGTGGAGTTGCACCTGTTTCACACTCAAACCGATGCGCTGGCGTTGCGGCTCAATCCGAATAATCTTTACCAAAATCTCTTTGCCGGAGGCCAATTCTTCCCGCTGGTCGGTGGAAATCAGTTCGCTATTATGCAGCAAGCCTTCAATCCCCGGCTCAATTTCCACAAAAATGCCGAAATCTACCACTTGGCTAACCACACCCTTGACTAGATCACCCTCAGAGTATCTTTCAAGCACAGAATCCCAAGGATCGGCCTGCAAAGCCTTGATGCTCAAACCCACGCGCTGGCGCTCGACATCCACATTCAAAACCTGTACTTTGACCTTCTGCCCGACCTTGTAAACTTTGGACGGATCCTCAATGCGCCCCCAAGAAAGCTCAGAGACATGCACCAAACCATCAATCCCCCCCAAGTTGACAAAAAGACCAAAAGAGGTGATCTGGCTCAACCGCCCCGTGCGAATCTGCCCCGGTGCCAACTCTTCCAGGAGCTGCCCCCGACGCTTCACGCGCCATTCCTTCGCTGCTGCGCGCTGGGAGAAGATTAGACGACTGCGTTCACGGTTTACCTCAATCACCTTGAGCATAATCGGTTTATCAATCATCGCATGCAGACGGCGATATCGCTCATCCGAGTTTCGAATGCGCGAGAAGCCTATCAGCTGCGACATAGGCACAAACCCTTGCAGCTGCCCAAATTCTACTAACAAGCCCCCACGATTTGAAGTAACAATTGAAGTCTCATAGACTTCCTCGGATTCTTTCAACCGTTCAGCCTCTATCCAGTCCCCCTGCTCTAAAGCTTGAGAAACGGAGAGTTCCACATTACCATTTCTATCACGGGTTTTGATTACCAGCACTTGGACCGTTTGGCCCACCTTGGCAACTTCGGCGGACTCTTCCTCTGACATCTTCTCCAAATCAGAGACTGGCACGAAGCCATCCAATTTTCCACCGATATCGACAACCAAACCCTCATCACGAGCCGCCAGCACTACGCCTTCGCGCAACTGGCCTGCTCGCAACTCATCAAAATCCAGGGCCTCTGATGACAGATCTTCCATTGAAACTGATTCTGCAACGGTCTCTTTAACTTCTTCCACTTCCAACTCCTCGTCACTTCCTACGAAAATGTGTTGCTACTTGTAGGAGTACAATGCCAGGTAAACTTGTGCCATTCTAACATACCCAAAAAGATTGTCAAACAATTCACCAGGGGGCCTTCCTGGGATAAAAAGTTGCTGCGGCAGCTTTGAGAGGGTCGCTCTTCTGTTATAATTGCCTCACATAAGCACAGATTGACTCCGTTAAAATAAACTGGCTAGCCGCTAAAAAATATTTTGTATGAGGTTAAAAAGTTAATTTTTCAAATCTTCGCGCCTTTGCGGCGAAATGCTTGGTTTTTTCAATAACGCCATCATTAAGATTCCAAGAGATTTAACCAGACCGGGAGGAATGGATGGATATTTCTATGATTATCTTAGCCCACACGCAGAGCGACGCTTTTAACTCCAACTACTCCAGATACCTCCATCCACTGGGGGGAGAGCCGCTGATCCGGTATCCCTGGCAGTTAGCGGTTGATTTGAGCACTACACCGCCCTGGCTGCTGGTCAGCGCGGCGACGGAATCCCCCCTGCAAGCCTGGGCTGAAGGACGAGCGCGTTGTGTACATTGGGGAGCGGCATTGCCCACCAGGGAAACGGTGCTCTTGCTCTACGGCGACGCTCCCCTGCTGCCAGCCGCCACCGTGCGCGCACTCCTGACCAACTACGACCAGCGTGCGGCATTCGCCAGCAAGCTGGTCAGCGGAGAAGAGTGTGTCGCCTATCTGCTGCCCGCTACGCGCTTCCAAGAGCTGCAAGCCGGCGGGGAAAATCTGGACGCCAGCCTAGCATTCCAGGAAGCGACGACGGTCATGCTGGAAGATGAACGCGCTGGGCTGCGAATCCATACGCGCGTGGACTTGAGTCGCGCGGAGGCCCTGTTGCGCCAACGCATCAACGAGCAGTGGATGCTGGCCGGCGTCACACTGGTAGATCCGGCCACCACTTACATTGCGCCCACCGTCATCATCGGGCGCGATACGGTCATCTGGCCCCACACCCACCTGCGCGGTCAAACCACCATCGGGACAGAGAGCGAGCTCGGGCCGAACAGCATCCTCGAAGATTGCACTATCGGCAACCACTGCCGAGTCACAGCCTCGGTGTTGGAGCACGCGGTGATGGAGGATGAGAGCAACATCGGCCCATTTGGACATCTGCGCAGCGGCGCGCGGCTCTGTCGCGGCGCACACATGGGGAACTTCGGCGAGATGAAAAAGAGCACCCTGGGGCCGGGTGCGAAGATGGGACACTTCAGCTATCTAGGTGATACCACTGTCGCCGCCGAGGCCAATATCGGGGCGGGGACGATTACCTGCAACTACGATGGCGCGCACAAACATCCCACCGAGATTGGAGAAGGGGCTTTCATTGGCTCCGGGAGCATGTTAGTAGCACCGGTTAAAATTGGAGCGGGCGCCAAAACCGGCGCCGGTTCCGTGGTGACGCACGACTTACCGCCGGGCAGCCTCGCTTATGGCGTGCCGGCGCGTCTTAAATCAAAGCCAGAAGAGGAGGAAGCATGACCACAACGTTAATTGACCGCGAGCAACTGGTAGCCGCCGCGCGCACGGTACGCGAGCACGCCTACGCGCCCTACTCCCACTATCACGTAGGAGCCGCCGTACAAGTCGCGGATAGGCGCATCTTCACCGGCGTGAATGTGGAGAACGCCGTCTATCCGCTCACCATCTGCGCGGAACGTGCCGCTATCTTCACCGCAGTGTCCAGCGGGGCGCGGCAGATCGTGGCGGCAGCGGTAGTGACGCCCAATGGGGGCACGCCATGTGGTTCTTGCCGCCAGGTGCTGCGGGAGTTCGGTACACCAGAGATGCCGGTGCTCATCGCCCGACCAGAAGGCGATTACCGCGAGCTCACCCTGGGGGAACTGCTGCCGGAGAGTTTTTCGGCCCAAGATTTGGCGGTGGCCCAACAACTATAAATCCACAGATTACGCAGATTTTCGTATTTTCAATCCTCCATTCCCCACTCTCCATCCTCTGTTCAATCCGGCGCGTGCCCGAGATTGATGGTCAACCGATCCAACGCACGCACGGTGACAAAAGACACGTAGCCCCGCGCCCGTGATTTGGCATAAGCGTCATCAACATGAGATGGTGTGGTGGCGTAATCCGTCGTCAACACCAACTTACCGCTCTCCAAGAAGCGATCTAGATTCTCCTCCAACGCGGCGCTGACTTCTGGCGGCGTCAGGGCATCATCGTCTTCATAGCCGTAGTAGATATCCTCCTGCCCAATCCCATCCACGCTCTGCAGATAACCCGGCGCCAGCTCCACCAACTCGGCGGCGTTCTGGGGGAAGATGAAGAAATCAGGATCGCGGGCGCGGGCGTGAGCACGGATCGCGGCCACAAAATCGGCCATCTCCTGCGCCGTCGCACTGCGCCCTTGCTCCGCATAGTATTCGTAAGCGTCAATGATATCCAGATACGCACCATCAAAACCCGCGTCTACCAACCGGTCGGTGTACGCAAAGATGATCTCCTGCCACTCCGGGTTCCAGTAGCGCACCTTGTAATTGCCCTCCCACGCGGGATTCCCAACGTCCAACCACGCCGGCGAGCCAGGTTCCCAATCCCCTTGCCAGTAGAAACGGTAATCTTCGGCCTCACCGATGCTCATATAGGCCAACACTATCTTCTCCCCACCAGCGGAATGTTGGAGCGCGTCGATCTGCGCCGCTGTGAACTCCCCCTCTGCCGCGCCATCCGCGGAATAATCCATCACCACCAGATCGTAAGCCGTCGCGCCGATAGCGTCCAAATCCAGCCCCTGCAACTGGTAGAGGAAATCATCCACTTCCTCCAAACGAGCCGAGGCAGTGGAGAAGGAATTGGTGATCACCGGCAGATAGCTAGTCGACCAGGAGGAGGGACGCACGGTGTTGCGCCCCCAATACTCGTAAATTACAGTTTGCAGCGCGCTCGTCTCCACGTCGGCCCGGCTGGCTAGATCAGGCCCGTAGCGGAAATTGAAGGCCGTGACTTCCTCCGCAAAAGGTTCCCAGGAGCTCTCCCAGACCCAGAGCGCGTAGTTCACGCCCTGCTGCTCCAGCAAATCCAGCTCGTCGTCCATAAATGCGGCGGCGCCCGGCTCCCAGCGCATCAGACCAAACTCATTGACGGCGACCGGTACACCATGCGTCTGCTGGAACGTCGCCAGAGTTTGCCACAAGCCAGCCAGCCAGTCGCGTTCAAATGGCTCGGCCTCCCCATCCCCATCCAGATCACAAGTACCAGGATAGGTACACTCCAGCGCGTCCCAATCTTGGTGCGTGTATTTGAATGGCTCGTATTGATGCGCGGTGTAGACGGTGCGCGGATCACCGGTCGGTGCCAGGTAGGGCAGCCAGTTGACCGCGCTGTAGCTCAACCCGCCGATCAATAACGGAGTCTCTGTATCCACCTCACGGATGGCGGTAGTGATGCGCGGGTAGAGTTGGTTCCAATCGTAGAGCGTGCCACCGTAAGTGGCGTAGAAATCTTCCGGATTCCAGACATCCAATGGCGCGTGGACCGCGTCCGCACCAACCTCGTTGGAATTCGGTTCCACCATTAGATCGTAACCCACGACGACGGGATTATCGCGGTAGCGCGCCGCCGTGTACCGCCACATCGCGGCCCAGGCATCCTGCGCAGCCTGATCCTGCCAGACGGAGTCGTGGAGATAGCTCCCGTCGTACCAATCGCCAGCATCATCTAAGCAACAGACACTGAACTCGGCGCGTCCCGGCCCGGTGCGAAAACTGATCACGGCAAACAAGTCCGCTTGCGCGGCCAGCGCCAGCAACCGATCCAAATTCGCCTGGATGTCCGCATCCACGACGTAAGGCGGCGTCTCGGAGAAGATCCCCGGATGGGAAAGATTGACGTAATTCGCGCCCCGCGCCGCCAGCCGGTCAAAATCCGCCTGGGTATAGGGCGGCCCGACGGGGCCGTCGCCCATAAAAGTCACCCCGTCAATTTCGGGATAGACACGGCGTTGATAGATGTTAGCTCCCCGTAACTGCGTGCCATGCGTCCAGAGTTCCCATTTATCGCCGCCCGCCAGCGCCGCCGGCGCGGTACCGTTCGGCTCCTGAGTTGCCGGTGGCGGAGGTACCTCATCCGCCGCCGAGAAATCCGTGCTACAAGAGGCCACCAACCCCATCAATAAAAAAAGTGAGAGAGCAGCTAGTAAACGCTGTAAAACCTTTGAGTCCATCGTGATCCTCCTCCGTGGTTACTCGCAAAGTAGTCGCTCAATAATCCATTTTATGTTAGTCAGTAATTCTCCACACTATCCCTTCATTACCTATAATTTCCCAATTGCTAAAAAAGTTGAGCATCGCAAACCCTAGTAATTAGTGTAGCACATTTTTCATTCATAATATACTTGGCGGCTTAGCGATAAACCAGCTCCTTTCAGCGAAGTTAAGTATCATCCCTAAAGAGAAAATTCACGCTCTGACAGCTGGAAACTTCTCCAAAATAATTTATGATGGGCACAAAGTTGCAGCACAAGAAGGAGGTTCCATGAAGCATAGTTCAGAAAAATCAGCTAACGCGCCCGCCGGCGTGGTGAGTTGGGCGGAGATTGATTTGGAGGCTATCGCGGCTAATACGCGCGCCATCAAGCAGTTGGTAGGAGAGGAGACGGAGATTATCGCTGTGATCAAGGCGAATGCCTATGGGCACGGCGAGATGCCGGTAGCGCGGACGGTGTTGGCAGCCGGCGCGACGCGGTTGACAGTGCATCGGACGATTGACGGGGTGCGTTTACGTCAAGCAGGCATCACGGCGCCGATTTTGATCTTGGGCTACACGCCGCTCTCCGGCATCCCCCTGCTATTGGAACATGCTCTGACGCCGACAGCTATTGACCAGGAGTTCGTCACGCAACTTTCGCAGGCCGCCAAGCAGCCGGTGGCAATCCACGTCAAGGTAGATACGGGGATGTCACGGTACGGACTCTTCCCAGCGGAGGTGCTGGCATTCGTGCGATACGTCGAGGAGCTGCCGCACGTCTGGCTGGAGGGGGTGTTCTCGCATTTCGCTACCGCCGACGAGGCGGAGCGCGGCCCGATGTTGGCACAATGGCAGACTTTCCAGCAACTATTAGCGGAGCTGCAAGCAGCCGGAGTGGAAATCCCGCTCCGCCACATCTGCAACAGCGCGGGCGTGCTCTCCCTGCCAGAGGCGCATTTGGACGCGGTGCGGCCCGGCATACTCCTCTACGGGTTGAATCCCTCGGCAGAGTGCCAAGCCCGCTACCCGCTGCGTCCGGCGCTCACGTTGAAGAGCCTAGTGGTGCGCGTGCGGACTTTGGAACCGGGGAGCGCCATCGGTTACGGGCGCACCTACACGGCCAAACGCGCGTTACGCGCGGCGTTGGTCCCGCTGGGTTATGGCGACGGCTATCACCGGCGCATCTCCAATCGCGGCGCGGTCTTGATCCACGGGCAACGCGCGCCCATCCTGGGCCGCGTGAGCATGGATCAAATTGTGGTGGACGTAAGCTATATCCCGGGGGTGCAGTTAGAGGATGAAGTGGTAGTCATCGGCCAGCAGGGAGACGCGGAGATCACCGTCGAGGAGGTGGCGGCGTGGGCGGAGACGATCAACTATGAGGTACTCACGGCGTTGCATCCACAGGTGGTGCGGGTGTACAAGCAATAAAGCGAGAGAGCGATAAAGCGAGAGAGCGGGAAATCAAGGCGGTTGCAAACCAGCTGTGGCCGGTCTCCCGACCGAGCCACCGAAGCGAGAAGGCGAGAAGGCGCACGTCACCTGGCCGTGAATGACCAAACTACCCGACTACCCGACTAACTGACTAACTGACTAATTAACTAATTGACTAACTGCCCAACCCAGGGGATAATAACGGCATGAAAATTCAAACTAACGTAAGAAATAAACACACATCAGTGCGCATAGTTCGTTCCATCATCATTGCCCAACGCGGGCGCCGCCGCCAACGCAGCCGGACAGGAGTCAGTTTATGGCTGCGCGTGATTGGAGTAGTGGTGCTCATCGCGCTCCTCGCCTCGGTGCTCTTGGTGGGAGGCAGTGTCGGCGCGGCAGCCGCCGCATACTCCATGATTACTGAGGGACTACCAAC
>JAYELZ010000177.1:0-39152 GCA_034717835.1 Chloroflexota bacterium
GATTTTCTTCCTCGTTTGTCTCGGCGTGCTCAGCGTTCTCTGTGGTGAGTTTCTCTTTTGGTTCTGGCTTGTTCCGGTTAGGAGAATAGAGATGCAAGTAGAGAAATTTACTTTGGAGCAATTCACCGCTATTGGGCAGCCGGTTACTTTTGACTTTTCGCCGGGAATAAATGTGAGGAGACGTGCTTACGAGCAGCATAAAAAGACCTCCAGATGTTCAACCTGAAGGTCTTCTGATAGCTTGGGTCTTCCAATCTTTTCAGGTAGAATGGAGATTAGTTTGAAATATATTTATGGGGAGGAAGAGCATGAAAGAGTATCATCCGCAGGAGATTGAACCTAAGTGGCAGCAGAAATGGGAAGAGGACGGGCTGTATAGGGCCGTCGTAGATCGCAATAAACCCAAATTCTATGCTTTGACTATGCTTCCCTACCCCAGCGGCAACTTGCATATCGGGCACTGGTACGCCATGACGCCCAGTGATGTGCGCGCGCGTTTCAAGCGGATGCAGGGCTACAACGTGATGTTCCCCATGGGCTTTGATGCTTTCGGGCTGCCCGCCGAGAACGCGGCTATCCAACGGGGTATCCAGCCGCAGAAGTGGACGCTGGGCAATATCGCGGCTATGAAGCGCCAGATGCGCACCATGGGGACGATGTTCGATTGGGAGCGCGAGGCGGCCTCTTGTCTCCCCGGTTACTATCGCTGGACGGAATGGTTCTTCCTCAAGCTCTATGAGATGGGGCTGGCCTATCGCAAAAAATCCCCGGTGGATTATTGCCCCCAGTGCAAGACGACGTTGGCCCGCGAGCAAGTGATTGGCGAAGAGCGTCTCTGTGATCGCTGCGGCACTGAGGTGATTAAAAAGGATTTGACTCAATGGTTCCTCAAAATCACTGACTATGCTGATGAGCTCTTGGATTTCTCCCAGATTGATTGGCCTAAGCAAATTAAAACGTTGCAAACTAATTGGATCGGGCGCAGTGAGGGTGCAGAAGTTTGTTTTAACGTCGCGCCGGAGGATCTGCCCGCCGATGCGGAGGAGGGCGAGAGCGAGCTGCTGGTCTTCACCACGCGCCCGGACACGCTCTGGGGGGCGACGTTCATGGTGTTGGCGCCGGAACATCCGCTGGTAAAGCGCATCACCAAGCCGGAGCAACGGGCAGCGGTAGAAGCCTACCGGCTGGAGGCCGAGCGGCAATCAGAGATCGAGCGTCTGAGCACGGAGCAGGAGAAGAGCGGCGTCTTCACCGGCGCTTATGCTATCAATCCGGTCAACGATGAGCACATTCCCATCTGGGTTGCCGATTACGTGATGATGACTTACGGCACCGGCGCGATTATGGCCGTCCCGGCTCACGATGAGCGCGACTTCGAGTTTGCGCGGAAGTTCGGGCTGCCTATCCCCGTCGTCATCCAGGCGCAGGAGTGGGTGGACGATGGTCGCCCGTTGCCGCTGCCTCACGCCTACCCCGGCCACGGGCAAATGATCAATTCTGGCAAGTTTGACGGCACGCCGGCGCCACATCCCGCTGTGGAACAGGTCACGGCGTGGCTGGCGGCGCAAGGACGGGGCAAGGCCACCGTCAACTACAAGTTGCACGATTGGCTTATCAGCCGCCAACGGTACTGGGGCGCGCCGATTCCCATCGTCTACTGTGATAAATGTGGCATTGTGCCCGTGCCTTACGCGGATTTACCGGTGCTGCTGCCCGACGATGCAGAATTTATGCCCACGGGTGAGAGTCCCCTGAAGTACAACGCGGAATTCCTGCATGCCACCTGTCCCCGCTGTGGCGGGCCAGCCCTTCGCGAGACGGATACGATGGATACCTTCGCCTGTTCTTCCTGGTACCAATACGCTTATCTCAGCCCTTACTACCGCGAGGGGGAAGCGGTGCGTGGGGATGAGCTGCCGTGGGATGCGGAGGAGGCCAATTATTGGCTCCCGGTCGATACTTACACCGGTGGCGCTGAGCACGCGGTCTTACACCTGATGTACACGCGCTTTTTCACCAAGGTCTTGCGCGACGCGGGGATCGTGGACTTTGGCGAGCCGATGCTCCAGTATCGTAGCCAGGGCATTATTTTAGGAGAGCCGCGCTCCGGCGATTTTGTGGAGATTAACGGTACTTGGGAAGGTTCCGCTTTCCAGGCCGATGAGATCTTCGTCACTTCTTTTGAGGAAGAAGATTCCTGGCTTAAACCGGAGCGCAGCGATATTTGTGTGGCCGGCGAGGTGCTAGATCGTGACGAGGTGAGCCTCAAAGTGCGCACCGCAGTTGAGGGCGAGAATCTGGTGGTTGTGCAGGTGGCCGAGGGGACGCCGGTGTATGTGCCGGGCAAAGAGGCCGGCACGCTGGGAGACGTTCTCTACCATCTGGATGTGGAGAAGATGTCCAAGAGTAAGAAGAACGTGGTGGCGCCCGACGAATTGGTAAACGAATATGGTGCGGACGCGGTTCGTGCTTACCTGATGTTCGGTTGGCGTTGGGAACGCGGCGGCCCGTGGAACAGTCAGGGTATTGGGGGCGTGGTGCGCTGGATCAACCGGGTCTGGAAGGTCGTGTTGGTAGAACCGCGTGACTCGGTTGCCCCGACGCCCAAAGCCGAACGGACGTTGCGGCGCGAGATGCACCAGGCCATCAAGTCTGTGGGGGCGGACTTGGAGAATTTCTCTTTCAATACCGCCATTGCGCGGCTGATGGAGTACGTCAACGCTCTGACCGAGGCCAAATCTGCCTACTGGGGCAGCGACCTCTGGAGTGAGGTTGTTGATAATCTCCTATTGCTGCTGGCTCCGATCACGCCGCATTTAGCGGAAGAGCTCTGGGCGGAGCGCGGTCATGCTTACAGCATTCACGAGCAAGCCTGGCCCACCTGGGACCCGGCCATGCTGGTGCAGAAGACCCGCGAAATTCCAGTACAGATCAACGGCAAAGTGCGCAGTCGCATCACCATCGCCGCCGAGGCCGCCGAGGAAGACATCAAAGCCGCCGCATTGGCAGAACCGAACATCCGGCGCTACACCGAGGGGAAAAATGTCGTCAAAATCATCGTGCCGGGCAAGAGATTGGTCAGCATCGTGGTGAAGTGAGGGCAGAGGAGTCTCTACATAATTTAGGCTCTTTGGGAATTCGCGGGGTTGAGTTGAAATTAACCACGGATTAGCACGGAAAAAATGAAAAAAATCAGTGTAATCTGTGGTGAAAAATTTATTGAGTACCAGAGACCGTCGTTCCGCCGAGAGCGCAGTAAAAATATTGCGAAAAGCGCAAGTCTGAGTGTCGCATTCGAGGGATTCGGAAAGAGATCGCTGCACTCGGTGCCTTTTAGTCCACTTTCCGCTCACGTCGCAACTGCCAAGTACCCAAGCTAAACCATTATCAGGCCTTCTTTCCTCCCCATCCGTACCAAAGGAGTACCAACCATGCACCTAACAGCAATAGAAAAAGCCTGGCTGGCCGGCGCGGACGGTCCCGCGCTGCGCCGCGCAATGGAGATTATCGTGGCGCTGGGCCAGATTTACGGCGCGGAACGTCTGATCCCGGTGGTGAGTGTGCAAATTTCCGGCGTCTCCTATCGCAACCTCGGCCAAGCAGGGCTGGACTTTTTGCAGCAGTGGGCCGCTGAAGGCGCGCAGGTGCGCGTCCCGACCACGCTCAACCCGGCGGCGATGGATTTGGAGGCGTGGCGCATCCAGGGCTTCGGGCCGGAGTTCGCCGCGCAGCAGCACGCGGTGATTGCGGCGTTCGCGCAGATGGGCGTAAGCGCGGGCCGCCCGCACCCCACCTGTACGCCCTACCTCATTGGCAACGCGCCGCAACCGGGCGAGCATCTCGCCTGGGCCGAATCCTCCGCCGTCTCCTACGCCAACAGCGTCCGGGGAGCGCGCACCAACCGCGAGGGCGGGCCGGGCGCCATCGCCGCCGCGTTGACGGGCCGCACAGGAGACTACGGCCTCCATCTGGAGCAGAACCGCCGCGCCACGCTACACGTCAAGGTAGCGGCAGCCCCGCGCACCATGTCCGATTACAGCGCGTTGGGCGCGCAGGTGGGAGCGATAGCAGGTCAGCGCATCCCCTACTTCACCGGGTTGCCGTTGACGCGCGGGGAGCCTTTCTGGCAGGAGAAGCTCAAGGCGTTGGGCGCGGCACTGGCCGCGACCGGCGCGGTGGCGCTCTACCACGTCGCCGGGGTGACGCCGGAAGCGCGTGCAGGCATAATGTTGGCTGCGGAGCACGAAACTGTGACGATCGCCGAGCTGGCACCGGGCTACGCGATGTTCAACGACGCGGGCGCGGAGATTGACCTGCTCTGGAGCGGCTGTCCGCACGCTTCGCTGGCGGAGATCGCGCGCGTGGCGGAGTTGGTGCGCGGGCGACGGCTGCGCGTCCCGCTCTGGGTAACTTGCGCGCGCCCGGTGAAGGAAGCCGCCACCAAGCAAGGTTTTACCGCCAGCATCGAGGCGGCGGGTGGACAGTTGTTCGCGGATGCGTGCCTGGCCATCGCGCCGGTGCGCGCGCTTGGCTTCAAAGCCGTGGGCACCGTTTCGGCGAAGGGCGCGTTCTACCTGCGGAATCTGACGGGCGTCCAGGTGCAGTTGAAGCGCATGGAGGAATGGATAAAGACGGTAGACGGTAAACGGTAGACAGTAGACAGTAGACGGCAAACAGGGAAAAGCACCCCCTCATACGCTATTCACCATTTGCCATTTGCCGATTTGCCATTTGCCGATTTGACGGGAGAGTTATGCAAACATTTTCTGGACGGGTGATCAAAGCGGGCACGGCTGAGGGGGAGGCCCTGGTATCTACGGAACCTCTGGGTTTTTTGGGCGGAGTGGATGGCGAGACAGGTATCGTCACCGAGCGGGGCCACCCCCTGGAAGGAGAAAACGTGGCGGGCAAGATCTTGGTCTTCCCCACCGGAAAGGGGAGCACGGTGGGGTCTTACGTGCTCTACCAGCTCGCCGTCAACGGGCTGGCTCCCGCCGCTATCATCAACGCCGAAAGCGAACCCATCGTCGCCGTGGGAGCTATTATCGGGGGGATACCGATGGTGGATCGCGTGCCCATCTCCCGCATCCATACTGGCGACCGCGTGCAGGTTAGTGGCAGCAGCGTGAAAGTGGGGTACTAAGACCTACTGGATAATCCCCCCAAATAAAAGGCTGACAAGTGACCGACAAAGAATTATACCGGATCACCCCCAAATATCACGGCCGAGTTATTGACACCGGAGTGGAATCCAAGTACAATATGAGTAAGAGGTTGTTTCACCTCACGGAACAGACCTAAAATGCGAGCCAAGCTAAGTTCAAAGTAGCAGGCACGAAGTCTAACGGAGTAACCGTTAAGGTCGCAAGGTTCCGTGAGGTTTTTACCACCCCGCAGGGTTTTACACCTTGCGGGGTTTTTCGTTGTCAGATCGTGTAGAGATGGTAAGATTATGAGACGCATTTTGGCGGCTTGGCGGCTTAGCGTTTCAGCGGCTTGGCGGCTTAGTGTTTTTTTGTGGCGCCAGCATGTTTCCTGGGCACACCCACGACCACGAAAATGCTGCACTAACGCCAACGCCCTGATCTTGCAGCAGACTTTAGACCTTTGACTGGCGACTTTAGACTTATTTTCAGAGGAGATTATTGATGGAAGTAAATTGGCTCTGGGGTTATTTGATGCCCGTAGGGATCTTATTATTGGCGTGGGGAGGTTTGCCGCCGCGCCAAGCGCGCCGCGTTACGCCGTTGGCCGCGTTAGCCGTGGCGTTGGCAGTCTTAGGCTATTGGTTGGTCGGCTACGCTTTTCAGTTGGGCGGCGCGCACGCGCTCAACCCCGATGCGGCGTTGGCCGGCTTGGATCGACTCTGGTCGCCGCTGGATGCCGTGCAAGGTCCCGGTTGGGGATTCATCGGTCTGGCCGGGTTCGCGCTCTCCGGTGAAGGAGTGACGCCTACGGTGCTCGCACTATTCCTCGCCTATCTGCCTGTGGTGGCAAGTGCCACGTTGCTGGTGGTCTTGGCGTTGGCCGAGGCTCGCCGCTGGCTGATGGTCACGGCGGGCGCGCTGACCGGCACGGTGGTGGTACCGGTGGCAGCCTGTTGGGTCTGGGGCGGAGGCTGGCTTTCGCAGTTGGGCACAACGTTGGAACTGGGCCACGGGTTCGTGGACTTTGGCGGGAGCAGCCTGCTGCTCTGGCTACCTGCGATGTTTGTGCTGGGCGTTTTGCTGCTGCAACCCCGTCGCCAGGGAACAGAGCAGCCTGCACCGCCGCCGGCTTATTTTCCACTGTTGGCGAATTTAGGCGCGTTGCTGCTGGGCTTGGGGTGGGCCGGCTGGGCGCTCTCCGCGCCCTTTCACACCTTCGGCGCGACGTTGGATTGGAACCGCGCCGCGCTCAGCGCGCTGCTGGGCATGGCGGGGGCCGTGCTAACCTCACAGTTCTACGCCTGGTTGGTCACGGGCGATATCGAACCGCTGCTGGCAGCGCGCGGCCTAGCCGCCGGTTGGGGCGCGGCGCTGGCCGGGGCGGCTTTCCTCCCGCCGTGGGGCGCGTTAGTCACCGGTCTGATAGCGGGCATAGCATTCCCCCTCGCGCTATACCTCTGGAATGAGATCTTACGGCTGCTGGATGCCAGCGCCACCGGCGCGTTAGGGTTGGCTGGTGGAAGTTGGGGCGTATTGGCCGTGGCGCTCTTGGCAGATGGCCGGTGGGGAGCCGGTTGGAACGGCGGAGCCACGACCGGCGTCGCCGGGCTGTTCAGCAGTGGAGGCAGCGGTCAATTTATCGCGCAACTGGTCGGGTTATTAGCGTTAGGTCTGTGGGGAATTACCTGGGGGCTACTCTTGGGCGGATTAAGTCGCATCTCCCTGGCTACCACGTCCCCACGGGTGGGGATGGAAGAACCAGCAGTCGCGGAAATAGACCTGCCATTCACCGCGACAGAAGAAACAGAAGCCGGAGAAGAATTGGAACCAGAGGGGAGCGCAAGCGAGCTCGGGCCGGTCTCCTGACCGGTGCCCGCACAGCGTGAACACCTCTTGCATGGTCTACTCATTGCTTGTTCAAAAATAACAGGAGATTACTATGACAGAAATTTCTGAACTTATGTACAATATCAACAAGCTAGATCTGGTCTT
This sequence comes from Chloroflexota bacterium, assembly GCA_034717835.1. Lineage (GTDB taxonomy): Bacteria > Chloroflexota > Anaerolineae > B4-G1 > SLSP01 > G713. The sequence goes on from JAYELZ010000177.1 coordinate 7,140, forward strand.
ACCTGAGTTTCAACGCGAGTACGTTTGGAGTAAAAGTCAAGCTAAACAATTGCTCATTTCGCTCTTTCACGATTTTCCTACTGGTAGCCTACTTTTTTGGAAGACCAGCGAGCCACCAGCAGTTAAAAATACCACCATCCCACCGGAAAAGATCGGCTCCACACTTGTAATCCTTGATGGGCAACAACGACTCACTACTCTTTATCTGTTTACTCAAAATAAAATACCCCCTTACTATCGTAAAGAGGAAATCAGGCGTGATCCACGTAACCTTTACTTCAATCTGGCTTCGGGTGAATTTCAATATTACCAGGTCACGAGAATGCAAAACGACCCCACCTGGGTCGCCGTCACGGATTGTTTCGCTGGCTTTATTGACCCGGTTAATATAGCCACCCAAAAAACCAATGATGGTCAACAGCTAGGCGAGCTCATTAAACACTATTTCGAAAACTTGAACAAGCTGCGCGGCATTGTAAAACGCACTTATCCCATCCAACTTGTGCCCGCTACTGCCAACATAGATGATGCCATTGACGTGTTTGACCTGGTAAACAGTCAAGGCACACCACTCTCAAAGGCGGATCTGGCTTTGGCCCACATTACTGGCAAATGGCCTCAAGCCCGACAAATTATGAAAAACAAAATTATTGAGCTCGGAAAGAAAAACTTTAATTTTAGCTTGACTTTTATGGTACGTTGTTTGACCAGTGTAGTAATGGAAAGCGCATTATTTGAAAACATCCACGACACCCCGCCAGATAAATTACAACAAGGTTGGGATTTGCTAACCGAGGTACTTGATTACCTTACCAGCATGCTCGCTGGACACGCTAATATCCATTCAACCGGAGATTTCAATACCACCAATGTACTGGTACCAGCAGTATTCTACCTATCCCAGCACGACGTCCGATTCAACAACGACCAGACTATGCGTTCCTTCATTCACTGGTTATATGCTTCCAGTATCTGGTCCCGCTATTCTGGTCAGACTGACCAGCGACTTGATCACGATATGGCCATCATCAAACGAAGCGATAGCCCCTGGCAGGATCTCATAAATGCTATCATTGATCATCGTGGTCGTATTGAGGTCAAGCCCAGTGACCTGGAAGGTCGCGCTACTAGGCATCCACTCTATCGTATGACCTACATACTATCTAAGTCATATGGGGCCCTTGATTGGTTCAACGGCATTCCACTTGACCTTCCCCCTGATAATTCTTATGCAATCCATAGTCACCATATTTTTCCCACATCGTTACTCTACTCTGAGCGCGGTGGCTATACTTCCCGAAATCATTTGCACAAAAAGATAGTGAACGAGATTGCTAACCGGGCATTCCTCACCGGAACTTCCAACATTAAGTTGGGTAACAAAGAGCCAGCCAAATATCTACCCGAAGTAGCGCGGAAATATCCTGGTGCACTAGAAAAGCAATTCATACCCACCGATCCTGCCTTGTGGGAGCTAGATCGATACGAGGATTTCCTGGCCTCACGCCGTGCGCTTATAGCTAAAGCCATCAACGAACGCATGAATGAACTCGTTACTAACTTCACCCCCGAGATACAAACACTGGTCGACATGCTAACTGGTGAAAGTGCAGTCCTGGAATACAAATCCAGCATGCGTTGGGATATGCGTAGGCAGCAAGTAAACAAGGGTCTCGAAAAAATCATCGCCAAAACTATCGCCGGGTTCCTTAACAGCGAGGGAGGCACTCTCCTAATCGGCGTAGCGGATGATTGCACTGTACTGGGCATTGAATATGACCTGCAAACTATAGGCGGAAAAGATAGAGACGGTTATGAGCAAAAGTTACAACAAGTGCTCACCAATACTCTCGGGGTAGAGCACTCTCAATACTGGCACGTTTCTTTCGAGGAAAGCGATGGTAAAACAATTTGCATTGTTCACGTAGATCCCAGCCCTGAACCAATTTACCTCACATACAAAGGTACTAAGGAATTTTACAAGCGCGTGGGGAACACTACTCGACCACTTAATATGGAAGCAGCTCACGATTACATTGATATGCGCTGGGTAGTGTAGTGTGAACGGGTTCGGTTAGATGACTCGGTCGGGAGATCGGTTACAACTAATTTGACGGACAAGCAGGAGACAAAACTTATGCGGGTAATTTCAGGCAAGGCGAAGGGACGGAGGTTAAAATCGGTCCGGGGGCCAGGGACACGTCCGGTCACGGACCGCGCCAAGACCGCCTTCTTCGATATTCTGGGGCGCGGCGTGGTTCACTCACACTTTCTGGACCTTTTCGCCGGCACGGGGCAGGTAGGTATTGAAGCACTCAGCCGCGATGCGGAGCGGGTCGTCTTTGTGGAGCAGGGATACCTGCCCCTGAAAGCCATCCGCGAGAACCTGGCCTTGACTAAGTTAGCAGAGCGCGCCCAGGTGCTACGTGCCGACGTCTTCGGCTATCTGCGACATCCCACCGAGGCGTTCCATTACATCTACATCGCGCCACCACAATATCGTGGGCTTTGGAAGCAAGCTCTCTTGCTGGTGGATCTGCAACCGGAGTGGCTTACGCTAGAGGGTTGGGTAGTGGTGCAAATTCATCCCAAGGAGTACGAGAAGTTGGAGCTACAGCATTTAGAGCTCTTCGATCAGCGCGAGTACGGAAGCGTGATGTTCTGCTTTTATCGGGTTAGTCAAGTAGTCGGGTAGTCAAGTTATTATGGAATGCAGATTTTCTCAGATGCACACAGATAGGAAAGACTCGCTGTAAAGAGCGCAAGAAAAAAGTCGATTTTCTGAAGGTTAATTTTCAAATCTTCGCGCCTTTGCAGTGAAATGCTTGTTTTTTCAGCAGCCTCTACTCTCCAGTTGAAACCACAATCACATCCTCTGGGCCGTAGGTGTGACGGGCAACGAAGGCGTACCACTGCCCGTTAGGCGAGAGAATGCCCGGCTCACGCACGATATCGAAGAATCGCACCAGTGGCACTCTGGTATCAACGACATGCTGCAACCCAGTCCAGCGCTCAGGTTGCATCACCAGATTCGAAGGTATGGTCACCCAGAAACGGCTGCGCTTCTCGTTGCGCGGTTGGTAAATGTATTGTCTGACTGTTCCCCCATGACGCTCCTCGTAGTAGAGCGTTTCGTCCGTGCTCCAACCTATAAGTCGGTAGTCGGAACGGCGAAACTCGGCGCCTACACCGGCGAATTTGGCCGGGGCCAGCAGCCAATTAGGCGCGGTCGGGACGTGCAGATCGTAACCTGGCGCGGCACTCACGGCCGGATGGTACGAGTGGATTACCGGCTGCAAGAGCACCGTCAGGATGCTCAAGCCCAGCAGCACGCGCAACAACTTGTCGCGAGACCCCCAGAACAGCGCGGCGAGGGCGCTTATCACCGTGAGAGCACTGAGGAGTAAGTACCACGTGGGATGGGAAAAAAGCAGCGCGAGCGGGTAGAAGTAAATAAAATCCAACCAAATCAAGGAGTTACCAGCTAGATCTAACCGATAAAGTCCCCAAGATAACAACTGCCCCAACTCTCGCCCTAAAAAGAAGACAAGCCCTAAACACAACGTAGCAATCGTGTATCCGCGTCGCCACGTTAAAGCCCTAGCAGTAGCCGTGTTTGCTTGCATGATACCTCCTGTTTCCTGGCTAAGCCTACACTGAAAAAAGATAACTCTCCACTAAGAAAAACAGAGCAGCCCTCCAACGACTTCGGCCGGCTGCCATGTACACGCGGCGCGGCGGCCTTTAGCGCATTTTGGACGGTGAATCGCCCTCAGCTAGCACAAAACGGGGTGAAGATTTCCCATCTCCACCCCGTTCAACATGGTATTACTCTGTTAGCGGGCTTCAACCATCGTCGGAATACGCGTCTTTCGTTCCACCCAGCCCAATAGACGATTGACGCCAAAAGTAAGCAAGAAATAGATCAACGCCGTCACCGCGAAAATTGCAAGCGGAGCGTAGAGCCGTGCCGCGACCTGTTGGGCACGCCGCAAGAGCTCCGCCAGCCCCACCGCATAGACCAGCGAGGAATCCTTCACTACCACGGCAGCCTCATTCGACCAACCGGGAATGGCGTTGCGCAACGCCTGCGGCATAACTACCGTGGTAATAGCCTGTACCTTCGTCATGCCCAACGCTCGCGCTGCCAACATCTGTCCGAAAGGCACGCCCTGTATCGCACCACGGAAGATTTCCGCCTGGTAAGCACTGCTACAAACACCCAGCGCCACGCAGCCGGCCAGAAAGGGCGGCAGGTTGACAAACTGCGCCAACATGAAATAGATGATAAAGAGCACCACCAGAGAAGGGAAGCCACGCAACACCACTACGTAGGTGGTCGCGAATTTTTGCGCATACCTCCCACCATACACACGCAAGAGGGCCAAGAGCATCCCGATAACCAATCCTACCGCCAGCGCAATCACTGTGATGCCTACCGTGTAAGCAATCCCACCTAACATGTACGGCAGGGCTTGAAGGACTTTAGACCCCATAAATCAAATTACTCCTCAGCTAGATATTGCAACGCTAGCTCTTCAATGAACCCTTCATCCAGCAACTCCTGAATGACCGCGTCCAGTTTAGCCTGTAGAGCTTGGGAACCTTCAGGAATCGCGATGGACATGTGCTCAGAGGCGAACTCGGTCTCCAGGGCCAATTCCACGCCACCTTCCTTCAGGTAGTTGGAAGCCGCGAAGAAATCCATCGCCACCAGATCCACCCGCCCGCTCTTGAGGTCCATTACGGCTTGCTCGGCGCGCTCGTAACGCGAAATATCCTCACCAGACATATTCTCATCCACCCAACCTTCCTGGATGGTGCCAGTTTGCACGGCGATTTTCTTGCCGGCCAAATCCTCTTTCGACGTAATTTCAAAGTCGGCGTCTGCGGCTACCAGCACGGCATCTTTGCCAATGTAGTAAGGTTGAGTGAAATCCACTTGTTCATCACGTTCCGCCGTAGCACTCATGGCCGCGATGACGGCATCAATTTTCTCCGTCTGGAGGGAACCAATCAGCCCGTCAAAGCCAATATCCTGCCACTCTACCTCGACTTCCATCCGTTTGGCGATCTCATTCATCAAGACGATATCGAAGCCATCGTAATTCCCATCCTCATCCACAAACTCAAAGGGGGGATAATCAGCCGAAGTTCCCACGATGAGCTTACCTTCCTGCTCAACTTTCTCCAATAAATTCGCCGGCTCGGATTTGCAGCTCACCGCCGTCACCAATAACACCAACAACATTAATGCTGAAACCACTCTTAATCGAGACATTTCTAACTCCTCCTTCTAAAACTGTATATTTAGTTACTTGTGGATAGGATTTGATACAGGGGCTCCTATCCACAGCCAACTCATTATATGAACAACCTTGAAATAAGTCAACTATGCTTTACTGGTTGACAATCATTCTCATTCATTTACAATAATCAGATGACAAATCGGCAGCACCACAGTCAACTAATGGCAAAAGATCGTCTCAGTACGCTATTAGCAATGCTTTTAACAGGGGCCACGCTCTTTCATTTTGTAGACTTGCCTACTTATTCGTGGAATGTACGCCGCATTTTTGGATCTCCATTAGGTTTTACGCTAGGCAACAACTGGCTGCTCTCTCTCCTTTTGATAGGATTAGTGAGTAGTGGAACCTATTCTCTAATGCAAACACACCCCAAAAATTGCTCCCCAGAGCGAGCCTTGTTATTTTCACTCATCACTCCCACTTTAAGCGCGCTATTTGCCTCTTTACTGCTGCTCAATGCCCCTTCTTGGCCTACTTGGTTAGGTAGCCTCCTCTTGACCGGGCTACTGATTGGTGGCATCATCCAACTCACCTATCAAGTCTTTGCATTGAATACCCCTCACTATGCCAGCCTCCGCACGCTCTTGAATATCGCCGATTATCTACTAGCCAGCTTACTATTCGGCATCCTGCTCAACGCGCAAGAACGCGCGCTGGTCACCGGCCCGGCTGTGATCATCTTAAGTGGCTTATTGAGCTTAGATCTCCTAAGCGCTAGCGGAGTGACCGCGCGGAAGGTTTTCCTCTGGGGTGGCGTGATTTCCTTGCTGGAGGGTGAATTGGTCTGGATATTGAGTTATTGGTCTATCTCCCCGTGGACCGCGGCCATGTTGCTAACTTTGGGATTGTATGTGGGCACTGGCATAAGTTATCAACACCTGTTAGGTAAACTTCAACACCGTATGATCTGGGAGTTTATCCTCATCGCAACCGCCATGTTTGGTTTGTTATTGATCATCCAACCATAATGTTTTAAGGAGAAGTGCTAATGGAAATTAATCAAAATGTTGCCCTAGCGCAGAAGATCCCCCAACGGATTTCCCGGCTAAAGGAGCTGGCGCACAATTACTGGTGGACCTGGCATCGCCCCGCCCGCGAGCTCTTCAAAAGACTAGATCACACGGCCTGGATCACGACTCGTCACAACGCCGTGCGCATTCTCCAAGAGGTTTCCCCAGAACGGCTTACCAAGATATCCCAAACCCCCTCTTTTCTGAGGTTATACGACAGCGTGATCTTAGAACTTGATCACGCCATCAAGAGTAATAATCTCTGGTACTCACAAACCTACCCCAAAATGAAGCCCTACCCCATTGCCTATTTCTCCGCCGAATTCGGCGTGCATACTTCACTGCCCATCTATTCCGGCGGCCTGGGAGTGCTGGCCGGCGATCATACCAAAGAGGCCAGCGATCTGGGGCTGCCCTTTACCGGCGTGGGCTTCCTCTACGAGCAGGGTTATTTCCGTCAGAATATGGACCACAATGGTTGGCAAACAGCCAGTTATCCTTCTCTAGAACCTGATAAAGTAGCTATGCGCCCGGCTTACTGTCCCGCCGGCAAGGATTGCCGTATCAGCGTCACGGTCGGCGATCGTGAGATTCATTTGAGCATTTGGGAGATACTAGTTGGTCGGGTTTCGCTCTACTTGATGGACGCGGACTTGGAACAAAACGCCCCCTGGGATCGCGAACTAACGGCGCGCCTCTACGGCGGAGACCGTGAAATGCGTATCCAACAAGAGATTTTGCTCGGCATCGGGGGGGTCCATATCATCCGCGCTTTGGGAGTGGCGCCCCAGGTCTGGCATCTCAATGAGGGGCACTCCGCTTTCATGGTGCTGGAACGACTGCGCGAGTATGTTGCCCAAGGATACACTTTCGCCGAGGCCCAAGAGCGAGTGCAAGCCAGCACGGTCTTCACCACCCATACTCCCGTACCGGCAGGCCATGACACCTTCTCTTTCCCCATGATGGAGAAGTATTTCCATAACCTCTGGGGACAGTTGCACATCAGCCGCGACGAATTTATGGCCCTGGGGAGCTACAACGGAGCCTTCAATATGACCGCGCTAGCTTTGCGGTTGGCCGGTCGAACCAACGGCGTCAGCAAACTACACGGAGAGATTTCACGGAAGATGTGGGGTAATCTCTGGCCGGAGAAAGAGGCCGCCGACACTCCCATCGGATATGTCACCAACGGGGTACATCTACCCTCGTGGGCCGGAGAGGCCATGAATCAGATTTACCGCAAGTATGTCAGCCCCCAATGGATGCAGCGTCAGAGTGAAAGCCGCTTATGGGGCCGCATAGAAGAAGTGCCCGATAGAGAGCTCTGGGCAGCACATACCCATCTGAAACAGAAATTGCTCAATATCATGCGGGAGCGGGCTCGCGACGCGCGCATCACCAACACGGCCACCCCGGAGCACCTATTGGCCGCTGGCATCTTCCTCAACCCGGATGCGTTAATCATCGGGTTCGCCCGGCGCTTTGCCACTTACAAACGTGCCTCCTTGCTCTTCCGCGATATTGAACGGCTCAAGGAGCTCATTCATCACCGCTACCGCCCGGTGCAATTCATTTTCGCCGGAAAAGCCCATCCCGCCGACGAACCAGGGAAACGTTTACTACAAGAGATTTACAATTGGGCACGCAACCCAGAGATGGGAGGACGGATCACCTTTGTAGAGGATTACGATATGCACATCGCCCGCTACCTGGTACAGGGGGTGGACGTGTGGCTCAATACGCCACGCAAACCGATGGAAGCCAGTGGTACCAGTGGCATGAAGGCCGCCCTCAACGGCGTGCTAAATCTAAGCGTGGAGGATGGCTGGTGGGCGGAAGCGTACAATGGGCGCAACGGGTGGAGTCTGGATAGTGATAAACATTTCTCGGAAGAATGGCGCCAGGACGAAACTGATGCGGAAACACTCTATCGCACTTTAGAAGAGGAAGTCATCCCCCTCTATTACCAACAAGACCGAGATGGGGTTCCTCGCGATTGGGTCCGGATGATGAAAGATTCTATCAGCACCGTAGGCTCCCAGTTTTCCACGTGCCGCATGGTCAAGGAATATACTGAGAGCTATTACCTTCCCGCTATCCAACAGAGCTTAGAATTAGAGTAGCTAAACTATAACCAAGCGGCCCGCTGAGTATTTGGCGGGCCGCTTGTAGTTACATAGAAAATCAATACGCGCCAATCTGGCGCAAGTGCTCGTCATCAATACCAAAGTGATGGGCAATTTCATGGCGCAGCACATGGCTGATCAAATCCCGCAGCTCCTGCTGCGTATGTACCCGCAATTCAATGGACTGCTGATACAGGCTAATTTTATCTGGCAACGTCAAGTTGTAGCCACTGGTCCGTTTGGTACGTGGGATTCCGTGATAACACCCTAACAACTGCCTCGGGTCATGGACGCCCATTTGAGAGATAGTTCTACGATCCGCCCACGGCTCCACGAGAATCTCCACATTAGCGAGATTGTCTCTAAAATAAGCCGGGAGTTCCGCCAGAGCTTCAGCCACCAACTCTGCAAAGTACTCTGCGGTAGTGGGAAACGCCATCCTGACCTCCGTTAGCTCCCCACGTTCCGCTCCGAGCGAGCAGCTAACACGTCTTCCCGCGACTACATGGCATATTCCACCGCCCGCGTTTCACGGATTACAGTGACTTTGATTTTGCCAGGGTATTGCAACGAATCTTCGATCTTGCGCGCAATATCGCGGGAAAGGCGTAACGCTGCCAGATCATCCACGTGGTCTGGGCGGACGATAATGCGCACCTCGCGTCCCGCCTGAATCGCATAAGCCTTTTTCACGCCCTTGAACGAACGGGCGATTTCTTCCAGGGTGCGGATGCGCTTGATATAATGCTCCAAGCTCTCCCGGCGCGCCCCAGGACGGGCACTGGAAATCGCGTCGGCGGCCTCCACCAAGACCGCTTCCAGCGAGAGTTGCTCCGTCTCGTGGTGATGCGCAGCGATACAATTCACAATCACATCCGAAACACCGTACCGCTGCGCCAGATCGGCGCCGATAGCGGCATGGGTGCCTTCCACCTCGAAATCCACTGCTTTGCCGATGTCATGGAGCAACCCGCCGGCCCGCGCGATTTCTTCGTTGGCGCCCGTCTCAGCGGCCAACAGGCTGGCCAGTTTAGCCACCTCAATGGAATGCAAGAGCTGGTTCTGTCCATAGCTGGTGCGGAAATGAAGTTGCCCCAGCAATTTACGCAGTTCCTTATTCAGACCAGGCACTTCAGCCTCGTAGACGGCCCGGTCGCCTTCCTCGCGGATGATCTTCTCAACTTTCTGCTCCGCCTTGCCCAAAATTTTCTCAATACGTGCGGGATGAATGCGCCCATCAACGACCAACTTGTGCATAGCCCGCGCCGCTACCTCGCGGCGTACCGGGTTGAAAGAGGAGATGGTAATTATTTCTGGCGTATCATCGACAATCACATCCACTCCAGATTTCTGTTCAAAGAGACGGATATTGCGCCCGCCACGTCCAATAATGCGCCCTTTGAGATCATCAGAGGGGATTTCTATATTGCGAGTAGTAACTTCGGCCACCTGTTCGCTGGCAATCCGCTGGATAGCCGTGGTAATGATCTTACGCGCCTCATCTTCGGAGCGCTCCTCGGCACGCTCAACCTCCTCACGGATCACACGGGCCATATCTTGATGGGTCTCTTTAGTCACCTGCTCCAATAAAATATCGCGGGCTTCTTCTATCGAAAGATTAGCCACTCGCTCCAGTGCTTGCCGCTGCTGCTCTTCAATCTGCTGCAACTCATTACGCTGCTTATCCAAGAGGCTCTGTCGCTTATTGAGTTGTAGCACTCGCTGCTCCAGATCTTCAATACGCTCATCTATCTGCTCGCGCCGTTGCTGCACCCGGTCAACTTCCTGATGCAAACGCTTTTCCTCCTGACGCAGTCGCTCTTCATCTTGACGCAAACGTGCCCGGCGCTCCTCAACCTCCTGCTCCAATTTATCCCGCAATTCTTGAGCCTGCTCGCGGGCGGTCAATACCACATCGTGAGCCTGCTTTTCAGCTGCCGCCAGCAGACGCTTTTTCATCGCATCTAGAGCACCCACCTGTTGGTAATAAAACCACTGACGGAGCAGATACCCCAACACTCCTCCCACCACCAGGGCTATGAGCTGGAACAATATCACATTTGGTTTCATAAATCACCCTCACTTTGGATTATAAAATCAGTAATAACGTCGCGAATACTCTCGTAAGAGAACCCCCGACGGACAAGGCGTTGTGTCAAACGTTGGCGAAATTCTTCGGGCGGCAGCTGCCGCAGCCGACGCGCTTGTTTATGAGCGACCCTTTGCAACGCAGCCACTTCATCGTAATCCTGCAAGGCCTCGTCAACGATAGAGCCAGCGATACCTTTCTGACGAAGTTCCTGTCGCAAAAGCAAGGCTCCTCGGGGACGAAACTGCGCACGATTCTCGATCCAATAGCGCGCAAAGGCCAAATCATCCACCAAGCCCACCGCCTGTAAATGGGCCAGCACTTGACTCACGACTGGCTCAAGGAATTCGCGCTTATTCAAATAGCGTTGCAACTCCCAAGTGCTGCGCGGGCGATAAGCGAGATAGCTCAACGCCTTATCACGTGCGCGCTCCAGCGAATCGGTCTCTTGCAAATCGGTTATTTTCTCATCAGAGAGCCAGTCCCCCACGCGGAGAGGATAAGCCGCAATGTCTGCCAACCCAAAAGCAAATTCGCCATCCAGATAGACATTCACGCGCCGTTCAGAACGCTTTTGAAGTCGCAGCGCAGTAATTTTACCGGCCATATCCGCCCTCAACACAATTTTACTAAGACGAGTCAACGATTTCAGACTCATGTTTCGCCAGCATCAATGCCGCCGTACCACCCTAACGAAAAACGGCTATGGCAGCAACGCCATAGCCGTAGTAGATGCACAGAACCTACGTTCTATCGTCATAGAACGCTCACGGGCTCCCTATTAGCCTGTTACACCAATCTCATTCCTAAAAAAGATTATTAGTAAGTCCTATCCAACAGCCACAGGCAAACAGAGAGACATCCTTGCATCATACACACCGAAAATTACAAAATGCTCCAACCGAAGGAGCCTTGGAATCGAAAAATCTGGCTATAGCACACTAGCACCGCCGACGACGGCAGTACAGTAGTTCTTAGTTGCATCTTGACAACAAGCTATCAAAATGCCTATCAAGATTGATTATAGCGCAAGATTCTTTAGCCGCAAATGGGTATAGATAGTGCGTAATCCAGTTGCAGGCAGAGTAAAGAGACCGAGTGAACACGAGCCGCCTCGGAATACAATCAGCCGCTCTCCAAGAGGAGAGCGGCTGATGAACGTCTTGATCGTTCAGGAACGTCGCCGCGAGATGACGAAAAGCACACCTACGATAATCACCAAGATCAAGGCCAAGATACCACTCACGCGGATAATAGTCATCAACAAGCTGGTTGACGAGGACTCGTCTGCTCCCGCTGCCTCTGAAGCGGTCTCCTCGGCGGGAGAGGCAGTAACCTCTACGGCGCTATTCTCTCCGCGCGTGTAGCCCATTTGCAAAGCATAGCTCTGTCCTGCTCCCAACAGAACTCCCCATTTTTCTGGCCCAGAAATCACGTAACCGGCAGGCACTTGTTGTTGCACTACATAATTCCCCGGCTGCAAATTCTGGAAACAGTGAGGTTCACTCAACCCATCGGTGGTATAGGTACCCGCCGGACCACCGGTCCCCACCACGGAGAGGGTGACGTTGGGCAGCAATTCCTCGCTGGCGGCTTGATAGAGCATATCCGCACTACGATCATTATAGGCCAATACACAGAGAGAGGCTCCTCCTCCCAACGCTCCTGACTCTGGGATGGCTGCCGTCGCACCGGGAACAGGCGTCGGCTCTGTCACCGGCTCTTCCTCGACCGGCGCAGGAGTGGGAGTAGGCATGTTGATCGGCTGGCCAGAAATAACCACCTCTTGTCCGATGGAGAGCATATCATTCGGCCCCAGCGAACCAGCGTTAAGGCTGCGCAATACATCCAGGTCAACGCCGTATTGAAATGCAATGCCCAGCAAAGTATCGCCGGATACCACAGTGTGTATCACCGCGCCATTGGGCAGCGGAGTGGCTGTGGAAAACGGCGTTGGTGGCACGGCCGAGGTTGGCGGCGGAGGGGCTGCCGTCGGCACCACATCGCCCACCACTACCAGCGAAGCATCATCTAGATAGACATCATTGTTGACACGGGGATAAGTGTTGGTCCAGTCAACCCGCGAGTAGGTAAACACCGTCACGGTTTCAGCTTGCGCCGTCGCTTCTACCCAAAAAGCCGTCCAAACATCGTGGGTCTCAACTTCCTGTGACCAAACCACCGTCGCTGCCCAGGGATTAGTACCCCCAGTAGGATCAATGCCTACTTTAGTATGCATTGGAGCGGGATTATTGGAGTTAGGGGTAGTGGGACAGTTATTCCATGCCCCCTCTGGCGTACAAGACCAAGTCTGCATGTGGATCTGAAATCGCAAGCGGCTATCTGGCGCAATGCCAGCCACCTGTTGGTACAACCCGGCTTCATGCTGTTGATTGAAAGTGAAGTACTTTTGAGCATAGTTGCCGCCGTGAACCCGATAGGCAAACTCATAGGACTTCACATCGCGGAACTCAGGGCGCGCCCAAGAGCAATTTTCATCATTGGCACTGCAGTAAGCCGCCGGTGTCACATAAGAAGGTCGCTTATCCAGCCAAAAAGCGCGCCACCCAGGGGCCACTTGCACCTCTGGGATATTATCCTGAAACGGCCAAGCTCCACCGCCTCCCTGCTCAAAATCGCCATTGGTCAGCAAGTTCGGGCCGGTCTCCTGGGCCGTGGTCTGTCCGGGGAGGAAAAGTATCCAACCCCACAAGAGAGTCCCTAACAGAATTACAGCAAATACCTTATGTCTACTAGAAGCGTTCATGAATTAACATCCTTACCTTTTAGAACATTGAAAGAGCAGTACACTCCCCAGAACAAGTCCGTTGAATGCACTGCCCCGTTATCGAATTAAACAACTAATTAACAACTAATTAACACATCAGCGGCGGCGGCGCGCGATGATGAATAGGCCAGCCACCAAGAGTACCAAAATTAATGCAATGATCCCACTAACCCGAACGATGATGTTCAGAATACTGCTCCCCTCACCAGATTCTCCTGGCGTGGTTTCCTCCGGCGATTCCTCGGCACCCGCAGAGCTGGCACCTTCCTCAGGAGTCGCAGCGCTACGGAGGTATCCCAATTGCAGGGCAGAGACCTGACCGGCGCTCAACACGATCCCCCATTCGGCCGGCCCAGTGGGTTGATATCCGGTTGGAGGCACTTGTCGCAACACGTAGTTACCCGGTTGCAAATTCTCAAAACAATAAGGCTCACTGATACCATCGGTGGTATAAGTGCCAGCGGGGCCGTTGGTACCCACCACTACAAACTGAGCATTAGGAAGAAGTTCCTCGGCCTCAAGTTGCGGTAACATATCCTCGTTGCGGTCGTGATAGGCACTGACGCAGAGGGAAGCCAGTCCCTCGCCGGTGGCCGCAGTTGGCTCAACGGTCGGTTCCTGAACCGGCTCCTCCGTTACTGGCGGGGCCGTGGGTACCGGTGTCGGCTCCTGGGGCGCCCCAGAAATCACTATCTCCTGACCAATACTCAACACGTTGTTAGCGCCCAGTGTCCCCGCATTCAAGCGCCGAAGTTCATCCACTGTCACCCCGTACTGAAATGCGATACCGTAAAGCGTGTCACCCGATTGCACCACATGCACTATCGCCCCGTCTGGACGAGGTGTCGGGGTGTTAACCGGGGTGGGCGGCACAGCCGAAGTTGGCGGGGGAGGTGAAGTAGGAGTCGCGGCCGGCTGGATGCTGGTCAAAGAAGCATCCTCCCACCAGGTATCCATGTGAGCTAACGGGGTAGTACGGCGGAATTGGCTGGAGACAAAGACCGTCACCTTACCGCTAGCTCCCGCAGTGGCTTCCACCGCAAGCTGCTGCCACCCATCGCAGGCATTATTCTCTCCCGACCAAATTACCCCTTGAGTCCATTGCCCACGACCTTCTGGATCAATGCCCACCTGCATCCGTGGCACCCAGTTACCCCCAAAAGAAGCTTTGGGAGGTTGCTCGTCGGAAGCCCGCGAATAGCCAAAGGCCGTAAAACGCACTTGTGTTCCCGGCGCCACATCCACCGTCTGGTAGACCCCCGCGTGCCAGGGAATATACTGTGCTCCCACATGTTGAGAAGAACCACCGCGCGTCAATCCCAAACTATTGTAATCCGCTTCCTGCCCCCAATTCGGAGTACAAGCGAAGTCCCACGTTTCCGGTTTCTCAGCACAGAGATCTGCGTTATTTTCCGCCCAGGACTTCCAGTAACCGGCGGTGCCACCATCATAAGGCTGCTCAAAACTCGGGTTAGCCAACAAGTTCTCCTGCTGAGCTTGGGTAGATCCGACAGGAATTTGAATCAGCCCCCCACCCACCAGCAAAATTAGAATCATTCCTAAAACGAGAGAGCGCTTCACTTTCATCTGATTTATTCTCCCTTTCATTAAACCCACATCATAACATAACAGAGTGATTGTAACATAACCCCTCCGAGCGTCAACTGCTAGCTACTGAAATAAGCTAGCCCTACTCTAAAGCACTAAGTTTCATTGCCCTTTAACAAATTAGTAGCACAACCGTCATCTTCTGCTCTATCCGACTTATGTTATAATGAGTTGTGATGAATCAGTTTATAGTTATAAAAGGAACCCCCCAGGGATTGCGGCTACAACCGCGCTCTAACGATTGGGAAAAGGTATTGAACGCGCTGCATAACTCCCTCCAAGACGCGGGGGGTTTCTTCCGTGGTGGACGTGTCATCCTAGAATTATCATCCCAACAGCTGCTGGATGAGGCAACTTTAGCCGCTCTGCGCGCTCTGGTAGAAGAGTACGAACTCACTTTATGGGCGGTCATCGGAGGGAACTCCACCATACAACATCTGGTGCGCCAGCAAGGATTGCGCACCCAACTGCCACAACATACCCATACCACTCCGACACCCAGCAACACGTCACAGAATGCACAATTAGTTAAACGTACCTTGCGTTCCGGACAGCAGTTGAGCGTCCCACAACACGTCATCTTGATGGGAGATGTCAACCCAGGGGGCGAGCTAATCGCCGGGGGTGACATCATCGTTTGGGGACGAGTCTTAGGTACCGTCCACGCTGGAGCCACGGGAGATAGCTCCGCCGTCATCTGCGCGTTGGAATTGAATCCGGCGCAGCTGCGTATTGCCGGGTTAATCACCCGTTCGCCCGAAGGGGCCAGACAACGCCCCTCGCTACCTGAGATGGCGTATATCCAAGAGCAGCTCATCATTGTAGAACCGTGGTCAGGAGGAGGCAAATAGTGAGTGGAAAAATCATCACCATCTCTTCAGGGAAAGGCGGAGTAGGGAAATCCACCACCGCCGCCAACCTGGGGACAGCTTTAGCCCTATTAGGCAAACGTGTAATTTGCATTGATGCCGATATCGGATTGCGCAACTTGGATGTAATGCTAGGGTTGGAAAACCGGATCGTTTACGACATCATCAATGTAGTCGCGGGACAATGTTCCTTACGCAAGGCCCTGGTGCGAGATAAACATCTCTCCAACCTCAGTCTTTTACCGGCGGCCCAAATTTGCGACAAGAGCGACCTCAGCGAAGATGATATGGTGCGCATCGCCCAAGAAGCCGCAGAGCGAGCCGATTATGTAATCATTGACTCACCCGCCGGCATCGAACATGGCTTTCGCTACGCCATTAAACCGGCGGAGTTAATACTGCTAGTAACCAACCCAGAGGTCTCGGCCATCCGCGATGCTGACCGGGTAATTGGGTTGATAGAAGCTGAAAGACGCACCCCGGTGCATCTTATTATCAACCGCTTAAATCCTGCCTTAGTACGCCGTGAGGCGATGTTAGACGCCGACTCAATCGTAAATCTGCTAGCCATTGAGCTGATAGGCATTGTACCCGAAGACACCGCCATCCTAGCCGCCGGGAACCGTGGCCGGCCAGCGGTATTGGACGAACGCTCTCTCGCCGGCAAATCCTTCCGCAATATCAGTCGGCGCTTGGAAGGCGAAGACGTACCTTTCATCCCGCTACAAACACCATCGCTATTCCGGCGGATATTTGGACTTCATTGAGTGAGTTAATTTTCAACTCTTTGAAAAATCTTGGCTTCTGTAGTAGCGTCAATAATCAAATTTAGTAACTACTCCAAGTGAGGAGAATATGCGATTTATGAATCTATTTCGACGTCGCCGCAACTCTGATAAAAACATTGCTGCTCAGAGGCTGCAATTGGTGCTCTCTCACGACCGCGCTAATATCTCACCAGGCATGTTGGAAAAACTAAAAGATGAAATTATCGCCGTGATTTCCAAACATCTGGCTATTGAATCCGACCAAGTCCGCGTGAATTTCCAAGAGAATCAACGCGAAACACGTCTGGTAGCGGACATCCCGCTCAAAAGCCATGCGGGGCGGTCGACAAGAATTTGAAGTTTGAATTGTGACTAAACCACTTTGGCAATACTTCGATTGGGGACTACTCCTCATTGCGATACTGCTGACCAGCATCGGAGTGGCCATGATTTACAGCGCCACCATTGGCAGCGAAGTTCTAGCGGACGCCTGGCGCAAGCAAGCTCTTTACGGGGCCATCGGGGTAGTGCTCATGCTACTCACGGCTTTTATCAATTACCGCTTGCTGGAGAGCCTGCAATGGCTGCTTTACGTTAGCACCATCCTGGTGTTAATCCTCACCCTAATTTTTGGGAGCAGTGAGATTAGCTCCGTCCGACGCTTCATCTACATCGGAGGAGTTTCCATACAGCCAGCCTTTCCCGTACTCTTGCTCTTAATCATCAGCCAAGCCAGTCTACTGGCGCGCAATGCCCCCAACGCCCCCGGCTGGCAAGAATTTGCACTCTCGCTAGCCCTCAGTGGAACCGCCGGGTTCCTCGTGTACCAACAGCCCAACCTAAGCACCGCGACACTTTACGCTGCCGTCTGGGGAGCCATGCTCTTTACTTCTGGGATTAACCTGCTCTATCCGGGAGGACTAGGCATCAGCGTCCTCCTCTCCATCCCCTTGATCCTCCCACATCTACCCACCTACATGCAGGCACGCATTTACAATTTTCAAGACCCCTCCCGCGACCCCTGGGCACAATACAACCTCGATCAAGCTCTAATCAGCATCGGATCCGGCGGCCTATGGGGCAAAGGCTATGCTTCCGGAACCCAGAGCCAATTGCATTTTCTCCGCGTCCGCCACACTGATTTCATCTTCTCAGTCATCTGTGAAGAGCTGGGATTCGTCGGGGCGCTACTCCTATTGGGACTCTTTGGACTGTTGCTCTGGCGATTGCTCCACATCGCGGCCCACGCTTCCGATCTCACCGGGCAACTCATCGTGATAGGCATCAGCACTTACATCTTCTACCAACTCATAGTCAACCTGGGGATGAACCTCAGTCTACTTCCCGTGGCCGGATTACCGCTCCCGTTCATCAGCAACGGGGGCAGCGCCCTGGTAGTCGCCTATATCGGCTTGGGGCTGGCAGAAAGCGTGGCAATGCGTCACCGTCGTTTGTAGTTTTAATCTCTAGCCAGGGAAATAACCGGTAGGCAAGCCCGCCTTACTTCAGCAGCATCAACGCAAAATTTCATCCACCGATTATACAAATTACACGGATTTTCCTCATTTCATCCACTATAAACTTAACTCTTTTCTCCCCGGGAAATCATAATTTACTCGCCAGCCATTTTGCATTCTTTGTTCCGTGCTATAATGAGCATGCAAAAAAGAAAATAAGAGGAGAATTATATGACTATACGTGTTCGTTTTGCGCCCAGCCCCACCGGTAACCCGCATATTGGCAATATTCGCACGGTTGTCTTCAATTGGCTTTTTGCGCGCCAGCATAATGGGAAATTTATCCTCCGCATAGAGGATACCGATCGCTCACGCTACACCCCCAACGCTGTCAAAGCCATTGAGGAAAGTTTAAGGTGGTTGAGACTTGATTGGGATGAAGGCCCCGATGTCGGCGGCCCTTACGGCCCTTACACACAATCAGAACGTCTAGCGCTATACCAAGAAAAAGCCACCGAACTAATCGAAAAAGGGTTAGCTTACCGTTGCAACTGCCCCACTGAACGTCTGGAAGTGATCCGCGAGCAGCAACGCGCAGCCGGTGTAGATACCCCCATGTACGATGGGCATTGTCGCAACTTGCCCCCGGACGCAATTTCCCCTGATGAGCCGCACGTAGTTCGTCTCAAGGTGCCCCACACTGGCGAGACCACCGTTCACGACATGCTCAGGGGCGACGTCACCTTTGAGAATAAGCGCATTGATGACCAGATTTTGCTGAAATCCGACGGCTTCCCCACTTACCACCTGGCTGTAGTAGTGGACGACCATCTAATGAAAATTAGTCACATCATCCGTGCCGACGAATGGTTGCCCAGCACGCCCAAACATATCCTCCTGTACCAAGCCTTCGGTTGGACGCCTCCGACTTTCGTGCATGTACCACTAGTCATGGGGAAAGATGGCAAGAAACTCTCCAAGCGCCACGGGGCCGTCTCAGTGACGGATTTCCGCCAGCAGGGGTATCTACCAGAAACCGTGCTGAACTTCCTAGCCATGCTCGGTTGGTCACCTGGAGAGGGCGACGAACGTGAAATCTTCACCCGTGAGGAGCTACTGGAGACCTTCGAACTCTCCCGCGTCAAATTAAGCTCAGCCGTTTTCTCTTATGATAAATTAGATTGGCTGAACGGCACATACATTCGCAATATGGATCCAGAAGAATTGCTCGAACGATTGATTCCCTTCTGGCAAGACGCAGGACTAGTGCCCAGCCCTGTGCCGGCTGAAATGTCCGAAACACTAGAACAGATCGTCCCGCTAATTCAAGAACGTCTCAAACGCTTGAAAGATGTAGTGGAACTTACCGATTTCATCTTCACAGAGATAGAAACTCCGCCGGCTGAGAAACTGGTAGGCAAAAAAATGACCCCGCAAGAAAGTCTGTTAGCCTTGCAAGCGGTGCAAGCATTACTTTCTAGCCTGGTAAATTTTGATGCCATCACCATGGAACCACCAATGCGACAGCTAGCTAAAGATCTAGGGTTGAAAGCTGGTCGGATATTCAACCTCGTGCGAGTAGCTACCAGCAACAAACGTGTGGCTCCACCTCTCTTTGGGAGCATCGAAGCCATTGGCCGCAAGAGAACCTTGCAACGGCTCTCCCGAGCAGAGGAAACTTTAGCGCAACTGATCGCCACGGAAAGCAGTGCTAAAAAGTAATCCCCAAAATTAGTTCCAATTATGACAAAACGCCCCTTACGCAAGGGGCGTTTTGGGGTGTATGCAATTGCGGTGAGCCACGACGTGCTTAATTCGTAAATTCTGCGGTTGATCTTCTCCAAATGACCGGAATGTTGCTAAGAAAACCGTCCGTCGCCAATTTTTCCAACGAGAGAACCGGATATCGAATAGGCACGGCAGCAGAACTGTCTTTAATTTCCAAGAGCCAAGCAGAGGCCATCTGCACTGGAATAAGGACGCCATCCATGGAAGTCACGCGCGCTTCCAATGGTTCCACCATCCCAATCCCCGCCTGTTGCGGCACCAGCGGAATGATCAGTAAAATCCCATTAGGAATCATGCTCTCGCCTAATCCGCTTACCTGATAGTGTAATATGCCCGCTTGATCTACTTCATTACGCCCGATCTCTGCGCTCTGAGGGAAATCTTCTGGAATCACGACTTGGTCGGTGAGACCATCGGGCGTATTGACTTGAAGAGAATCCAAGGAGATCTTGATCTCCAAGGTCAACTCGTTGATCGGATACGTTCCCCAGATCTTCACATTCAGCGGAGTACGTTCGCCCACACGGACAATGCCGGAGCCTTCAAATCCGATTATGGGAATAACATCTCCTGGAGAAGACTGCTCTAGAGGTAACGTCAGAGTCGAGATTGGGGCTGAAGTGGGAATCACAACTGCAGCTTCTTCACTGCGAGGCGCCATTACTCCAGTAGGAATGGCCTCACCACTACAGCGCACTCCCACCAACACCATTATTCCCATCAGCCACGCCCACTTAGCCAGCCGCATCGCATTTCTCCATACCAGGAACGCAAGAAGCATTCACTATCTCACAGCTATAATATACGATAACGCCACAAAAAGCAAGCTATTATTCAGTTCCTGCGACCAGCGAGGAGAATCACTACCAACAGCTAGGGGAACTCAGCTTCAGGAATACAAAAGCGGATATAACGCCTGAATCACAATTTCCCATTCCGCTAGCGAGAGAGTTTCAGCGCGTCGTGTGTGGGCAACGTCAATAGCGGCAAACGCTTCTTCGACAACTTGTGGAGTCAAGTGCAACCCCGACGCCAATGTATTCCGCAACTGTTTACGACGTTGGGCAAATCCCGCCCGCACAACTTGGAAGAAAATTTCAATTCCCGGGAGAACTAACGGCGGCTCGCGGTACAAATCCAGGCGTACTACCGCCGAATCTACCTTAGGAGCAGGATAGAATGCGCCGCGTTTAAGCCGGAAGAGGTATTGTGGCTTGCCATAAAAATATAGACTGAGGGCCAAAATACTCATCTTGCCATCAGCGGCCACCATGCGTCTGGCCACCTCGTACTGGACGGTGAAGACCATCCGTGCTGGCCGGATTCGCGCTTCCAGCAAATGACGGATCACCGCCGAGGTGATGTAATAAGGGAGATTGGCCACCACCAGGTAATTATCACGCCATTCCCCCCACAGAGGGACGGATTCCACAGGTGTTACGTCCAATAGATCAACTGGATCTAGCTCCAGAATATCACCCGGCACAATCTCTACATTCTCGCGCGTGCCCAATTCCGCCTGGAGCACCGGCAACAACTGCGGATCGGTTTCCACGGCGATTACTCGTCCGGCCTGCGCGGCGAGGGCCGCAGTCAAAGTCCCTACCCCAGCGCCCACCTCTAACACCGTATCCCCCGGCCCAATCTCCGCCCCGGCAGCAATGCGCCCCGGAGCCGTCGGGTGGACGAGAAAATTCTGCCCCAGCGAGCGTCGCGGGTGCAATCCATAACGAGCTAAAACATGGCGGGGGTTCTCTATCTCCATAGTTATTTCTAAGGACCTAGATAGTTAATTTGAGCCGGCACCGGAGTTAATAGATAAACATCAACCCAGGAATACCAAAGTTGTAGGTGTTCATCACTATACCCTAAATCTACCCGTTTACCTTTAATGGCTCCCCCGATATCAGCGGCCAGTCCCAACCCGTAACCTGGCACATAAAGATTAGTGCCTAAACTGATCAAACGGGGATCCACAGCGACAATCCCATCGCGCATCTTGATGCCAGTAGCGGTATACCCATAATGTGGATTACTCTTAGGAACGCCCGCCGTGGAGGCGCTATACGAAGTGGCCAGCACGCGGAAAACTCGCCAGTATTCCACCACCCCACTGGAAGTCTCCAAGGGGCGCACCACCACTTTGGTTCCATATCCCATCACCCGATCCGCAGCCGCCTGCACCACCATCTCGCTCTCTACCCGCCGCTCCACCAGCTGCCCATCCTCGTAACTCAACCTGATCCGGCGTTCTAGGACTCCCGGCGCGCCCTCTTGTGTGATACCCCGGTGGTCCAATTCCATATTGGGATCGGGCCGCCACACTGTCTCAAAGGGAATAGGACTTTGCTCAACCAACACACTCTCCGTCACACGGCGCACCCGGATTTCAGTGTTTTCGCTCAGAGTAGCAGCCAAGTCTGGAGTAGTATAATCCAGACCATTGAGGAGAATGCCCAAATCTGCCAGCACCTCCCCCACGCGATCACGATGGGTGCGCGTGCGGATCGTATGTCCATCCAACTGCACGCGCACAGGCATTGAACGGTCTAGGCGAATATGCAATCCACTATGTACCGGCGTGCTCGGAGCGGGGAAAAGCCGGTCAGCGCGATAGAGCTCAATTCCTTTTTGCAGTAACGCCGCTCCTACCGTAGGAGCATCGGTGTAAAAAGTGGTCTGCACCGCACCCTCGATCAACACCACCGGCAGAGATCTCTCCACCACCAGGCGAAAGCGCGTGCCAGGAGGATCGCTAGCTAGCGGAGCACGTACTGCGAAGGTGTCGTGCGGCTGCAATTGGATTTCCTCCTGCGCCAGGAGATCGGCCGGGTTTTCCCCATGCGTGTAACGCAAATACTCGCGCCCATCCACCAAAAAGAGCACCGGGCGCGCAGGGGTTAGTTGCACCACCATCCCCGCAGTTAAGGGGGTTTCGGGAGCCGAAGAAAGCCAATCCTCTGCCCGCAGGGGAATTTCCAGGTCGGCTAAGAGCAATTCAACGGTGAGTTGATGCGTCCGAATCTCTTGAGGCTCGCCCGCGAGTACCAACGTGAGGGAGGTCTGCGTAGCCCGATATCCGGCTGCCAGTCCCATCAAGACCAATAGGGCCAACATCGCCAGTACACGATTCCGTTGTCTCATGCCCTTAAATCACGCTCCATCAACTCTCAAAATAGTTCAGCTAAGAAAAAAGGGGCGACAGAGATTTCCATCGCCCCCTGCGGGTCTCTTGGGTACCGAGCCAATCTCCGAGAGGTACTGAAAACCAGGAAACTGCGACACCCAGCAGCCGTACCGTACCGTTGCTTCCTTCCGGACCTGGCGGGATTTGGAGGACTCTGCCGCACAGCTCCCAGCCTTCAGCACCTCTCGATTATCGGCTCACCTTTCTAGCCCACAACGCTGCCATAATAGCGGAAAGTAAAAGTTTGTCAAACTAAATTCAATTTTCACAAAACCCCGCGCGCGTTCTTGCCAACTATCTCAAATGACTTATAATAAGCCTAGCAAAGTTGGCATCAGGAGGTAATTTCAATGCCATTATACGAGTACAAATGCACCGAGTGCGGCTTGCGTTTTGAGCGCCGTCAACATTTTTCAGAAGCACCGATCAAGATTTGTCCAGAGTGTGGTGGAGACGTTATTCGTCTGATTCAACCCGCTGGGATTATCTTCAAGGGTTCGGGTTTTTATGTCACCGATAATCGCGCCAAATCTTCGACGGCGCTACCTGGGACTCGTCAGCCGGCTGATAAAACTGCTGCCGGCACTTCATCCAGTACAGATGCTAGTGCAGATTCCACTTCCAGTACGGATTCCAGCTCTAGTACGAGTTCAAATTCCACCCCTAAAACAAGGGCTAGCAAATAGCCGTAACTTCCAAACCAGCTAAAGGGGCAGCTAAAGCTGCCCCTTTTTGCTGGCCCCTCACGCCCTCACCAACTTGGCAATCGTCACCCCATCCCCACCTTCACGAGTCGGGGCGTATTGGTAAGAAGTAACCGCTGAATGTTGCGCCAGTAAGTTCCGCACCTCGCGCCGTAAGACCCCCGTCCCCTTGCCATGAATAATCCGCACCCAGGGGAACTCAGTCAGTGCCACGTCGTCTAAATAATCCTCCAAGCGTTGCCGCGCTTCCAACGCCCGCAATCCACGCAAATCTAACTCGACGCCCGGCGAACTAGACCGTGACGAGACGCTGGTTGTAATCTGCACCGGCTGCTCCGGTTCCGGCTCATGCTCCATAAGTACCACGGCGTCTAACGCCACCCGCGTGCGGATGGCTCCCGCCTGCACCTCGACCTCGTCGCCGGAGATGCTGGTGATCTTCCCTTCCATCCCCAAGGAGAGCACCTGCACCGTATCCCCCACCTCGGGAGTGCTATCCCAACGCGCTGCGGCGGGAGAAGAGATTTCCGCGACCAACGAGCGCGGCTCCACGGGAGGCAACTCCGCTGCCAACGCCTGTACTTCAGCGTTCAATTCATCCAACGATTTCTTGGCAATCACGCTGGTGGTAAAACCCAGCTGGGAACGGCGTCGCAGCTCACGGATCTCTTGGTGCAGAGTGTCCAACTCCGCTGCCGCTTGTTCCGTCGCCTGCGCTAAAATCTCACGGCGTTCTGCCTCAATATCAGCTAAACGCGCCCGCAACTCGACAGCTTGAATCTCCGCCGCCCGCTGCGCCCGCCGCTCCTCATCGCGCGCACGGGCCGCTTGGATGCGCAAGTTATGCAAATCGTCTAACATTTCATCCGCCCGCAGGGTGTCGCTGGAAAGCATCCCCTCGGCTTCCTCAATTAGCGTCTCCGCTAGCCCCAAACGCCGCGCAATGGCAAACGCATTAGAGCGTCCCGGCAGGCCAATGGTCAGCTGGTAGGTCGGAGACAGCGTCTCGGTATCAAAAGCCATGGAGGCGTTGCACACCCCCGGCGTATCATTGGCGTAGAGCTTGAGTTCTGGATAGTGGGTAGCTACCAGCACCATGCAACGTTGCTCACGCAAAGCCTCCAACAACGCGCGCGCCATCGCGGAGCCTTCGGCGGGATCGGTGCCCGCCCCCAACTCATCCAAGAGCACCAGGGAACGATGATCTGCTCGCTCCTGAAAGGAGATGATGTTGGTGAGATGTGATGAAAAAGTAGAGAGGTTCTGCTCAATGGATTGTTCATCGCCGATGTCAGCGTAAATCTCCGTGAAAAAAGAGAGCGCCGAGCCTTCAGCCACCGGAAGGTGCATACCGGCCTGTGCCATCAAAGTCAACAAGCCCACAGTCTTGAGCGTCACCGTTTTGCCGCCGGTGTTGGGGCCGGTGATAATCAGCAGGTGGGTCTCAGCATTGAGCACGGCGTCCACCGGTACCACCTCTGCCGGATCCAACAGCGGGTGACGGGCCGCGTACAGTCGCATGACCGTCTGGGGATGCAGATTGGGGCCCTCAGCACGCGGTGTGATCTCTGAAATGGGAATAATTTCCGGCACATGGGCAGCAAGCTCCTCCGCGTAACGCGCCCGCGCTAAGATCAAGTCGAGTTCCGCCAACGCCACGATAGTGGCCGCGATTTCAGCCCCGGCCGTCCCGACCTGCCACGTCAACATGGCCAACAACTGGTGGATTTCGGCTTCCTCGGCTAGCGTCAGCTCGCGCAGCTCATTGTTAAGATCAACCACGGCCAACGGTTCCATAAAGTAGGTCACGCCACTAGCGGAGCGATCGTGGACAATGCCGGCCACCTTCCCCTTATAGTTAGCCTGCACCGGAATGACGTAGCGTCCCGCACGGCGCGTGATCACCGCCTCTTGCAAATAACGGGATACCGTAGAGGAAGCAATCATCCGCCCCAATTTCTGCTGGATACTAGATTGAGCCGCCTGCAATTTTCGTCTGATGCGCACCAGTTCGGGCGAGGCGTCATCCCGCACCTCGCCGCGTTGATCCAAAATAGTGCCAATCGCCGTGGTGAGCGCCGTCTGCGGAATAATCCGAGTCGCGATGTCGGCCAAACCGGGGAATTGCGAATCCAAACGTTTCAAAATACGCAAGATGCGCTGCGCTCCCAACAACGTCTGCCAGACTTCCAGCAAGGCCCCAGTTTCTAAAACCTGGCCGTGTTGCGCTTCCACCACCGCCGGGCGGACATCATGGATACCGCCCACTACAAAATCAGGGCGCTCCGCCAAGAGCGCCCGCGCCTCGCTGGTCAGCGCGAGTCGTTCCCGTGCCTCGCGATACTCTGCGGCCGGCGCCAAATTCAAGGCCAACTCTACCCCGGCGGAAAAATCGGCGTGACTGGCCAAACGTGCTAAAATTTTCGGATATTCTAAAGTTTCCCAATGATGATTCATTTTTCCTCAAAACGATAAAGCGAGTCGGCGAGTGAGCGAGTCGGCGAGTCGGCGAGTCAGCGAAAAAACACGGGCGGATGTTGGTAGAAAAAGAAAGGGAGCAGGGTTTTGTTAAAGATACGTAATACCCCTTGTAAGCGAGGAGCCAGTAGACTAGCTTGATAGTTAGCTAACATGCTTTGTTGCAGGTGATACGGCTGCCAGGGCACACTCACAGCGAGCCGCCACAAGTTGCCGAGCAAGGCCGCCAGCACCAGTCCCAGCAGC
The DNA here is from genome assembly GCA_034717835.1 of Chloroflexota bacterium. Taxonomy (GTDB): domain Bacteria; phylum Chloroflexota; class Anaerolineae; order B4-G1; family SLSP01; genus G713. The sequence goes on from JAYELZ010000177.1 coordinate 33,566, forward strand.
GCTCCCAGCACGCCGCCCAACAACCCATCTATGAACCCAAATTCAGGATAGCTCTCCCCTTCCCTGGCGAAATGGAGAATTAGGTGGTAGATGACGAAGCCTCCCCCACTGACCACTGAAAATAGTATAACCTCCAACAAACGGATGGATTGCGCCGTCCCCCAGAGAGCCATAACTACCTTCATCCCGAAACTATGTGCTCCACTGACCATTAAATCCAAAAGTCCCGCCAGGATGATAACTAGATAGAATCCACCCCAGGAGATCAAGATGCCTACAGTGTGCCGGTACAATCCCCAAACGATGGCCGCTACCCACAATAAAATCATAAACAGATCTAAAACACCTAACATAAACATCTCCAAAGGATAAAAGTTACCAGTTCAAGAAGACGGGCGGCAAACCACTCCCCAGGAAGAAAGGAGAGAGTAAATTCAAATAGAAAGCGAACACCTGCCGCATGAGCGGCCCTAACCTAGCCCCCGCATGGAAAATTTGTAAATTCGCGTAAGAGGCATAAGGCTCCCAATATTCACTCACCATGAAATTAAATCCAATCCAGAGCATCGACATGCTAATCGCCGCTAACGCCACGCCCACGGCAGCTCCCAACAGCGGATCCAGAAAATGCAGCTTGGGCAAGGAAGTATCCGCATAAGCCAACAAACTGATGATGAAGAAAATGGCGAAAATGAGAAAGTAGATGGCGATAAAGACCACGCCCTCAAACCAATGCGCCCCCTTCCCTATGGCCTCGAGGCCGTAAGCCGCCTGTTGATAGAGCAGCGCCGCCGATAACGAGGCCACATACGCTCCGACTAACAAGAACAGGGAGCCGATAAGCCGCCGATAGCCAGCTAGTGCCACCATCACCGACCCCACCAAGATCAAGATAATATCAAAGTTTGACATCGCCCCTCCAATTCTCTTCCCCGCTAAGAAAAATAAAGTTTTGCAGTCTAGCTACTGACAGTTTCAAACAATAGGACACCGACAAGCGCAAACGAGCACGGAAAATACACTGAAAACAAACCTGAAATCCGCGTCCAAAATCAAAAATGTCAGGGGGCTAGTTTTGAAGTAGCAGTAGGTTCATTATGGCTCTTCCTGGTAAGAAAGTTGATAAATGAAGCCATTCTCATCATCGGAAATGTAGAGAGAACCATCTGCACCAGTAACCACATCCACCAGCCGACCAGCGTGAGTGCGGTCTGACCGCAGCCACCCGCGCACGAAAGATTCTGGCTCTTCCGGCTCGCCGTTCTCAGCTACAGGGATATGCCACAGCGCGTACCCCTGCGGAGTACTACGGCTCCAGGAGCCGGATAACGCCACAAAAAGATCGCCCCGGTATTTAACCGGGAACTGCGTACCGGTGTAGAATTCCAAGCCCAGTGGTTTGACGTGGGCCGGCAGCGACACCGCCGGAGTTATCATACCACGGCAGGCACCTTTGTCACCGAAATCCGGATCGACGATATTCCCCACATGACAACCGGGCCATCCCAGGCTACACTGCTCCTCGATTTTGTAGATGCTCTCCGTAGGCAATTCATCCCCCAACCAAGTGCGCTCGCAATTAGTCAACCAGAGCTCCTCCGTACCGGGGCGAAAAGCCAATCCCACCGCATTCCGCACCCCGGAGACATAGATCTCTTCCGCACCGTAACTGGTACTGGTGATGCCCTGTGTGGAGGTAACGTGAGTCGCCGGATAACGGAGTACCGCTGCCCGCCGCTCATCCCGCTCTAGACACACGTTGCACGAGGAACCAACAGAGACCAGTAGCGCCTCATAATCAGGAGTGAAGACAATCGTCCGAGTAGAGTGTCCTCTGCCCGCCGGTAACTCAGAAATGACCACCTCGACCACCTTGACAAACTCCTGCTTCTCCAAATGCTCATTATATTTGTAAGCGTAGCGCACCACCCGCTCTTCATTCGCCACGTAGAGATTCCCCACTTCATCAAAGGCCAATCCGGAAGGGTTACGCAAGCCAACCGTCACTACCTCCTCCAACACCCTAGTTTGAGGATCAAAGCGCGAGACCCGCCCCTGCCGCGCGCGGCTCGTGACCATCTCCGCAACATAGATCAAGTCATCTGGGCCGAGAGCCATCATGCGTGGCTCTTGCAATCCCTTGGCGATCACAGTGATCTCAAACCCCTGTGGCAGTTCCAGCCCCGCTACAAACGGCGGCACGAACGGAGTGGGCATAGCGCTCCCGACAATGGTGGTGGTGGCGGGAGGAGGATGTGCGGGGAAGATACCCTTGGCTAATGATCCACAGCCGCCCAGCAACCAGGAGTAGATAACCACCAGCCATAGGCATCTTAACCCACGTTGCATTTTCATGGTTGCGCCTCCCCATCCTCACCCGCAAGATTATGCTTAGATTATAATCTCGGCTCAAGGGGGAAGCAAGAAGTTTAGCCCGCTAAGCAAAACGCCTCGATAAAACAACAATATATCATCTCGATATTGCAGTGGTTCCCCGAATCACGGCGATGAATCGCCTACTACAAACAAAAAAGTCCCGTAGGCTCATCACCTACGGGACCTGGAGTCTCCACCATAACTAGGCGGTCTCCTTCTCCAGCACAGGCAACTTCTCTAGAGCCACCGTCTCGCCACAGACCGTACATTCCGCCACTCCTCTGCGCGCTTCAACCAGTAATCCACCACAGTGCGGGCAGGGCTGCGGGAGCGGTTTCTTCCACGAGGTGAACTCGCACTCCGGCCAGTTGGAACAGCCATAGAAGACGCGCCGTCGCTTTTTGGTGCGGCGTATCACGATTTCTCCGGTTTCGCACTGCGGGCAATGCACCCCCAATTTTTCCACCCACGGTTCAGTATGCCGGCAAGCGGGGAAGTTGGAGCAGCCAATGAATTTACCATAGCGCCCCCACTTCACCAGCAGCGGTTCGCCGCACTGGGGACAATCACGCCCCACGTATTCCTTTTGTCGCATCTTGGGAATAGCCTGGTCAGCCTTCTCCAACGCCTTCTCAAAGGGACCATAGAATTCATGGAGCAGCGTGGGCCAAGCGCGCTGGCCTTCAGCAATTTCGTCCAACTCGCGTTCCAGCTGCGCGGTGAAGTCTACCGTAATCAGCTCTGGAAAATGTTTCACTAAGATATCATTGACCAATTCCCCGATATCTGTCGGCACCATCCGACGGCGCTCGCGTTTCACGTAACCCCGTCGTTGGACGGTGGAGATAATAGAGGCGTAAGTAGAAGGTCGCCCAATGCCATGTTTCTCCATAGTTTGGATCAAACTGGCATCAGAGTAACGCGGCGGCGGCTGCGTGAAGTGCTGCTCCGGCAGCAAGCGCACCAAATCCAAGAGAGCACCCACTGGCAACGGCGGCACCGGCAAAGAACGTTTTTTCGGCTGCTTCCCACCATTATCATCCGTCTGCGTCTTCTCTTCATAAACCACCAAAAAGCCGGGAAAACGCAGCGTTGAGCCGGCAGCCCGGAACAGATAAGGTTGCTCCGCGTCCTGACCGGCCAGAATTTCCGCGCGACGGGTATCGTAGAGTGCGGGGTTCATTTGGCTAGCGACAAAACGACGCCAGATCAGATCATAGAGCCGGTGCTGATCCCGGGAGAGATATTTCTTAATCGCCGTGGGGGAATGCAAAACCACCGTGGGACGAATCGCCTCGTGCGCCTCCTGCGCGCCTTTGGCTTTAGTGACATATTTGGGCGGCTGGGCAGGCAGGAACTTCGCGCCGTAATGCTCGGCGATGTAATCGCGTGCCTGTTGCTGCGCGGACTTCGCCACATTGGTACTATCCGTGCGCATATAGGTAATCAGACCCTCTGGTTTGCCATCGCCCAGATCGAGGCCCTCGTAGAGCTGCTGCGCAATCCGCATACTTTTGCGTGCCGAAAAGTGCAACTTGCGCGCAGCTTCCTGCTGCATTGTGCTGGTGGTATAGGGTGCCGCCGGCTGGCGACGACGTTTCCCATTCCGTATCTTAGAGACAACATACTCCGCCTCGGCCAACTCATCCAAAATAAGCTGAACCTCAGTCTCGCTCCGCAACTCCACTTTCTCCCCACGAATGCGCGCCAGTTCCGCCGTGAAGAGCGGGCGTTTGCCTGCCAGCGGCTGTTGCGGCTGGAGTTCTGCTTCCAGCGACCAATACTCCACGGGCTCAAAGGCGTTAATCTCGCGTTCCCGTTCCACAATCAGCCGGAGAGCAATCGACTGCACCCGCCCTGCCGAGAGGCGACTACGTATCTTCCGCCAGAGCAGCGGGCTGAGCTGGTAGCCTACCAAGCGATCCAAAATACGGCGCGCCTGCTGCGCATCTACCAGATTCATATCCAAGCCATGCGGTTGCTCGAAGGCTTTCTGCACCGCCTCCTCCGTGATCTCGTGGAAAACTACGCGGTGCAACCGCTCCGGCTCCACCTGCAAAACCTGCCCCAAATGCCAAGCAATCGCTTCACCCTCGCGGTCAGGGTCGGTAGCCAGATAGATATCGGAGCATTGCTGTGCCTTAGCCCGCAACTTCTTCACCACCTTGCGCTTCTCATTGGGGATACGATAGCGCGGTTCAAAATCGTGCTCCACGTCCACGGAGAGTTTGGAGCGCAACAGATCGCGCACATGTCCCACCGACGCCTGCACATCGTACTCCTTCCCCATCATCCGCCCTACCGTGCGCGCCTTCGTCGGCGACTCCACGATGATCATCTTGCCCGTGGGCGGCGGCGGTGCCGGCTTGGGTGGCGGCGTCATACCCTCATGCAACTTCGTCCGTCCCATCCGAAAAACATTAGTACCACACACCGCACACTTGCCCCTGGTGGCCGGCTGCGCCCGCTTAGTAAACACCGGCGCCACCTCCACCATCTGCTGTTTAGCCCTACATTTAACACAATAAGCTTCCAATTTTAGTTCTTCAGTCATTTTTAGCACTTCCCTTACTAACCTAACACGGCACAAAATGATAAAGGAAAAGCCCAAGAGTGTCAAGCGCGTCACCCCAACCCCTCGAGACCTGCTGTGCCAGTCTATTCTTTGGGGATTATGAAGGCGCCCCCCGGCGGTCGCCCCTCCCGTTGAGCCACCTAACCCTTTCATCAAAATTGGGGCAGGAGCAGCAAACACTCCCCCCTCCTGCGTCCCGTCCACACCCAGCAACTGAATTTGTCATTCCGAGCGTAGCGCGCTGAGCAAAGCGAAGAGCACGGAGTCGAGGAATCTCTCACGTGCGGCACTAACAGCTGGGCGGCAGCAGCTTCCTCGCCCCCTACCTGCACCAGATTCTTCTTTGGGAATTACAGAGGCGGCCCCATCCGTCTCCCCTCCCGCCGAACCACCTGCCCCTTCATCATAAAATTGGGGCAGGAGTAGGGATGCCCGTTTACGGTCATCCGCGCGGATGAAAGCCAACACTAACCTGGTACGGTCATTTATAAAAATCTCAGCGCCTTCTGCGGCGAGGACTTTCATAGGACAAACAGACTTGACACGGCACCGGTACAGTTTATACTTAAATATATAAACATTTACCAGGAGATCATCATGCAAGCGACAGCTAAAGACCTAAGATTCAACGTAAAG
>JAYELZ010000178.1:0-12456 GCA_034717835.1 Chloroflexota bacterium
ACCTTCGCGTCATCGGGTATGGCAGCAGCCAATTTGTAGTGATGGGCGACGATGGCACCATCCTCACCTCGTCCAATGGCGCGAACTGGACAGCAGACACTTCGGGGACAAGCAACACCCTTAGCGGCATCACGTATGGCGACGGTCTGTTCGTGGCGGTGGGCGCCTATGGCACGATCCTGACCTCGCCCGACGGCAAGCCGCAGTTGGCTCTCGCCAAAACGGTCAGTCCATCCTCGTCCCAACCGGGCGATGTCATCACCTACACCCTCAGCTTCAGCAACACCGGGGCGATCACCGCCACCCACGTGGTCATCACCGATACGCTCTCGGCCCACATCAGCAACCCTGCCTGGGATAGCAGCGGCGTGACGCTCACGCAAGTACCCGGCTCGCGCTACGCCTGGACCGCGTCCGACCTGCTGCAAGGGCAGGGCGGGGTCATCACCATCACCGGCGTACTCACCAAACCGCTGGCGGCGGGGAGTATTCCCAACACCGTTACGCTGGCGGTCTCGGGCACGGTACAAACGGCCAACGCCGATCTGACCGTGCAGAACGTCGCGCCGGTAGCAAATGCCGGGGTTGACCAGACCAAGAGCATCAGCGAAACCGCCACCCTCGACGGCAGCGGCACAGATGATAATGGTGACGCGCTCACTTACGGCTGGGTGCAAACCGGCGGTATGCCTACGGTAACGCTGGACGACCCGACCGCCCAACAACCCACCTTCACCGCGCCGTCTGCGGAAACAGTCCTCACTTTCACCCTGACCATAACGGACACCGGCGGTCTGACCGATACGGATGAGGTGGTGGTAACCGTCAGGGAAATGTACACCTACTACTTCCCCTTGATATTTGTGGAAAATCAGTCCACCGCAGCTGCCCGCGCTACCTACCGCACTGCGCGTTGAACTAGCGGGTATTCGCTGGCGCGTGACAGACGTTGGACGTAGCCAGAATTAGAGAGAGGGGCGCTCCGGTTGCCGGGGCGTCCCTTTTGCTTTGGGGCTGGGCGGCTGGCTGGCGGATTGTGATCCCCGCTGTGGGGTTCGTAGTAGGCACTTCAGTGCCGTCAAACACGGCGGCTAGCGCCTGTGGCTAAATACCACGGGCTACGCAATGACGCGCCCTAATGCGGAATGCCATTCCGCACCACGCCCGCGGAATAGCATTCTCCGCGCTACACCTCGCACCACGCCCGCGGAATAGCATTCTCCGCGCTACACCTCGCACCACACCCGCGGAATGCCATTCCGCGCTACGCTACGCGTTACGCGCACGCTCATTTGCTCAGCCCTCTTTTTCAGGTATCCTTGCGTTATGCAGAGGGAACGGCTGGATATGTTGGTGGTGGGGCGGGGGCTGACCCGCAGTCGGAACCGCGCGCAACGGCTGATCTGCGCCGGTGAAGTGCGTGTGGACGGTCAGCTGGCGGATAAGCCGGGCACCCGGTATCCGGTGGATGTGGAGATCACGCTTAAGGCACGACCACCTTTTGTCGGGCGCGGCGGCCAGAAGTTGGAGGCGGCTTTGCAGCGGTTCCCGGTGCCGACGGCGGGGTTGGTGGCGGCGGACGTGGGCGCTTCAACCGGCGGTTTCACCGATTGTCTCTTGCAGCGCGGCGCGAAGCAGGTCTACGCTATTGATGTGGGTTACGGGCAACTGGCGTGGAAATTACGCCAGGATGAGCGCGTCGTGGTGCTGGAGCGGACCAATGCTCGCTACCTGGCAGCGTTGCCGGAGCCGGTCTCGCTGGTGGTCTCCGATGTCTCCTTTATCTCCCTCAAGCTGATCTATGCGGCGGCGGTGCGCTGGTTAGCGCCAGGCGGCGTGGTGATATCCCTCATCAAGCCGCAATTTGAGGCGGGACGCCGGCAGGTGGGGCGAGGTGGGGTGGTGCGCGATCCGGCGGTGCATCGAGCGGTGCTGGAATCCGTCACCGCGTTCATGGCGGAGTTCGGGTTGGGCTTACAGGGCTTGATGGTCTCGCCCTTAGTTGGCCCGGCCGGCAACATCGAGTTTTTGGGCTGGTGGCGCTTGGGGGCGGCGGAACAAGAGCGCGCGGCTTGGATTGAGCGGGCACTGACGGAAGCGGCGGCGTTGCAGAAGGCCAGGTGAAAATAGACGGCGGCTACCCCGCGCAATTCACGCTTACATCCCCCACTCCCTTCGCGGAGTGAGGTGGCAAGTACCGGCCACCGAGGCTAACGCACTAGTGGACGTTTACCCCTTACATACAACTTTTTACTTTTGACTTTTGTTGACTAACAACTTTGGACTAAAAAATATGGATCTTAACCACATTCGGAATTTCAGCATTATTGCACATATTGATCATGGGAAATCCACGTTGGCGGACCGGTTATTGGAGTTGACCGGGACGGTGGCAGCGCGGGATATGGAGACACATTCGCAGGTTTTGGATGCGATGGAGTTGGAGCAGGAACGGGGCGTGACGATCAAAGCCTCGGCGGTGCAGATGCACTGGCAGGCTGCCGATGGTGAGAAGTACGAGCTCAATTTAATCGACACGCCGGGGCATGTAGATTTCGGCTACGAGGTGAGCCGCGCGCTGGCAGCGTGTGAGGGTGCGGTGCTGGTGGTTGATGCTACTCAGGGCATTGAAGCCCAGACGCTAGCCAATCTCTATCTGGCCCTGGAGAATGATTTGGAGATCATCCCCGTGGTCAATAAGATCGACTTGCCGACGGCGCAGCCGGCAGAGGTCAAGTTGGAGTTGGCCGCGCTCCTGGGCGGATCGCTGGATGAGGTGCTCTTGATCTCTGCTAAAGAGGGGACTAACGTGGAGGCGGTATTGCAGGCGATTGTAGACCGTGTTCCGGCTCCCAGCGCACCAGCCGGAGTGGAGTCGCCCTTGCGCGCGTTGATCTTTGATACGCACTATGATTCCTACAAAGGCGTGATTGCCTACGTGCGCTTGCGGGAGGGCGCGGTCGATGCCCAGACCCAGCTCTTGATGATGGCTACCGGGACCAAGAGTATGCCGGTAGAAGTGGGGATTTTTGCCCCGGAGATGACGCCGGTGCCGGCGCTCTCGGCGGGCGAGGTGGGGTACGTGGCGACAGGGCTAAAGTCGGTACGCGAGGCCCACGTAGGCGATACGATCACCAGCGCCCGAAACCCGGCGAGGCAACCGTTGGTGGGGTATCAGCCCGCCAAGCCGATGGTCTTTGCCAGCTTCTATCCAGCCGAGGCAGATGATTTTGCGGATTTGCGAGATGCGTTGGAGAAGTTACAACTCAACGATGCCGCCCTCACTTTCGAGCCAGAGAGTTCGGAGGCATTGCAGTTCGGCTTTCGCTGCGGCTTCCTGGGACTCTTTCACATGGTGATCGTTCAGGAGCGTCTGGAGCGGGAATATGACCAGGATTTGGTAATTACGGCGCCGAGCGTGGCTTACGAGCTCTTGCTGGTGGATGGGGAGGTGCGTGAAATTCACCGTCCCTCGGATCTACCTGATCCCACCTTGACCGTTGAGGTGCGGGAACCCTGGATGCAGGTACAGGTAATCACGCCGAACGGTTATCTGGGCGCGGTGATGGAGATTTTTCGCCGCAAGCGGGGCGAATTGCTCACCACCGAGACGTTGGATACCCAGCGAGTCTTGCTCACCTTCGAGGTGCCGTTGGCGGAGATGGTGGTGGATTTGCATGATAAGCTCAAGTCTGCCACCCGTGGTTACGCTTCAATGGACTACACTTTTGATGGCTACCGGGCTGACGATCTGGTCAAGGTGGATATTTTGATTACCGGCGCTCCGGTGGATGCGCTGGCCTTGATCGTACATCGAGATTTGGCCTATGAGCGTGGCTCGGCCCTGATTCGCAAAATGAAGGAAGCCATTCCTCGGCAGCTCTTCGAGGTCCCGATTCAAGCGGCGGTAGGGGGGAAGATCATTGCGCGCGTCAATGTGAAGGCGTTGCGCAAAGATGTGCTCGCCAAATGCTACGGTGGAGATGTGAGCCGCAAGCGCAAGCTGTTGGAGAAGCAGAAAGCCGGTAAAAAACGGATGAAGATGTTAGGTGATGTCGCGATCCCGCAAGAGGCATTCTTGGCAGCTTTACGTTTGGGAGATTGAGGAGGAGAGAATATGCGCAATTTGCTTGAAATTTGGCTGGGTATTCCCCGACAACGGCGCAAGCGGTTGGTGCTGCTTCTATTTGCGATAACTATTTTGTTTGGGGCCGTGTGGGCAGCGCGGGAAGTGCTCTGGCCCTACTTTTTGGGTCTCTTTATGGCATATCTACTCGATCCCAGTGTGGATTTACTGGAAAGAAGTTTACAGTGGACCGGTAAGCACCGGCGGCTGGGCTTCTTCAAACGTGCGGCCCGACCAGTGGCTATTTTACTGACCTATGTATTGGGGATCGCCTTGCTGGTAGGCTTTTTCTCGCTGGTGGTGCCTTTGATTGGTCAACAAGCTCAGGCATTATGGGCAGAGCGCGAGGTTATTTGGGAGTATTTCGCGGAGTTGGTAGATAATTTAATAGAGCAGTACCGTCTCTTAGACCCGCAGATCCAAACCCAGGTGGAAGATGCTCTGGGGAAATTCACGACGACTCTGGGCAAAGTGGTGCAACAGACGGTCGGCGGTACGGCGGTGGCGATCTCCTACACGGTTAGCTTGTTATTGGCGATCCTGGTAATCCCATTTTGGACATTCTACCTACTCAAAGATTCAGCGGAGTTGGCGGAGGCCTCCTTACGGACAATCCCCGTCCAAATACGTGCCGATTTACAGAAGATGGTGTTTTTGGCGAATAGCGTGTTGAGCGCTTATCTGCGCGGGCAACTCTTCTTGGCGCTAATTATCGGCGGCACTTCTGCATTGGGCTACTCGCTGCTGGGTGTGCGCTTCGCGTTACTGTTAGGATTGTTGGCCGCGGTATTCGAGATGCTGCCTAATATCGGCCCGGTGCTGACCGGGATTGTATCCACCTTGATTGCTCTGATGCAAGATCCGGTTTTGGCTCTCTGGACTGCGCTTTTCGCGGTAGGCGTACAGCAAGTCGAGAACCTCTTTCTAACTCCCCGTGTGTTAGGGCGCAGCGTGAAACTGCACCCGGTGTTGATCATGGTGGTTTTGGTCATCGGCAGTGAATTGGGCGGGTTGCTCGGTCTCTTCCTGGCTCCGGTAATCACCGCCGTCTTGCGCGACCTCTTCCGCTACCTTTATTATCGCTTTGGAGACAGGCCGGCTTCGCCGGCAGAGGCGTTGCAGTTGGTTTTGGCCGGGGAGAAGTTTGAGCTGGTGCTCTAATAGAGTCGAAAGTCAAAAGTCGAAAGTCGGAGGTTAGAAAGTTGGTCTGATGCTTGCCAAAAAGGTCATTTATGGTATCATCTGAAGCGTTGTTCGGGGCGTAGCGCAGCTTGGCTAGCGCGCACGGTTCGGGTCCGTGAGGTCCGCGGTTCAAATCCGCGCGCCCCGACCTAAAATGAAAGTGAGTGTACCTGGAGAGAAATTACCTCCTCCATGCGCACTCGCTTTTTTTTATTTTAGTTGGCCTAAAAGCCTCCTTCTCTGGTAGATTTAATTTCTAAGATAAAGATTCCATCCACAGATTACACAGATTCAGAAATTTCCTTTTTCTTAGCGGCCTTTGCAGCTTGGCGGTAAGATATATTTTTTAGGAGGCCAAAGATGAAAATTTTAGTAGGAGCAGTAGGTCACGAATCCAACACCTTCACACCGCTCATCACCGAACTAGCGGATTTCCACCCGTGTTACGGCCCAGAGAGTCTCACATCGCCCTTGCGCGGGGCGTTCGCCGGTTTGGTGAAAACTTTGCGGGCTGCGGGAGCCAAGTTGGTCCCCACGTTAGCCGCTCACGCTATGCCCGGCGGGGTGGTCAAGGAGGAAGTCTTCCAGCATTTCCTGGCAACTTTGCGCGCCCCGGCCCACGACGTGGATGGTGTCTGTCTCTTTCTGCATGGCGCCATGCGTTCTGAACAGGAGGACTACTGCGATACAGTTTTCGTGGAGCAGTTGCGCGCGCAATTGGGGCCAGAAATCCCCATCTCCGTGGCGCTGGATATGCACGGAAATATCACCCGCCGGCTGGTGTTAGCCGTGGGTGCGCTGGTCGCCTATCACCGTGCGCCGCACACCGATACTTACGAGACCGGCGTCAAAGCCGCCGAGATGCTGCTCACCATGCTCCAGACCGGGACGCGGCCGGCTCTGGGCTACGCCCGCATCCCCTTTTTGCTGCCCGGCGAGATGGCCCAGACCGCCCGCGCTCCCATGCAGGAGCTAATGGCGCGGGCCGAGGCGCTGGAGGAACGCCCGGAAATCATCTCCACCACCATCGCCAACTCGCACTGCTGGGCCGATATTCCCGATACTGGGATTTCGTGCGTTGTGGTGGCGGACGACAAGGCGGCAGCCCAACACGAGGCCGAGCAGCTGGCCGAAGAATTTTGGGCGCGGCGGGCGGAGTTCGGAGTGAGTGCAGAAGCGTATCCACTGGAACGCGCCGTGGCAGAAGCTCTAGCGTCCCCGGAACCCACCGTCTTTCTCTCCGATTCCGGCGACAATCCCGGCGCGGGCGGCACCACCGATGTGCCCGCGCTGCTCCAGGAGATGCTCCGTCAAGGTGTGACCAACGCGCTCTTCGCCAGCATCTGGGACGTGAAGGCGGTGGGACTGTGCCAGAAAGCGGGCGTAGGCCAAGAGCTCTCCCTCTCCATAGGCGGCAAACTCGATACCGCGCACGGTGCGCCGCTCCGCGTCACCGGTCGAGTGAAGTCGCTCTCCGCTGGCAGTTACTACCGTGGCGGCATCCACCAACCGTCGCACCGCGTGGAACAGGGTGTGATGGCCATCCTGACCGTGGCCGGCATTGACGTGGTGCTCACCGCTGCGCGGGCCAGCTTCGTCGAACCGGCGCAACTACACGCCCTGGGACTCGAACCGCTGAGCTATCACGTCGTCGCGCTCAAACGCGGCTACCTAACCGCGCCCTTCGAGCGCATCAGCCCGCGTTCCATCCTCGCCTTCACCCCTGGCGCGACCAATTGCATACTGACGGAGTTGGAATACCGGCGCGTGCAACGTCCCGTTTATCCACTGGATGATTTTTCAGTCAATTAGTCGGGCAGGCGAGTTGAACCTACCGCAGCGCGAGTGGCTAGATCAATAGCCAGCCCTCCGAGGAATAAACCTCGAAGGGCTTTTTTTGTAGCTAATGCTGGAAGAGTTTTATATGCTGAACTGATTTAATCCTATACCCAATCCTCATAGTTCAAGTTGGGAACCCGCTTAAATTCCTTTACATTGTTGGTGACTAGCGTTACTCCCAAACTTAGTGCATGCGCAGCGATAAGTGTATCCAAAGAACCAATAGGAGTACCTTCCTTTTCCAGCGTAGCTCTGATTTCCCCATAAATAACAGCGGCACGTTCATCAAAGGACAGAGCAACAAGTGGTGACAGGAATCCCTGCAATGCTTGTCGGTTGCGAGATTGATGCAAGCTCTTGGAAACACCATATTCTAGTTCAGCTATCGTGATAGAAGAAATGCCCACCTCGCCAACCATACAGGTGCTAAATTTTTGTAACACAGACTGAGGTTGTTTTTTGATTAGATAGATACAGATATTGGTATCCAGTAAATATCTCATCCGAACAAATTTTCTCGCTCTTGTTGGGAAGGCTGTTCTCGCTCAACTAAAAAATCAGCTGAAAATTGGGTTAGACTATCAAACAGTGTTTGCCAAGAGTTTTGTTGTGGGAGTAACACCACTGACTCACCTATTTTCTTGATGAGAACTTCAGTACCCTCGAAACGAAACTCCTTAGGAAGTCTTACTGCTTGACTGCCCCCGTTTTTGAAAAGTTTTGCGGTTTGCATAGCGACCTCCTGTATATACTATATGTATATATTATCATGATAGTCCTCAAAAAACAAGCTTCGTAACCAAAGACCACGCCTCGTAACGGAGCTAACCCGCTTCAGCGAGCGTCGCTATGGAGCACGGACACTTTATATCTGTGCGCGCTCGCCGCCGGGTGGCACGGTCAGGAGACCGGCCACAGCTAGACTACCTGACTAACGACTACCGGACTGATGGCTGACGTGGGAGGTTAATTAGACCGCCTTGAAGCGAGCGATGCTATCCTCTAGACCACCGGGGCGATTGCGGGCGAGCCAGCGTTCGCGGTACGTCTCCAAAAGGCTCTCCAATTCAAGAGTGAGTTCATCACGAGTAAGAGAGTCAGCTTCCAGCAGGAGCAGGGCGCGCCGGCAGGAATGACGGAGCAACCGCGCGGTGAATTGGAACTCAGCCTGGATGAGGCCGGCATCTGGGCGGGTGGATTGTGCAGCATCCAGTGGCGCGATGGCGGTATCAATGGCCGCCAGGGTGCGTTGGATGTCCGCGGGCTCAAATTGAGCGAGGCGTTCTGCATCCACAAATGTCCCCTGAAGCACCCAGAAAAGGACATTGGAGTTACGGGGCACGTAGCCGGGCACTCGATAGATGTTGCCCAAGTCGTAAGCCACTTGGCCTAACACGCCGCTCGGATCGTCAAAGGCGAAGCGGCTGACGACCGCCGGCACGTCCAGCTCGCGGTTGGATTCCAAACACCAGGAGTATGCCGCGCCCATCGCGAAGCCCAAGTAGCTGATGGGCAGCTGCTGCCAATGTCCACGGTCGCCCCAATCGGTGTTGAGATAACCGGTGGAGCCATGTTTGAGGCCGTTGGCGGCAGCGTTCTGGAGGTTGCCCAGCGCGTTATCCGTGCGCCCGGAGAGTGAGCACCAGGCGGAGGTGCCGGGGCAGACGTAGTAAGGGATCCCCGCCGCCGCGAAGGCGGCTCCGTGCTCGTCAAAGGGATGGTCAGCCTCGTAACCCCATTCCAGGGCGATAGCGTCACTGGGTAGTTCGGGGATGAGGTCGGGATGTTGGATGATGATATCCCCCCAGAATTGCATGGTGTAACCTCGGCGCGTCACTTCGGCGTAGACTTGCTGCAAGAAATCCAAATAGACGCGTCCTACTCCGCGTTTCTCGCAAAGCTCCTTACTCTTGCCTGTGCCCAGATCAAAGGTCTCATCAAACCCTACGTTGAAGGTGCGGCTGCTGAAGTTGGGCAAGAGCTCATCGTAGAGTTCGCGGAGCAGTGCCAGACTGCCGGGTTCGGTGGGCGCCAAACTGAAGGGGCCTTGAAACATCGTGTTCCACGGGGTGGGTACTTTCTCGTGGGTCTCGGCTAGTTCTCGGTAGGGTTCGTGGATGAGCCAGGGTTTGAGGTGCCCGAAGGAGTTCTGGTTGGGCACCAGCTCGATATGCCGCTCCTGACAATAGGCGTCTAAAGCCATAATCTCCTCAGCGGTGAGCGGCGAGGCTTCTGCCCAGACGACGGGATGGTTGCGGTAGGCGAAGGTGTGTTCCATGTAGAGTTGGATTTGGTTGACGTTCCAGGTAGAGAGCCGCTCTATCAGGGCGAAGAGAGTCTCCATAGTGGGAACTTTGTTACGGCTGATGTCCAACATCAGACCGCGCACCGGGTAATCGGGCCAATCATGGGTCTCCACGGTGGGGAGTGCTGGGGTGGCGAGTTGGGAGAGGAGTTGGTTGAGTGTATTGACGGCGTAGAAGATGCCTGCCGCATCGTGGGCCTGCACGTGGATGCCGTGCTGGTCAATGGTCAGGTGGTAGCCTTCGGGCTGCGGGACGGCTTCTGGGTGGACGGTTAACGTTAGGCCGAGTTCTGTGGCGGGAAGAGAGTGCCCGGCGGCTAGCTGCCAGGTTAGCGCGAATTGTTCTTGGAGCGCGCTCTGAAAGCGTTGGGCGGCAAAGGTGAGCTCTGCAGGTGCTGCACCGTGGAGCAAAATCAAACGTTGATCGGTGAGAGCTAGCTCTCCTTTCCCCCAAGTTAGCTGTCGAGGTGCCGGCAAAAATTGTATAGCTGTTTGCATCTGTGACCTCCGGGGTGAAAATAAAAAATTAAAGTGACAAAAGATTACGCGGTGAGTTGCTCTGCCTGCTGCCGGAAAGCGGCCATGTTGACAATCTGGTTCTCAACGCGCGCTTGGTCGGCGGCGAAAGCCATGAGATGGCTCTCCAACGACTCGCGGGCGGTGGTCATGGCGGTCTCGGGATGGCGGACGGCGCGGATGAAGGCGCGCATCAGTCCTGCATCGCCCCCGCCGTGCCCGCTGCCGCCTATTGGGCCGGGGGTGGTGTCAATAATTTCGACTTCACCGGTAAGATGGTCGTGGATTTCCAACCGCTGCTCGTCAAAGAAGAAACTGCCGCGCAAGGTGGCGCGAGTGCCGTCGTAGCGCATGGTGCGGCCCTCACGGTGGGAGTGGCCCTGCATGAAGAGCGCAACGGTGGCGCCGCTCTCCATTTGCAGATTGACGATCTGGTTATCCACCACGTCGTTATCGCAATGGTAGACACACCGTCCGTAAGGGCCGGTCTCTAGCGCGTGACGGATGCCTTCCGGGGTGTGATTCTCGGTGATCACAGAGATGGGCCAGCCGTAGTAGTTGGCGACCTCCTCTGGATCGGTGAGATGCTGTTGGAGTGGCAGTTTCTTCTGGTAGAGGTTGATGGCGTTCCAGGGGCACTCATCAGCGACCGGGCAACCGTCTGTGCAACGTTCTGGCGCGCCTTCGGGTGCATTTTCGGCGCGATAGTGGAGCAATGAGCCGAAGGAGTTGAGCTCTGCGCACGGGCCTAAGTTCCAGTAGAGGATATCGAGGTCATGGCAACATTTAGCCAGGATCATGGGGCTGGAGAGCGTGCGGTTGCGCCAGTTGCCGCGCACAAAAGAATGGGACATGTGCCAGTAGGAGACGTTTTCGCGGTGCTCAACGCTGATAATTTTTCCCAGGCGGCCAGATTTGATGATCTCGTGCAATTTGCTGAAGAAGGTAGTGTAGCGCAGCACATGTCCAATCTGAAGCAGCTGGTCGGTGCGCTCGGCAGCCTGCACCAGCCGGACGTTTTCCGCCAGCGTGGGCGCCATCGGTTTCTCCAAAAGGATATCATAGCCTAGTTCCAACGCGGTCAGGGTTGGCTTGACGTGCATCTGATCCTGAGTGGTGATGAAGGCGGTATCGGCCAGTTTGCCGGCGGCGAAGAGCTCCTCCCAGGTGGTGAATCGCTGCGCGGCGGGGATGTCGTGCGCTTGCGCAAAGCGCTCACGTCGTTTGGGGTGCGGCTCTGCGACGGCGACGAATTGGAGTTCATCGGGATGGTCTAGGGCGTAACGCCCGTAAGCCTCGGCGCCTCGGTTCCCGGCGCCAGCTAGTACTGCGGTGATAGGTTTAGTCATGATTTTATCCTTTAGGTTAGTTAGTCAGTTAGTCAGATGGTCGGATGGTCGGATGGTCGGATGGTCAGGGGACGGATTAAGTACCTCACTTTTAGAGCAGCGGGGTGAGTAGTTTGATGGCGTGTTTAATATCGGCGATTTGCTGGGGGCCACTGATTTCACGCTCGATGGTCAGGGCACCGGTGTAACCCAGCGCTTTGAGTTCGGGGATCAGGAGTGGGAAGTTCACGCGCCCCTCGCCGAGTGCTTTCTCCGGCCCCAGGTGCAGCCCGTCGGAGGGGTAGTCGCCATCTTTGGCGTGTACGCCAGTGACGTAACGGCCCAAGATGTCTAGCGCATCCAGGGGATTGGCTTTACCATACATCAGTAAGTTCGCTGGATCAAGGTTTACGCCCAAGTTATCGTAGCCCAACTCCTCAATGACCCGGAGCAGCGTCACCGGGGTTTCTTGTCCGGTCTCGAAGTAGAACCCAATGCCGCGCGTGTCGCAATAAGAGACCACCTCGTGTAGCGCGTCCAGCAGAGCGGGGTAGAGTGGATTGTTAGGCGTTTCGGGGATGAAGCCCACGTGGGTGGTGATGCTCGGCGCGCCAACGTGGGCCGCGAAATCGGCACCGGCTTTGAGCGCGGCGATGCGCTCGGTGCGATAGACAGGCGGCACCAGCCCAATGGTGGTGGGGCCTTCAGTGAAGTTCCAGACGGCGGGGCCTGGATAGCCGGTCCAAATGGTGGTTACTTCCACCTGGTACTTCTCCGAAGCGGCGATGAGTTGGTCGCCAATCTCTGATGTGAAGAGCTCGGGGCGCCAGCAGACGACTTGGGCGGTAGGCAGCTGCAACTCGTGGGCCTGCCGCAATTCAGAAGCAGCTCCTTTTTCCAACCGTGCGATGATGCCTAACTTTAATTTGGTCATGATTCACTCTCCTGGCTCTGGATAGCTTTAATCTCGCGCTGCACCAACGCCACCGAGTCCCGGGCGGATTGTGGCGGACATTCAGTCGGCTCCTCTTGCTGCTCCAGGCACGTTATGAAGTAATCAATCTCGTTATAATAAGCGTCACCGGCGGGGAGAGCTACCGGCTCTGCTTGCACCTGTGCCGGATCGGTGAAGAGCTGCAAGGCTGGCTGTTGGGTGGAAT
>JAYELZ010000179.1:0-12445 GCA_034717835.1 Chloroflexota bacterium
GAGGGGATACTATCACCGGGATAGCGATCATCACCCATCTTTTCTTGCAATGCGGCGGTGAGCAATTCCTCCTCACGGGCTGCGCGGAAGGGTGGCTTATAATAGAAGTTATTGATGACGTTACGCGGCGAGTTGGGGTCCTCGTCGCTGCGGTCGCCGGCACTGATGCGCCGGACAAACTCCGGGTTCACCACGCCGCCCCCCGAACCGGCGAAATCGTTGCAGCAGGGAGTCCCCGCGATGTTTTTGGTGCCGCCGAAGCCGTAGGGTGAGACGGGCGCGACCAGCGTGGCGCTGAGCACTTTCTCCGTGTGATCAATGATGAAGCGGTAGAGCACGCCGCCGCCCAATGACCAGCCGACCAGGTGTGCTTGGGGGATGTCTAAGGCGCGCAACAGCGCGTCTAGATCGTCGCTCCAGTCGCCCATGCCCCGTGTCGCGTCAATGCGTTGGTCTTCCGTCAGCCCATAGCCGCGCATATCCGGCGCAATGGCGCGGAAGTTCTCCGGCAGGGCGAGCATGATCTCTTCCCACCACGTCGCCGCCGTGAAATTGCCATGTAGGAAGATGACCGGTTCGCCAGCTGGCGGTCCGGCAAAATAAACGTGTTGCGTCAAACGTGCGGTTTCAACGTTACGGGTGGTAATCCCGGTTAAGGGAGCGGGTTGAGTCGACATTTCTTTATCTCCTAGTTTAATTTTAGCGCCGGGTGCTAAAGCACTTGGCTATGAGTTGGTAGCCTCCTGTGGAGGCTGGTTGGTCAGGCCGGGTTGGATTATTTCACGACAATGCCCAACTGATATGCTTTTTCCTGTAATTCAGCGCGGAAATCGGGATGGGCGATGCGGACGAGGGCCACCACGCGCTCCTGTAGGCTGCGCCCGCGCAACTCGGCGACGCCATATTCGGTGACGATGGTGTCCACGTCCTGGCTGGGAACGGTCACGCCGGCGCCTAGCGCCAGCTGCGGCACGATGGTGGAGATGGCGCCGTGCTTGGCGGTGGAGCGCAAGGCGATGATGCCGCGTCCACCCTCTGACATCTGCGCACCGCGATGCGTATCCAACTGTCCACCGGTGCCGCTAAACTGCCGCGAACCCAGACTCTGTGAGCAAACCTGCCCCAACAAATCCACTTGCAGGGCGGTATTGATGCTGACCATCTTGTAATTTTTAGCGATGATGTAGGGATCGTTGGTTACTCTGCCCTGCAGGAACTCCACGGCGATGTTATTGTTCACAAAGTCGTAGAGCTTCTGTGTGCCCAACGCGAAGGTGCCGACCATTTTATTCGGCCAGAGAGTCTTCCGTTTGCCGGTGACAACTCCCGCCTCGAAGAGCTCCACCATGCCATCGGTGAACATCTCGGTGTGGATGCCCAGGTCGTGCTTCTCGAAGAGCTGGCTGGCAATCGCGTTGGGGATGCCGCCGATGCCCAGCTGGAGCGTTGAGCCGTCCTCGATGAGGCCCGCGATGTGTTGTCCAATGGCAATCTCGATTTCGGCGGGTTTGATGGATGGCAATTGCACCAACGGGATGTGGTTCTCCACCACGTAGTCCACGTCGGAGATGTGAACTTGCGTATCGCCCAGCGTCCAGGGTAAATTCTCGTTGATTTCCAGGATCACCAAATCCGCTTTCTCGATCAACTGTCGTTCGAAGACTAAAGAAGTAGAAAGGGACATGATGCCGTGCTCATTGGGCGGTGTCGCCGTGCCCCAGAAAACATTCACCCCGCCGGAGGCGTGAATGCGGTCGGTGGCTGCGCTGTGGAGATTGTTGGGGATGTAAGAAACCATGCCGAGTGGATGTGCCTTGCGGTCAGGCGCGCCGTAGAACCAGTTTTCGAGGAAGAAATGTCCCGCCATCTCTGGCTTGGTGTAGAAACCGTACTTGCGCATGGGCAGGCACATCACTACATGCACATCGTCCAGGCGGTCAGCATACGATTCCAAATCGCTGAGCAGACCTACCGGTTCGGAGGCACACATCGCCGCGACGACACGCTGCCCAGAGCGCAACTTCTCGATGGCGGCGGGAATGGTAATCAGTTTTTGTTGGTATTGTGATTTGAAATTCATAGATACACTCCAATGATTGGTTGCGTATTCCGAGTTTACTGAAGAAGGGCATCTCACTACAGAGTTATGGAGATATAAATTAATCCTTAAGTCACAAAACTAAAATCTTTGCGCTCTCAGTGTCCTCGTGGTGAAATACTTAATAAGAAAGATCACGGCATAATGAACGCGGCGCCGGCTTGATTGTAGCCCACGCCGGAGCCGACGAAGGTGACCAGATCGCCAGATTTAGCTTTGCCTTGCTGGCGGGCATCATCAAAGGCCATGGGGAGGCAGGCGGAGCCGGTATAACCCCATTTATCCATCACCCAGTGTGCTTTTTCTAAGGGGAGTCCCAACTCTTCCATCACTAGTTGGATGCTGTTGAGTCGCACCTGGGTGAAGATGGCGAGGTCAATAGCTTGTAGGTCGAAGTTGCTGTTGCGTGCCAGCTCACGCATCCGGGCGGGCCAACCCACATTATTTACCTCGGCGGGGAAAGCTTGGAGTAGTTTGACTTGCGTGCGGCCGGCCTCAACGCTCTCGACTGTCGCCGGTTCGTAGGTGCCTCCGGAGTAGACGCCCCAATGCTGGTGATAGGAGCCGTCGGCGAAGAAGGTAGATCCCAAGAAGCCCGGCTTGTCGGCGGCTGCGACGACGGCGGCGCCGGCCCCATCGCCGTAAAAAAAGGCCACCACGTCGCGTTGCCAATCTGATAGCCGGTGCATCAGGTAGGAGCCAAGGACCAAGATGTACTTCATGTGCGGGTTCGTGGCAATCATGCCGGCGGCCTGTACCAACCCCGTGGGGAACGAAGCGCAGGCACAGCCGATGTCGAAGGTGCCGGCATTGGTCGCGCCGAGCTTGTGTTGCACCACCACGGAGGTGGCCGGGGTGATGTAATCGGGGCTGTCGGTGCCCACCAGAATCATATCGAGGTCTGTGGCCTTGATGCCCGCGTCCGCCAGAGCCTCTTTGCCGGCGGCCACGGCGAGATCGGAGGTGGCCCAGTCGTCGGGAGCGTACCAGCGGGTTTTGATGTTGGTGCTGGCCTCGAATTTATCCACGACCTCTGCCAGTTTGGGGCTGACCTGTACCATGTACTCCTTGAATTTTGCATTGCTCATCTCATTTTCGGGGACGTAGCGTCCCGTGCCAATGATGGTTCCGTAGCGTGTCATAAGTTTTTCTCCTTTGTGTCTACGTGCCGAGTACGATGCCACCATCCACGCTGAGCGTGGTGCCGTGCACAAAGGAGGCTTCGTCGCTGGCTAGCCAGAGGTAAGCGTTGGCGATATCTCGCGGCTCTCCTAATCTTCCAATGGGTGTGTGGCTCTTCATATTATCCAATACCTTCTCCGGCATCTGCTTGACCATCTCGGTAAGAATGAAGCCCGGCGCGACGGCATTGACGCGGATATGGTACTTGCCCAACTCGCGCGCCCAGACTTTGGTCATGCCGATGACACCGGCTTTGGTGGCGACGTAGTTGGTCTGTCCAAAGTTGCCGTAGAGACCCACCACGGAGGAGGCATTGAGAATGACGCCTTCGTTCTGTTCGATCATGGTGGGGGCTACTGCCTGCGTGCAGTTAAAGACGCCCTTGAGGTTGACGTTCACGACTAGGTCAAAGGCTTCTTCCCGCATCTGCTTGACCAGTGCGCCGTTTTTCACTTTGACGAAGAGTCCATCGCGTGTAATACCAGCGTTGTTGACTAATACATCAATACGTCCATGTTTGGCTACTACGTCATCTACCCAAGCTTGTACTTCTGCGCGGTCGGCAACATTGACCTGGTAGAATTCACCGCCAATTTCGGCGGCCACGGCCTCTCCCGCTGTAGCATTGACATCACAGATGATGACCTGGGCGCCTTCTTCCGCGAAGCGTTGGGCGGTAGCGCGACCAATCCCGGCGGCGCCGCCGGTAATCAGAGCAACTTTGTTTTCTAAACGCATGATTTGACCTCCTGAAGATAGCTATAGTTTTTATGATTTTGGGTGAAGGGCTGCCAAGAAGTTATCTAATTCCACATAGCGTGAGATGAATGCTAAAGCTGCTGACATCTGCGTGAAATGTAGTTCCTCATTGGTCTGCACGTGACGGAGCGTGCCGTGCCACTCCGCTGCTGGCGTTTGCAGATCAGCCGAGCATTCCTGCGTAAAGCGTAAGACAAACGAGATTAGCTGGGTTTCTGGCATGGTTTATGTCCGGACGTCACGAATTGTGGTTACAAAGGTAATTATAGCAAGAGGTAGTTACAGAGGAGTTACAGGGAGTCGGGATAAGGACCAGGGAGCAGGGGCTTGCGCGTGGTGTGTGGGGAACGGTTCTGTGACTTCAGACGTTAGCCCCAAACAGCGTTGTGAGGGCACTAGCGTTGAGAGGTAAAAAATCCGTGCAATCTGCGCAATCTGCGGCTGAAGATTATGGGCCTAACAGTTCGGCGTGGAGTTGCTCCGTGAGTGGGGAGGGGGCAATCTCGAGAGTCTGGCGCAGGTTGGTCCGACAGTGTTGGTAGGTACGCTGGGCCTGGGCGTGGTTGCCCAGTGCGACGTAGGCCCGCATCATCAGGCGGTAGGCTTGTTCCCAGCAGTTATCCCGTTCCAAGATGGTTTGGCAGATGACGAGGCTCTCTTCCCAAGCTGCCTGGTCGCTCAGAGTGCGGGCTAACCGGTCGGCGGTGCGCAAGTAGAGCGTGAGCAGTCGTTCGCGTTCCACACTGCACCAATCTGCGTAGGGATATTCCTGGAGATATTCGCCCTGGTAAAAGGTTAACGCTTGCCGGTAGTATTCGCTGGCGGCTGATGGCTCTTGGGCGAAAAGTTGATCGCCCTGCTCAATTAGCTGCTCAAATTCATCCGCATCTAACCAGATATCGGCGCCGGGTCGTACCCCGTAGCGCGTACCGTCACGGACGATGTAAGCGGAGGGTGCCCCACGCTGGCGGTGAGGTTCCAACACTTTGTAGAGACGGCTGAGGGCTACCTTGAAATCCCGGAGGGCGGCCTCCGGTTCCAGGCCGGGAGAGAGTTGCTCTTGGATACTTTCGCGTTCCAGCAACCTCCCGCGTTCCGTCAGCAACAATAAGCAGAGCTGGCGGGCTTTCTCGCGCCGCCACTCGTGAGGCGTGATCTTTTCCGTGCCCCGCCAGAGTTGGAATGAGCCTAGCATCTGGATGCGCAACTGGTAGCCGGGATGGTATGTCAATCCCGCTAAATTCAACTGTTGTAGGAGGCTAAGGGCGTGGGGGTCGGAGGTGGTTTGTTGGGCGAAGAGGAGCAGGGGCACCAGTGAACGAGGCTCTGGGGGGCCTAGCAAAGTTTGGCGTTGGAAGAGGTAATTGTAATTGTAGGCGCGCAGCCGGCGCAAGAGGCTCCCCAAGCTTTGTTCCAGGCGGGTTTCATCGCCGGTCTGTTGCCAAATCCAACACCGCCAGAGTTCGGTTAGCCCGGTCCCCAGATTGTCGCCGCAACCGTGGAACGCGGCCCAAGCTTGGGTGAGCCATTCCTCGGCTGCGACGTAGCGGGCGGCCAGCGCGTAACTGGCGCCCAGCGAGAGCATGATGAGCGCGCCGATCCATTGATCGCCGGCTTGCTGCGCGAGTGCGAGGCCTTGCGCAGCCGCGTCAGCCGCGGCCTCCAGCGCGCCACGGAACCCGTGGGCGCGGCACAGTCCCCAGAGCGCTTCCACGCGCAGGCGGGGCACGGCAAGCGTTTCGCTGATGTGGACGGCTTGGCGGTAACAGCGGCAGGCTTCGCTGTACTGCTGCGGCGCGTCCCGCAACAACCAGGCGTGGCCTTGTCGCATGTAGCCGACGGCGGTAATGAAGGGTGAATTGAGGGCTTGCCCGCGTTGGATGCCTTCTGTTGCGCGGCGATAGGCGGCTTCGCCTTCTCCTTGCAAAGAAAGAATGAGGGAGAGCAGCAGCAGCGTCTCCCGGTGTGCGCGCGGTCGCAGGATTGGTTCTTGAGCTTCAATAAGGGCTCGTTTTTCCAGAATTTGACGGGCTGGGGCCAGCTGCCCGGTCCGCAGGAGCACTCGCACGGCCAACTCGGCTTCACTGGGTGCTTCGGTGCGGAGGGCTTGGGCTTGCGCGCGGAGTTCCTGAGATTCTTGCGGCTGCCCGGAGTTGAGGCGGTTTTCGGCCAGGAGTTCCAACAGCCGGATGCGGGTCTCGCGGTCTGCTTGCCCATCAGAGATGCGGAGAGCTTCTTGAAGCAGGTTCTCCGCGAGAGTAGGATTTACGGTGTCCAGGTAGACGCGCGCTTGCCCGCGCAGGGCTTGCCCTAATCCGCTCAGATCGCCGGTCTGACGACAATGCTCTTCGGCTTGTTGGTACCAACCTAGGGCTTCATCAAAACGGCTATGGAGCCGGGCAATATCACCGAGGTAGGCTAATAGCGGTGGATGTTGCTCCAGGATTGCCGGGGGGAGCGCGCCGATCCAGCTAGCGAGCCGATCCAGCCGGCCCGCGCTCACCAGCGAGTGACCCAGCTCCGCGAGCACGGTCGCAGCTTTCTCGGCAGCGTGCGCGTCTAAGAGATGATGGAGCGCTTCTTCCTGTTGGTGTATGTGTAGATAACACTCGGCCGCTTGGCGGTGGAGGCACTGACGTTTTTCCGGCGTCAGGCTCTGGTAGAGAAATTCGCGGAAGAGGTTATGGTAGCGTAGGTGGTTTTCGCCCTGCTCCACCACAAACAGGCCACTCTTCAGCAGATGTTTGAGGATGAGAGCGCTGTCGGTGGTCCCCCGCAGACAATCGCAGCTGGTCGGTGTCATTTCTCGGAGGATGGAGGTGGTGAGGAGAAAATGGCGGATATCTGGCGATTGTTGCTCCAAAATTTCCTGTGAGAGATAGGCGAAGAGACCTTCCTTCGGGGAGGAGGGGGCGGAACTCCAGCGCAAATCGCCTGGTGGCGTGGTGACGGCGCCGCTGCGCAATCCTTGCCAGATAAGCTGTAGCGCGATGACCCACCCTTCGGTCTCGGCGGTTAGTCGCGCTACCTCTGCCGTGGTCAAGGAGAGGCCGTAGTGGGTGCGGAAGAGGGTGGCGATTTCTGGAAGAGTGAAGGCTAGCTCATTCTGCCCAATTTCCAGTACCTGCCCTCTGGCGCGCCAAGTAACCAGCCCCGGCAGGGAGAGGGGATAGCGAGTAGCGAGAATTACGTGTAAGTTGGCCGGGGCGCGCCCAATCAGCCGGTTGAGAATGCGGAGTGGTTCATCGGCCTCTTGCAAACAGTGAATGTTATCTAGCACTAGATACAGGGGTGCCGGGGCTAGGGCTACGATTTCGTTGATGAGCAGATCCACGGCCGTGCGCCAGAGAGTGGTGTGCTTGCTCTGTTCCCATCTTTCCAACAGCGAGAGGGGCTTTGTAGAGAGCGTCGGCAGTGCTCGGTGGAGGCTGTGGATGAGTTGCTGGAGGAAAATCAGCGGATCGACATCTTCGGAGTCGAGGTGGTACCAACCTAACGGGATTTCTCCTTCCGCGAGCGTGGCTAAGGTAGTACTTTTCCCATATCCAGTCCCGGCCTGGACGATGGTTAGTCGGTACTCTAGCGACTCTTGAAGACGGTGGGCTAGCCGCTCGCGTCGTAACATGCGTTGGTGCAAGCGCGGTGGAGTTAGTTTGGTAAGAGCTGGTGGATTTGTGAGTGTCATCTGCTCCGGGCGATGCGCTCTATCTTCCACATGGCGAGATTACGTTCCTCGGTACTGAAGTTGAGACCTAAGAGGAGGAGCTCTTTCCCCTGCCGGCGATATTGCTCCGGATACCCTTGCGCGTGGATTTGCCGGAGCGCTACGTCCGCGCTCTGATCGCATTTGAACTCGATGATATAGACTCTGTCGGGGCAGGTGACGACCAGATCAATCCGGCCGCGACTGGTGAGGACGCTGCTCTGGGCGGCCCCGCCGGAAGCGGAGATCATCAGGTAGAAGATGGTGTGGAAATAGGCCTCGTCTTTTTTCGCGCCGATATCATAGGGGATGGAGCCGAAGATGGCGCGGATGGTCTCGAAGAAGGCCGGCAAGTCTGCTTGCGCCAGGTACCGGGAGAGGCGGAGGACGTGGGAACTCATCGTGCGTTCCACGCTCTCAGCCCAAGCATAGAGTAAGGATTCGGTGAAGGCGGTTTTGACCTCTTGGTTGGGATAACCGAGGGTGTAGAGCCGTCCCTCTACGTTCTTGATGGTGAGATAGCCAGTCTGAAAGAGCGCGGCGGCGGGATGCAAATTGTGGAGTTCAAAGGTGGTGAAGATGGAGCGGCTGACCAGTAATTCTTCTGCTTGAGGTAGGGGATAGTGCGCTTGTTGGAGCAGGTGAATGAGGAAGGTAGGGGTGCCGGTCTCGAACCAATAGTCTTTGAAGTTCTTGTGATTGCAAGCTTGGAGGATGGAGAAAGGGTTGTAGACGTGTACGTTCTTTTCGGAAAACCGGTAGCCGTCATAATGTTGGGCTAACAGTGCCTCTATCTTAGTGGCAGGCTGGCGGAATTTGGCCGCTAGTTGTTGAATATAGGCGGCGAAATAGGTCGTGAGCTCGGCGGGAGTGTAACCTAACAACTCCGCGTAATCCTCGTGCATGGAGATGTTGTTGAGATTGTTAAGGGCGGAGAAGATGGAGACCTTGCTAAATTGGGTGATGCCGGTGAGGAAGACGAAACGGAGGGCCGCGGAAACGTCCGCTTCTTTCAAAACGCCAAAGAACCCCTTGAGAATATCGCGGTTGGCCGCGGCGAGGGCTAGCTCGTCGGGGCCTTTTCCCAGATGTTCAATCAGGGGTTTGTCGTATTCATCAATCAAGACGACTACCGGCTGGCCGGTTTGCTGGTGGAGGGCTTGGATCAGATTGCCGAATTTAGCGACTAATGAGAAGCCCTCCAGTGGCACTTGAGCTTGTGCCGCGAGGGAAGCTAACTTAGCGGTCAGATCGCGCTGCAACACTTCGGGGCTGTCGTGGGCGATGCCGTTGAAATCCAGCACGATGACGGGATGGGGTTGCCATTGCCAGTCGCTCTGCTCGGCGATCCACAGGCCGGTAAAGAGTTCACGCCGGCCCTGGAAGAGGCATTTGAGGGTGGAGACGAGGAGCGATTTGCCAAAGCGGCGCGGCCGGGCCAAAAAGTAGTACATGCCTTCCGTGACCAGTTGATGGATGGTTTGAGTTTTATCCACGTAGAGATAGCCACGCGAGCGCAACACTTCAAAGGCTTGGATGCCAATGGGTAATTTCTGCATGAGTCACCTCCCGGCTAATGCACTTTGATTTTAGAGGGTTTAGCGAAATTCGCAAATTCTCTAAATTGGATAGTATGCTGTGGTGGGAATGCCGGTACGCGCCTCCACTTGTTTGGCGATACGTTCCAGCTCGTAGGGCAAGACGCGCTGGAGGCGTTCATCCGGGACTGGGTAGTCGGTGCTGTAGAGCTGCACTTGCGCGGGCTTAATCTCGGCCAGCGTGGCGATCCAGGCGTTGAGCGAAGCCGCGTCGGTGTTGCTCAATTCGCCGGAAATCAACATGCTTTGGATGGTGAGCCGGGGAACTTGCTTCAAGCCGGCGACTAGCTGCGCAAAGGTAACTTCCGGGGTGGGGGCGTCAATGCGGGCCAGGGTTTGGGGATTGCCGGCATCTAGCTTGAGGAGCGGCGCGTCAAAGAGCGAGAGGCTCTCTAGAATTTCCGGGCGGTGCAGGGTGGTGGCGTTGGAGAAGAGGGCCAGTTTGACGTGGGGCGCTAGCTCGTCGCGCAGTTGTTTTACCTGGGCGGCGATGGCGGGAAAATCTGGATGTAGGGTTGGTTCGCCATTGCCGGAGAAGGTTAGGTAATTAAGCGTGCGTTCTCGCTGCAACGCTTGCTGGATGGCGGCTAGGGCTGCGGTGCTGGTGGGGAAATCTTCGCGGGGCGGGTGCAGGGTTTTGAGGGTGGTGTACCCGTAGTGACAGTAACGGCAATCGAAGGAGCAGGTTTTGTACCCTGTCGGAAGTAAGTTTACGCCTAATGAACGGCCCAGTCTGCGTGAGAAAATTGGCCCGTAGATGATACCTGTTTCTAATGGAAAGACTTTCATGTAGTTCCTTTCTGGCTAGTGATGGTTAAAAGACTTGCTAATTTTACCACAATCGGGTCTCATTAGGTGATGAGCGATAGCTGTTTAGATATGTAGCCGCGCTTCATGCTTATGTGAACTTGTTGCCAGGTGGCGCGGTCAGGAGACCGGCCATAGCTGGAAGTGCTTCACTCGGAATGACAACCCCGTTGTGGAAGCTTGTATTTTGCGATGTTCTAGGCCGCGAAATTGCTTTCAGTTGGTTTTATGCTACACTCTCGAAGGTTGGAGGGGGAGATGCGGCGCTGGCAAGCTGATTTGGCGTTGGTAGGCGTGACCTTGATTTGGGGTTCTACTTTTGTGGTGGTCAAGGGTGCGCTGGCTACGGTGGGGCCGTTGGAGTTTGTGACGGCCCGTTTTGCGGTGGCGGGTTTGGTGTTGTTGGCTGTTTGGTGGTGGCGGCGGGAGCGGGCCACGTCGGGGGTCTGGCGCGAAGGGGCGTTGACCGGTTCCTTTTTGGCTCTGGGCTATCTGACTCAAACTGTGGGATTGCGGACGACGGCGGCCGGGAAGGCGGCGTTTATTACCGGGTTGAGCGTGGTGTTGGTGCCGTTGGGGGCGGCGTTGTGGCTGCGCGAGTTGCCCACCTGGAGCACAGCTCTGGGTGGGGCATTGGCTACGACGGGCTTGGGATTACTGACGCTCGATCAGGGTTTGCGTTTAGCCACCGGCGATCTCTGGGTGTTGGTCTGCGCGTTTGGTTTCGCGTTGCATATCCTGGCTACGGGACATTTTGCGCCCCGGCACGCGGTGTTGCCTTTCACAGTAGCGCAACTGGTGACGGTGACGCTGCTCTCTGCAGCGGCTACTTGGCTTTTTGAAGGTTTTTCGGTGGTGGCGCTTCAGTCCAGCTGGCGGACTATCTTTTATATGGGGGTGGTGGCGACGGCGTTGATCTTTGGCACGCAGACTTGGGGGCAACGGCATACTACTTCCACGCACACGGCGTTGATTTTTGCGCTGGAACCGGTTTTTGCGGCGCTGTTTGCCGCGCTCTTCGCCGGGGAAGTTATCACGTTGCGGGAGGGGGTGGGGGGCGTTCTGATTCTACTGGGTATGGTGAGTGCGGAGGTGAGAGCTACCTGGTGGGGTCGTCCTGTTAGTTGCGAGAACTAGAGCGCGGGATGCGGGCGATGCGTGTTATTGGCTTGTCCGGTGCGCAAGGGTTATGTGGGCGGCGGGAGAGTAGCTGCGGTGGTGCTGCTCTGTAATTCCCCTAAGGTGAAAAGGTGGTGATGAGGCCATGGAGGGTGTGGTGTAAGTCGTGGCTAGTAATGTTAATTGCTGATTATAGGGAGGTAATGGAATGCCGAGTGCGGAAGGGAAGGTAACGAAACGACGTTTTTGGTGGGGGTTGGGGGCCGGGACTTTGGCCGCGCTTTATTTCTTGCGGCGGGAGCAGCGGCGCCGGAGTTTACCGCCGGTGCAAGTGGAACCGGAGCAGGCGCGTTATGCGTTGGTCACGGGGGCTTCCAGCGGGATTGGGGCGGCTTACGCGCTCCGGTTGGCTAACGAGGGCTATAGTTTGATTTTGGTGGCGCGACGCGCGGAACGATTGCGGGCGTTGGCGACGGAGATTGAGCGACATTGCGATGTTAAGGCGCGGGTTTTGGTGGCTGATCTGGCTACTCCGCAGGGTCAGGCGAAGGTGGAGCGAGCCATCACTGAGGCTGAGTCGCTGGATGTGTTGGTGAACAATGCGGGGTTTGCTAGCCAAGGAGATTTCGTCGGGAGCGAGCTGCCGGAGCAGGTGGCGATGCACTCGTTGCATGTTTTGGCTCCGATGCGTTTCATGCGGGCTGCGCTGCCGCAGATGTTGGCGCGAGGTCAAGGGAGTATCGTGAATGTCTCCTCATTGATGGCGTTTTATCCGCTGCCGGGGCAGGTGAGCTACGGTGCGACTAAAACTTATCTCAAAACTTTTACTGAGGCGCTCTCTTTGGAGCTGCGCGGGACGGGGGTACGGGTACAGGCGCTCTGTCCTGGTTTCACGCGCACGGAGTTTCAGATAAGGGCCGATATTGGTTCTAGCCACCTGCCAGACTTTATCTGGATGTCGCCGACCAAAGTGGTGGAGCAATCATTCCGCGATCTGCAATACGGCGAGGTGGTTTCGGTGCCGGGGTGGGGATATCGAGTGTTGGCGGAACTGGCCCGGTTTGTGCCACGGCCATTGTTGTACTATGTGGGCGTGGGGATACGGGATTGGCGCGAGTAGTTTCCTCAAAGGGGACGCAGATTAACGCGGATGGACGCTGATAAAAAATACTATATTCT
>JAYELZ010000180.1:0-12429 GCA_034717835.1 Chloroflexota bacterium
AGAGTATGATGTGCTTTACCATGCTGAGTACTACCACCGTTCTTCTCTCGGTCTGTATGCAGAAGACACTGGTAGGTATATCTTCGTGCGACCTGAAATAAGTGGTTTGGGGTACCGAATTTATTCCGTCGGCACGGGGCCTTGAAATGCAAGCGCTGTGTTTTGTTTCTCGCCAAATGCTTAGGGCCTGTATGCTACGATACTTGCGCCGAGCCGCGTCGGGAAAATGGCTACCAGGTAGGGAATATTTGGCGCGCTGCTGGTGGGAGAAGGTGGGCGAGCGTTGGGAGAGCCTGACCGAGCGGGAACGGGAGGTACTGCGGTTGCTGGCGCGGGGGTGGGATAAAGGATCGGCTTCCTCATTCGGACATGTCGCATACGCAATTTGGTATGGAGGTGGTATTGTTCACAGGTCCCATATGGCTTGGTGTTATCACTGTGTGCGGAATGACACTATCGGTATATATAATACCGATGGTTATATTTTTAATAAATATGGTCCCCGGGGGATGCCTTCTGAAATGAGGTAATCTTATTGTAGCTGCTTTAAGTGTCAGTCGTTTCCAGAGCAGAGGTAGTCCCTATACTTGACTATAATAGAATAGGTCTCAGGTAATCTCTGCTTTGGCAACTTCTAAGGAGACTTGCCATGGAATCACAGTTGATCGTTCTGCTTGGAGGATTGTTGTTGTTAGTTGCTTGTGGCGGCCCGGCAAGGGAGGTGCCGGCGCCAATAGTGACCGAGGTTCACTTCTCCGAAACATCTGCCCCGCCGCAGGCCACTGCTACACCCCGTCCACTAGCTTTGAACGTAGCGGAGCTTGCTTATCTGGATGACGCGCGAGACCTCTGGCTAATGGAGGTTGGCGACAACCCCGCGCGCCGGAAAATTACCACGCAGGGAAATATACGCTCATTTGTCTGGTCACCCGATGGTCAAATACTGGCTTACCTCGTAAACGGCGCAGTGTGGCTTTATGATATGCAAAACGGCCAACCCGCATGTCTGTGCCACGGTTTGCCAGACGCTGACTTGGGTCTTCGCTTGTCATGGTCTCCCCAGCAACAGTACCTGGTCCTGAACAGGGGTACCAGTATGTCCCAAAAATTATCCATGCTTGAGGCAGCTACCGGCCAGATCGTGAAAGAGATTAACGTTATCAGTGGCTATGCTTGGGGGCCAGATGAAAGCCAGCTGCTCATTGGACAGCGACACCATTTGGATGAACCTATTGCGGTGCAACCTGGAGACACGGTAGATCTAGCGGTGGTTTCTCTGGATGATCCAGCCGCTGCTCCAGAGATTCTACTGGAGGGGAGCGCGGAAGTGCTCTATTTTCCGCGTGATTGGTTAGCTGACGGACAAATCCACTACAGTCGTTTGGATTGGAACGAAGCCAGGCAGACCGGAGAGCAATCATACTGGGCCGCGCCGTGGCAGGATGGCGAACTAGGCGTACCAGAGCCGCTACCGGATCCTTATCCGCGAGATAGTGACACCCAGCTGCGGCAACGTCTCACGGAACGGTTGCCGCTTCAGGATGATGATCTCTATTGGGACTGGTCTCCCGACCACACACAGCTAGTCGTCGCGGTAGGGCCGCCTGGGAAATTGTATCTGCTGGAAGGGGCATCCAGTGCTGCCCCTCGTTTCCTGGGCGCAGGGCTAGAGCCAAGCTGGCGGCCAGCGCGAGCGTACTGAGGAGTTGCAGGGCCGCGTTTATATGGTCAAGTGTCCCTGTCGTCGCTCCTAGTCAGCACGGATACCCACGCCGCGAGCGCTGTGGTCAACGGTACGGCTAAGATCAATCCCAGACTGCCGACCAGCGTGTGGACGAGTTCTACTAGCGTTAGTTATGCGGGGAGATGTATCTCGCGCTAGTCCACGAAGTGATCTGTTAGTTGTGGCATGGTAGAATGTTACGCGACAAGACCTGACAGGTCACAAGTACCTGTCAGGTCTTGGTTGTCTGGCAGCGAATACATCAGGGGAAATGGGAGGTGTGATGAGCAAATCCAGTCAGAGCATCCGTGTTTTAATAGCCGCTGACCATCCAGTGGTACGGGAAGGTATTCGCGAGGTGTTGGAAAAAGTGGTGGATATGGAGGTTGTGGGAGAGGCCAGTGAGGGGAGAGCTGTCCAAGAGCTGGTAGCCGCGTTACAGCCAGACATCTTATTACTGGATCTGATTATGCCGGGGCCACGGTCAGCTGATATTGCGCGCTGGGTGCGCCATTATTATCCGGAGACCGTCACTCTGATCCTAACGGCGCACGACCGGGACGCGTTTTTAGCTGAAATGGAGCAGGCGGGAGCTGTGGGGTACCTCACCAAAGAGGAGGATTTCCCGACCCTGGTGGCGGCAGTGCGGCGGGCGGCGCAGGGTGAAGTGCTCTTCAGTGGGGAGCAATTGTGGCGGGCGCACCGCTGGCGCCAAGAGGTGGGCGCGCGCTGGGAATCTCTAACCGCGCGGGAGCAAGAGGTCGCACAGCTGCTGGCTCAAGGAGTGCGTAACCGGCAGTTGGCGGCCAGACTGGGCATCAGCGAGCATACCGTGGAGACGCATGTGGGGCAGCTACTCCACAAATTGGAGGTGTCCTCACGGACTGCGGTGGTTGTCTGGCTCTGGGAGCATTCTTTGGTGGTGGGGAAGAGCCGCACTGGTGGAAATCCACCAGAAAAAGATGGTTGATTTCCAGGATTGACAAACTTAGCAGCATAAGCTTATAATACCAACTGTTTACGGCTCGCTGGATAGTCTGGTGGGCATATAGATTCCTATCTTAGAGGAGGCCTGAAAATGAGTAAGCTCAAGTTTGTATCGCTGTTCGTATTGTTGGCGTTGTTGTTGAGTGCCGGTATAGGGGCGGCAATGAGCCAGAATTCACTGCCAGTGCAAGATAATATGTGTGCTGCCGTGGCCTGACGGTCACTGGATACCGATCTTCAGCCCGGAGTGCGGGAGTTCATTGTGGATACCTATCTAGCCCACACGACGGAGTATCCCGACCCCAACGAGCCGGTTGAACTGTTGCGTCTCTACCTGGAAGGGCGACAGTTGTTGCGGAAGGGGCGAGTAGAAGAAGCAATAGAACTTTTTACGCAAGCGGTTGCAGAATACTCCCAGTGCCGCCATGCCCATGCTGGACTTGGAGCGGCTCTTTGGCAGCAATACGAGAAATCCCAGCAGTTGGACGATCTTGGTGTCGCCGTCCAGGAGTTTATGCGTGCCGCCGACATTGGTATGAGCTATCGGAAAGTGCGCTACACGGGTTATCTCTGGCAAGGTCTGGCCCAATTGGAAGATACGGCCACGATAGACGATCTCTTCCAGCGGGCTCTGCGAGTCGGCGACAACCAATATCTGGTACTCATGGACTACGCCAGAGGACTGGCTGCCCTGACAGACCCCCGAGCCGCCGAATTGTTCAAAAGGGCAGTGGCTGCTCAACCTGCCGGCAACGTGGATGCTTTGGCTTATTATGCAGAGTGGCTGTTGGATCACGATCAACAAGCCGAGGTGGCAGTCCTAATTGAGCCAGATGCGGATGTTGAATACCTGCATCTCTTGCGGGGCGTAGCGTTGGAGCGGATGGGCCGGCTGAAAGAAGCTCGCGAATCCTACCAGATTTATGCGCCCGTTAATGCTCTTGACCCGGCACCAGCGGCATATCGCATTGCTGGTAGCAAGGTACAGGCAGGGATCATCTTCGAAGGTGACAATGTTACTCCTCTATACGTTCCTTGTGATGGATATGATGACCTTGCTCTGGTTATCGAATGTGAGGCGCGTGGTGAAAACGAAGGCGGTCAGCGAGCAGTAGGATGGACAGTGCGTACTCGGGTATTCAAAGGTACTCTCCCTAGTTGCGTCTATGTTGACAACAGTGGTATCACCTTGTCTTGCCAATACACCAGCGTGATATATCAATCAGGTCAGTTTGATACAAGCTGTGGGCGCGATCCAGGACCAACGACCAAGCATGTCCGCTATGATGTATGGTACGGTAAGGCTCCGGATCCAACGGTTGGTTATTGCCCCAGCGGTTCTTATTCGGGCGATGCTTGCTCCGACTCTGTGCATTGCACAGGCTCCTCTACAAGCGGCGCGAGTAACCACGGGCCAATGCGATTCTATTCCACTACGAGCGACACTTGCACAACCGGTGGCCAGTACAGTTGCCTGACATCCACCGGACAGACTTGCCAGAATGGGGGCTCGGACCACTGTTTCTATAGCCGCCCCTAACCGTAAGCTTGTTTAAGCACAGTCACTCAGACAGTGCAGTACCTATAAACTCTCCGTGGGGACAAGGGAGCATAGGCTTCTTATCTCCACAGAGTAATTGCAAATTATTGCTGGAGGATAAAAATGACAGCGAAAATTGAGGTTCTGTTCACTCTAGTGTTCCTGGTTGGACTCTGTCTTTGCCTGGCAAATTGTACACCTGCACCTTTTTTGCCTACAGCGACAGCCATGCTCATATCAACTTCGGTACCACTTCCTACTTTGACTCTGCAACCAAACCCTCTTGACACGCCGATGCACCAATCCACAGCTCCTGCCGATGGTGTAGTAGCCGTTATCGCGCATGATACTCTTACTCTTGTCAACCTTGCCGAAGGGGTGTCGGAACTGTTACTTGAGGCCTCCTTACCAACTTATACCCAGCTTTTCTTTCATTGGTCGCCCGCTGGCAGCCAGATCGTATACGGACGCCTGGCAGACCTGTGGTTGGTGGACGTAGAGAGCCGACGCACCCGGAATTTAACTAATACTCCAGATCGCTGGGAGTTGCTGCCAGCGTGGTCTCCGGATGGCAAAATGGTCGCCTTCACCAGCCGTCCGTTGGACCCTCGTGAGTATGGTGTGACCGAGAAGACAATGTACGCGGGATTTGGTGGCCAACTCACCTTTATTCAGGCTGACGGTTCAGCTTATCGAGTGGTGGATGAGCAAGAGCCGGCACTCTCGTCGGCCCCGAGCTGGTCACCGGATTCCAAACGCCTGGTCTACGCTGCAGATGGCAACTTGTACATTTATGACCTGGGGCAGGGCCAAAGGCAAGGCGTATCTCTGTCGGATTACGGCTTGGCTGCCAATTTTTATGCTTGTGCTCCCTCTTGGTCGCCACAGGAAGATGAAATAGCGCTCCTCTTCTCAACTCGTCCTGAGCCGGCGGACACTTCAGTAGAAAAAGGGTACGCCATCCTGAATTTAACCGATCATACCTCCAGAGTACTGAAGCGTTATACCTTAACGGAAACGATGGCTTACGAAGGTATTTCTGCTGGCGAGCACATTGGTGGCTGTGGACAGCCACCTGCTCTTTGGAGTCCGAGTGGTGATTATCTACTGCTACGAATTGTGACTGTCCCTCGTACGAATCTGCAGAGCAGTTTGTCTGTAATAGACGCTCAAGGGGGACGAGAACGGGCCTTGACAGGGGTATATGATGGCGCATATCAAGCGGATTGGTCCCCTGATGAAAAGTGGGTGGTCTATGTGGATGAAGGCGCACATTCACTAAACATAGTCAACCCTTTTGATCCTGCCGAGAGATATCAGATTTTGCGACCTTTATGCTGCTCTGGGGTAGCGTGGCGTCCGTAAAGTGAACCATTTTAGTCCCCATATTTACCCTGCTACTGCCGCAAACTCAGTTGTGCGTTCCGCCCTGGTGGTCAAAGGTGGTAGATGAACAAACGTCTGTTCACATTCTGCTGGCTAACGCTCGATAAGCGCTCTCTTACCCTAGTCCCCGCCGGGTTTCTATCGGCGGGGCTTTTTTTATTGGGGGCCGGGCCTTGACAGAGCTGCTACCCTAGTTACACAGAGTGTCTGAATAGAAAGGAGGGTTTATGACTAAGACTAGCGTACTGGTAATTGAAGATCATCCCGCGATCTCTCAGGGACTGCACGACCTGCTCCAGAGCTGTGCCGACTTGCACTTGGTCGCGGCAGCTCTGGATGGTGAGACGGAACTGCGTCTGGTTAAAAGCCAGCATCCTGACGTCGTGCTGCTTGATTTAGAACTGCCTGATCAACCGGGGGCCGCCGTGGCCCGGCAATTACAAACCCTAGACCCGGCCCCGCAGTGCCTGGTTTACAGCGCCTATGACGACCCCACCCACGTCCACGCGGCACTGGCGGACGGGGTGGCGGGCTACTTATTGCAGATGGAACCACTGGGAACCGTCGCGGCAGCCGTGCGGGCGATAGCGCAAGGGCAGCAGCAGTGGACGGCGGAGCAAATGGCGCGCATCTTGCACTGGCGGGAAGAGGCGCAGAGGCCGTGGGAGAGCCTGACCGAGCGGGAACGGAAGGTACTGCGGCTGCTGGCCGAGGGACGAAGCAACCAACAAGGCGCCGAGGCGTTGTGCGTGACACTCAGGACGGTAGAGAGCCACGTAACGAGCATCTTGAGCAAATTAGGCGTGGCCTCGCGATTGGAAGCGGTGGTGTGGGTGCATAATCATTTGCCGGAGGACCTGTGGAAATCCACAGGATAAAGACTGTGGTTTTCCACGATGACAAACCCCCAAAAGTATAGTAGAGTGATCAGGTCATCGGGCAATCCCGCCCGTGTGAGCATCTCAAATCAGGAGGTTTGACATGCGTAAGGGAAAGTTCATATCGCTGTTCGTGTTGTTGGCGTTGTTGGTGAGTGTCGTGCCGGGGGCGGTGCTGGGGCAAGAGCCTGATGGCGACGAACAGGCTCCTCTGTGCATAGATATGCCTGAGGCCCAGATCTCAGGTGAAAAGCCGGGTTCCGCATGCCGGGTACCCATAGTCCCATTGAATAAGTTCGCTGATTCCAGCGTCGGGTCCATAGGGGCCTTGGCCGTATATCGCAGCGGCTGGACCTACAAGTGGACCAGCGAAAGTGATTCAGATCTGCTAGAGGATCGGATCAAGGTTGAAGGATACCTGTACTGGGAGGTGGGCGGCAGCTGGTATTATGATGACCAGTGTACAGACGACAACAACTGGTCCCACCACGCTGCCTGTTGAACCTATGGTCAGGGGCACTTGCGCCAGAAGGGCTACCATTACTTTCGGAAGAGCGGCTACTCCGACTAAAGTTTCTGGTCACTATGTGAGTGGACAACCAACTAGCTGCTGACCATTGCTCCAATAAGGAGGATTATGCGTATCACGTTGAAACTTTCGTCGTTGTTCGTTCTGCTCGGACTGCTTTTTGCTTGCTCATTCTCCGAACGCATGGAATCTGAGCGTATGGAATGGGTACACCACAGTGAGTGGTCTGCACAGACCCAATTCGTCGAGTGGCCAGAGGTTGCACATCGTGGCTTAGGTGTGGGCTTCGTACGCCCCGAAAATCGCGACATCCACCCTTACCAACGGCCTGCTAATGATGAGTTCCATATCCAGGTAGGTGAACCTTTTACCACGCTGCTGCTCTTCAGCACGGGAGATGACGAACTATACCCCGTCCTGATTTCCGTCTTCTTGGATTACGAGCAAGTGCGCTTCACTATGGATGGTCGTCAGGGAGTCCTGCACTATCTGGAGATTGTGCCAGATGTGGATATGGAAATCCCGTTGGAGGTGCCTATTGAAACATCCGGCTGGCACGATCTCTTCGTTATCGCATTTCGTGAACCGAACAGTCACCCTACCGATCCGCAAGAGCGACTCCCACCCGCGCTGGCGGGCGGCGGATGCCGTACTGTAATCTGTGCCGGCGATTGTGCGGCACCCATCCAGACGCTGCCCGCAGCGTTTGTGGGGCGGGCAGCCGATGTACAGCGCACAAACGTCAACGCCTACCCCTTGTTACCCGATGATGGCAGATCACCGAAACGACGTCTCTTGCTATCCGCCACCGTTGAGCCAGGCAATGTGTTCAATTTGGAACTATGGGCTAGGAACCCCAGTGACCAGCCGAGGGATTACGTGGTGCTGTCGCTGCTGGACTTCCGACAGATTTCTTTTGCCGGTTCCACTGTGCTGCACCTGCGTATGCCACCAGGGGGTGAGTTATTCATACCCGACCAGATTAGGTTGCCTAAGGAAGAAGGAGTGCATGAATTGCAGTTCGTCACCATCTTTGATGCATATCAAGTGCTCGACGAAGTACGGGATCCATTCGTAAATTCAGTTCTGCGTTCCGCCTTGGTGGTCACAGATGGCAGATGAGCAAACGTCTGCTCATCTGCCGGCGGGTGCTTGACAAGCGATACTTACCTCAGTCCCCGATGGAAGAATCCCATCGGGGACTTTTATTGGTAGCCTTTTCTCGCAGTGCCTGGTTTACAGCGCCTATGACGACCCCGCGCATATCCACGCGGTGCTGGCGGCCGGTGCGGCCGGCTACTTATTGCAGACGGAACCACTGGGAACCGTCGCGGCAGCCGTGCGGGCGGTAACGCAAGGGCAGCAGCAGT
The DNA here is from genome assembly GCA_034717835.1 of Chloroflexota bacterium. Lineage (GTDB taxonomy): Bacteria > Chloroflexota > Anaerolineae > B4-G1 > SLSP01 > G713. Next base: position 8,414 of record JAYELZ010000180.1, read on the forward strand.
GGATGGCGGAACAAATGGCACGCATCTTGCACTGGCGGGAAGAGGCGCAGAAGACATGGGAGAGTTTGACCAAGCGCGAACGCGAGGTGCTGCGGTTGCTGGCGTGGGGGTGGGATAACCGGCGCATCGCGGGGGAATTGTGCCTTACTGAACAGACGGTCAAGAATCATGTCAGTCACAGCTATGCCAAACTGAGAGTCTGTTCGCGGGCAGAGGCAGTGGCGTGGGCTTGGGAGCACGGGCTAGGGGAGCACCCCCGACACCTGCTGAGAGAAGTGCTCCACCAGCACGTTTCGTTGAGCAGCCGGCATACCGCGGCAGTCTTAGGCGAAAACAGTACCCGGGTACTACAAAATGGCGAGAAAACAGTACCAGCGTATCATGACAAACGGCTGCCGCTGTAGTAGGATTGGATAATGTTATCTGGTAGTCCGGTAACTATTGTTCAATCAATCTAAGGAGGTTGACGATGAGTAAGGTAAAGTTTGTTTCAGTGTTCATGTTGCTGGTGCTATTGTTGAGTGCCGTACCGGGGGCGGTGTTGGGTCAGGAGATAATACCTGGTAATCAATTAGAGGACGCTGCCTGGGAAGAATTGGTTGCTAAGCTGATTCGCTGTGTTGACCTTGACGGCGAGCAGTACTGTTTCTGTGTGGGGTTCATTGATTTGCAGTCAGGCAGCGCTGAGTGGCAAAAATGGTTGTCGGCGGCGCTTGCCGAAGAAGATTCTGCTGGTGATATGTCACTCACTTCATTCCTTCAGACTCGAGCCCGTTTATCACCCGAGGAACTGCGTAAGATCGAAGAGAAAGAGCTGGAGTCGGCTCGTAGTGCGGTGGGAGGGATCAAGTTGGCTAACTATTTGGCTGAGCCCGGACAGATACCTGAGGATTTTTTTAAGCGCTATCCAACCCTGGGCATAGCGATTGGTTCTCCTCAGGCGGAGGCGCTCCGTCAGGCGGCTCTTACGGGTGAGCCACTGGACCTTTCGGCATTCCACACGCCAACAGACTTGGAAGCTCGGGAGGAAGCCCTTGTCCGCGATGGAACAGTACCTGGCAAGGATGACACGAGCCGAGGGGAGATCTACACCTCAGGTGCTCCAAATTATCGTTATATTATCTATCCCTACTATCGTGAGCAAGTGGCAAGTAACTATTGTGGGGTGGTAACAATGGAGTCTTTCGCTGACGCTGATGGATATGATCAGAACCAGTATTACTGGGCTGAGAAGCTCGGTACGGATACAATTGGTTACACTTATATTGGGAATCTCATTCCTGTAATCAACGATTACACAAACTGGAATTCTGCGTCTCACGGGGGGGACTACGCCGTTGTCAGCGTCGCCGGCAAGGATCAGAGCTGGTTCGTCGCTCAGCACGAGGAGCGCATTGGTATCTATGGCGCGCCTATAGCTGAGCATGTCAATCTCTGGAAGATGTACTTTGAGTACCTGCAGTACAATCACGGGGGACACTTCCAAACTGGTCGTGGTTACAGTCAATATTCTGATGTGATTGCTATCTTTGAACCTTACGATGAGCGTGACTGGTATTCACATGGTAATCATACCGGGAAACGGCAGTATGTGCCCTTCAATAAGCTGTGGGGGGCCACACAAATACATCCTCAACAGAATTTTGGGCGTTGAAGATGAGGTCTCTAGAGCAGAAACTGAGTTTTATAAGGGTTACCGTTCTGTTAAGCTTGATGCTCGTCATTAACGCTTGTGTATCTCAACCTAGTGACCAGGTACATATTACCTACTCCCCTACTCCGGGGACCTCTCCAACAGATAGCCCTGTGATCATACTGCCTACGTCCTCCCCCACGAATAGTCCGACTGCCATTCCCAATGTAAAAACGCCCCTCTTGCCACGTCCGACTACTATTCCAACCGTTGATACCGTAGACGACCTGTGGGAATGGACGATAGTCGCCGGACCGTCAGAGGAGATACAAGCCGGCTTTGACTACGATGGTGAAATTCTTATCTGGAGAAAGTGGACTACACCCGCAGGGCGGAGTCAAACCCAGGTAGTGCAGAGCGGAGGTACCGTAACTGATTTGCATCAGGGGCCGCCAGGATGGGAGGTGACCGGCCAGGTTCTTGACGGCGGGCGAGTGGTGATTGTCGAGTACGAGGAGTCCCAGGGCGATTATAACCTCTGGGTTTATGAATTAGAAAGTGGTGCGCGTACCCTGCTGGAGCAGTGGGGGGGAGAGCCAAAGCGACATCAAATTCCCATGATATCATTGGATGGAGATAGACTGGCCTGGCTCACCACTCTGGATGATGGACAATCATGTATCTTCATCCGGAACCTGGCCACGGGTACTCAGTTTGAAGCCGTGTGCCGTCCGGTTGACTCTAACTCCGTTGTGATTGCCCCCTATCTGCGCTGGCCGGTGCTTACTTACCAGTTGATAGAACTAGCGGTTGACTCTGACTCCGATTGTAGAAATATCTATACGCTCCGGCTCCCTGATGGTCGCCCTCAACCTCATGTGGTAACCGAGTGTGAAGGGTTTAGCGGCGCGGCAGATGAAACGGTCCTTGTCTGGACGGAGATGCGCTCAGAGACAGCGTTCCCGTGGAAAGTTCCTCTCTACGGGGTAGGACGGGATGGGCAGGTCGTGAAGTTGGGGGTTGCCGGCGCTGGCTCGGTGGCGATTTGTGAGGGGCGTGCGTATTGGAAGAAGGAGTGCAGTAATTGTCCAGATGAGATCCGCTCCTGGGTGCCTGGAGAGCCAGTGAAGGTACTCTATCGCTCTCCAGATGTGCAAGGAGAATCTTATGCCACGGGAATCTCTTATGCTACGACTCTACCTCGGTGTCACGGTTCCTGGGTGTCGCTTGAGCGAACCGGAGGGCGACATGATACGCCTGGCTCACCGGACACAATTCTCATAGCGCAGAGACCAAAAGATGATTGACTTGTTCAATTGTCTAGTGAGACAGGAAATTGCGATAAGTAATTCACCCTCTCTCAAAGCCCCGTTGGGATTTTCCCAACAGGGCTTTTTTCTACGCTGAGGCAGTTACACTTTAATGATACAAAATCTTCTTGGCAGAGGACAAGACGGTGCTATAATTATCAAATAGTAATTATCCCCAACGATAAAATTAGTGGAGGCAAGGGCATGGGAGCCGCTCGATCGCGTACAACCAATCAAAAACAGGCCGCAGAGATCTATCAAGAGGCGATGGTCGCCTATCGACACTGGGATGTTGACCAAGCGGTGGAGAAGTTACAGACAGCGGTGCAACTGGCACCTCGTGAAGCTATTTATCACATGAATTTAGCTCAAGCCTTGGCCCGCGCTGGCGATTTTGATCGTGCTCTGCGCGCATTGGCTAATTATCTCCGCTTGGCCCCAGAATCAAAGGTGGCGGAGCGTGTCGAACAGCTCTTTGCTAGCGGGATGGATCCGGTGGAAGAAGTGTTGACTCAGCAGATGCGCGCAGCGAAACTCCCCTTGGATATTATTGGGGCGACTATCCAAATGTGGATGGAGTACCGCATTACGTTGGGAGAAGAGCCATTGCGTATCTCCAAACCGGCAACTTGGGCCGCGGCGTTGGATTACACTGCCCGCAAGGTGAATTTGCATGAGGTTTCGTTGGGGAAAATCAGTAGGGAGTATGGGGTTTCGGTCTCCACGCTCCGTGATCATCACAAACAGCTCACGCAGCGGTTGGATATTATGCCCTGCGATTACCGGTACTTCACCGGTGATGAGAATCCGTTGGATAAATTGGTTGAGGCGGCAGAGATGCTGGAACGCTTGGAGCAACATTTCCAGCAAGAAGATTAGGTAAGCTATAGCAGGGTGGGGGCGGGAGCTGGTTTACCAGCTCCCGCCTTTTGATTTTGGGGAGAGGTCATCAATGGGGGCTAAAAGTACCCAGTCTGGCGTTTGCACTGTTCGAGAGGTGGTAGACTCTGGCGCCGCACAACTGCGCGCGGCAACCACGTCGCCACGCCGGGAAGCGGAACTATTGCTATTTT
>JAYELZ010000181.1:0-12315 GCA_034717835.1 Chloroflexota bacterium
GCGGCTTGGGTTGGTTTGAGGGTTAACACGATTGCGGTGGGCATTTAAGACTCCTAGTTAGTGCTACTAGCCAAGCTGCGTTTGCAAGCGAGATAAGTGTAGCACGTCTTTTATCTTTGGCGAGGAGTAGGTTAAAGCAGCTGACGTGCTTAAGGTCGCCCCCGCTCTGTCTCAGGCGAGGGGTGGGGCGACCGTGGTTGAGCAGTGTAGAGCGCCATATGCAGATCGGCCTGGAACTACGCCAACCGCCAGGAGAAAAGCATAAAGGCAGCGGTTACGGATGCTTTATGAGGGGTTAACAAGGGATTAAGAAAAATAGGCAGCGGCGGTTAACCCTGGAGACTGCCTGCCTCACCGTGGCAACTGACTCAGATCGAAGGCGTAAATCGCTGGGGGGCGGCGCTGGTCAGCACCCAGCGTGCCGATGTAGCCCAACGTCGTTTTCAAGCCAGCGTGGCCCAGATTCTGCTGGAGCTCCACCGGTGCCATCCCCGCCTCGTAGAGCCGCCGGGCGTAGGTGCGCCGCAGATCGTGCGGCTTGACCTGCACCAGCTCCCCGCGCACCGCGATCGGATAGCGCGCTAGCAGATATTGAATCGCGCGCACCGAGAGGGTGCCGGGGCGGAGCGTCCGGTTGCCGCGGTAGAAGCCGCGGAAGACCGGACCCTCGTCAATGCTCGCCGCGTCCAGCCAGGCGTCCACGATCACCAACACCCAGTCCAATTCTCCGTAAGGCACCAGCCGTTCCTTGCAGCCTTTGCCCTCCCGGACGTGGAGTGCCAACTCCCCGCCCAGGTGTTGGCGCAGGTCTTTGACCTCCAGCGCGCTCAGCTCGCTCTCCCGCAGGCCGGTGCAGAGCAGGAGCGCGATGACGGCAGTGTCACGTAGGCCGCGGAGGTCGTCTAAGCCGGGCGCGGCCAGCAGCGCGTTAGCCTGCTCCTGGGTCAGGCGCAGATGCGCGGTGTCGGGCCGATCCTGCGAGGTCTTGGTGGTGACCGGAGAAGCCGCTGGGTCGATAGCGTTCGCCAACCGGTCCAGTTTACGCCGCACCAGGGCTTCAACGTCGGCGGGGCCGTAGGATTGGCCCTGCGCCGCCAGTCCCGCACGGATGGCGTGTTCCAGCGCGTCGCGCAGGTCGTTGTCGCGCAGCAGGCGGCGGTAGCGGGCGCGGATTGTGGAGAGATGCGCGCGAATCGTCGCGGGGGCGTAGTCCTGGGCCACCATCGCGTCGCGGTAGGCACGCAGGTCGGGTTCGTGCCAGGGGCGGGCGTGCGCCTCCAGCCAGGCGGCGAAGGCCCCTAGTCGCGAGCGGGTGTCTTTATCGGCGTCGGGCGGGATCAAAAAGGCCGCCGGAGCGGCGTTTAGAGTAATAATCTGAGTCTGCATCGTGGCCTCCTTTTAATTGCGTATACCAGTCTTTCTACGCAATCATTTAAGGCCATTTTAGCACGAAATCAGGGTTTCACTAACCACTTTTTGGCCTGATACGGCGGCAGGTTAGGAGCATAACACTCAGGGTAAGGACGCCTTGTCGCCACTCTAATCACTTAGCTGCGAGAGGCGTAAGTGACGGTTTAGTGATGAAGTGTGGTGAGACTTCTCAGTCGGGCACGGTGCTCAGGGGCTCAGGAGCCGCTGGTTCCAAATCTAGCGCTTTAGCCAACTGCTCCTCACTAGCGTCGGTGCTGAATTCTGTCCACAAAGGAAAGTGGTCAGAGACTCGATAGGACATACTCCGCAGCGTCAACTCCTGGTAGACCGCGCCGCTGAAATCAATGACTCCTGCGCGCCCGGTGTATGCCAAGTTGAGATCACCCATGAACCAGGCAATGTGGTCGTAGAACTTGGGCTCGGTCCCATACGTGGTCTTCAAGCCGCTCAACGCTGCGGGCACGACTAAGCCGGTGGCAATCAAAGCTTGAAATAGGGGATTGTCACCCCGCTTATCGATGTTGAAGTCTCCCAGCACAATGAGATTAGTCTCCTCATGCCCGGCGTCCGCGCTGGCTTTGTCGCGCAGCTCCGCGGCAATATGCCGTGCGAAAGCTTGTAATTCGGGGAGGCGCTCTTTTGGCGTATCTCCATACTTGATATGCACCGTGAGCAAGACAAAACGCTGTCCGTGCGTCTCAAAGCCTACCAGATAAGGGCTGCGGGCAAACTGCGTGACAGGTATGCCCTCGGGAGAGGGAGGCAAGACCAATTCTCCGGCGTGTTGACCTGGACGCTGTCCGCCAGGGTGCGGCTCTCCAGCAGCTGACTCAGCATCTGCGCCATGAAGGCCCTCACCCTCCTGAATCGAGACTAACACCACACATACTCCCAGCAGACCAAGTGCAGATCCTCGCGCGTTAACGGGGCTGCCGTGGGCGCCTTGACCTCCGGCTGCGATGCTCCCGTTTCCAGCGCATCCACGGCTGCCAGTAGTGCCGCCAGAGTGCCGTCGCGCTGGTAGTCTTCATAGGCCGCACGTAGGTCCTTAACGTAGGCTCGCGAGAGCGGTTCTCGCAAGGTCTTGAGCGCTGCCCGGACCGCCTGTGACGAGACGGTGGGATTGTTACGCTGCTGCTCCAGGACGGTTCTCACCGTCTGCTGTAGCGGATCGACAATCTTGGGAGCTGCCTCGACGGCCTGCTGATGTCGGACGCTGCGCAGGATGTGCTCCATGACCCGGTCCTGCACAGCGAAGACGGTGACGTTCTCGCCCACGACGCGCGGTTCGTCCGGCCCACAGCGGAGCAGCCCCGCGATCTCGTAGCGGTTCTTGTGAATCTCGCCGGTCACCAAGTCGACGTAGCGCCAGAAGTGACGGCGCCCCCCTTGCGCGTCGCCATCCAAAGGCGCCGGTGTGGTAAAGTAGAAGAAGAGGCCGCGATAGTCCACTTTCTCCCGTCCGGAATGGATGCCGTCAGGCAGCTCGCTGGGATCGAGCGTGCCATTCTGCAGCACTTCCCGCAACGTCGCCAGCAGAAACTCGCTGCTCACCAGGTCGGACTCGGCCTCCAACTCCTCGAGGACCGTATCATCCTCAGCAGCAATGCGCTGCAGCGTGTTGAAGGTGCGCGGATGCACGGCCTCGCCCAGGACGCTCGTATCTAACATCCCGGCCTGGTCAATGGTCGCCAACTTGCGGTGCAGTCTCTCCACCAGGCCCAGCAGCTGCTCCAGGCCCGCCTCGGGGAAGACATTGTAGATATGCAGCCGGTCGAAGGTCGAGCCGATGCGGTCGATGCGCCCGGCCCGCTGCACCATGCGCGTGGGGTTCCAGTGCAGATCGTAGTTGACCAGCACTCCACAATCCTGCAAGTTCTGCCCCTCACTCAGCACGTCGGTGGAAACCATGATATCGACCAGATCCTTGTCATCCACTAGATCGGGGCGATCGTTGGCCACCGGCGCGAAGTAAGCCACGCGCCGCGCACGATCCACCGGGGCGACGTCGCCGTCCAGGCGCGCCAGCCGCGGGTGCCCGGCGTTGACCAGGAATTCGGCGTCGGTTTTCAGCTCGCGGTGCAGGTAGCGCGCCGTATCCCTGTAGTAGGTGAAGAGCAGCACTTTCTTCCCACGCAGCTCCGTGGAGAGGAGCAGCTTGATCTCCTGCAGCTTGGCATCTCGTGCCGACGTGATGTCGCCAATCTCCTCCCAAACACCCTGCAAGGCGGCAATGTCGTGTTGCACGGCAGCGCGCAGCGCGGTCAGATCGTATTCACGGGGATTCAACTCAGGGAGTTCTTCGAACACGGCTTGCGCCGCCTCGTTGTCCGCCAGCGAGGCAACCTGATCGCGGGGTGCCGCTCTCTTATCCTCGTCCTCCGGCTCCAGATAGCGCAGGGCATGGCGGAAATCGCTGCTGTTGAGCAGTTGGCCCTCGTCCAGTAGCATCAAGAACGCGCGGTCAAAAGTCAACGCACGCCGTACGCTGATGCGGAAAGCAGCTACGCTCGACTCGAAGCGCTTGAGGAAGCGGCTCTTGAAGATGCCCACTAAGGCTTGTTCGCGGCCCAGCGCCAACTCATCGCGTTCGACGCCCGCGCGCTTGTACTGCTCCAGGTTGTAGGGCGCCAGCGTCAGGTCCTCAATAGCGGAGACGACGGTGCGGTAGATGCCCACATAGGCGGCCTCCAGATTGTAGCGGACCGTATGCAGCTTCCGCTGGGGCCAATGGATGGGCTGCCCGTGGATGGTGGCTTCCGGATAGGCTTTGCGGATGAAGGCCCGCGTGCGGCGGATGACGACCTCCTCCAGTAGGTTGAAAAGCGCCTGAGTCTCACTGCTGGCACCGCGCTCCGCCTGCCGACGGGCATCTAGGAAGTAGCGGCGCAGGTCGCCGATGCCGGCGGCGGAGAAGTAGGCGCGGTCGCCCTGGGCGAAGAGCATCAGCTGGTTGTAGAGGTCGAAGATGGTGTTGTTGATGGGGGTGGCGGTGAGCAAGATGACCTGCTTGCGCTCGCCGTCGCGTCCCAGGCCGCCGTGGGCACCGATAAGGCGCTCCAGGTTCTCGTAGCGGTTGGTATTGTGATTGCGGAAGTTGTGGGATTCGTCGATGAGGATGACGTCCACATCGCGGTAGGGACGGAGCTCGCAGTCGGCACGGCCCAGCAGTTCCTGAGAGACGATCTCGGCAGGGATGGCGGCCTCGCGTAGTTCGGTCCGCCACATCTCCCGCAGCGCGGCGGGGCAGATGACCAGCGCCTTCTGCCGTCGGTGGTAGGCGGTGTCCTCCAGTAGTTGCTTGCCGATCCAGGTCTTGCCCAAGCCCACCGAGTCGGCGATGAGCACGCCGTCGTAGCGGGCCAGGATGCGCCGCGCCTTCTGCACGGCATCCTCCTGGAAGCGGGTCAGTTCCACCGCCGAGCGGGTGCCCGGCAGCGGCAAGCCATCCCCGCCTAATTCGTCGCGGAAGTATTCGTAAAGTGTCTTGAGGTAGATCTCGTAAGGCGTGTACTCGTGACCACCAAACTTCGATTCGTCTAACAGCGTGATAAGGTCGTCCTTGAAGTCGCGGGATTCCTCCCAGCGGGTATCATACCACGCCAGCAGCTCTAAAATGGCCCGTGCGCCGACCTCGCTCTTGATCTCGCGGCGGGCGGTGGTCGCCACAGCGGATGCATCCGCTGGCTGGGCGAAGAGCGGCAGATCGTCGCTGGCGGCGTCAGCGGTCAGCACCGGACGGACAGCGTCAGCGGCCTCCCAATCGTCGATATCCCTGGGTTCCAGGAGTACCTTGTGGGTGAGGTTGAGCTCCTGGTTGGTGGTCAGGCCGGCGCGGGTGAAGTTGCTGGAACCAACGATGCCTGCCACGGGGCGGAAGCGGTCGCCCGGGGCCTGGTCGGCAAAGCAGAGGTAGCTCTTGGCGTGCAGAAAGCCCTGCTGATAGAGTTTGACGGCGACGCTCTCGCGGCGCAGGAAACGGATCAGGGCCTCGACCAGCTGGAGCGTGGCCGCGTCGAAGGGGGCCGCATCGAGATCACGGCGCAGGGCCTGCCGCAGTCCCAGATCATCGGCGCTGCCCGGCTCTGAGCCTAACAGCAGGCGGGCCGAGTTCAGGCTTTCCAGCGCTTCGCGCAGCAGGTCGAAGGCCCCCACGTTGAAGTAGGCAGTGGCGACGTCGAGCGCGTGGACGGCATCGCTGCGCAGCAGGCGGTCAAGGACGTCGGCTAATTGGTGAGCGCGGTTATCAATGACGTAAGGTAAGTGCACTATGCCTCACTCTCCTTTGCTGCTGTTTCTCCCTCTCCATTTTTACTCGTTCCCATCTTCAACACCCGCAAAGCCATAGATGCCTTGATCATATTAGAGGAATTTCGCGGCTGCCTCTTGATATTCTGACGTAGCCCTGACGACACTTTTGGGTAGACACTTGGCGGCCAAGGCCAAGTGTCTTGCAACTTGTCAAAGTTCAGGTAGCGTTCAACGAAATCATCAATCCATGCGGATCGGGTATGGCGCTTAATCACCGTTGTTACTTTCTCCAACGTCCACGCCAGAAAGGTATCGTTATCAAGAAGGCTATCTTGGTAGGCCAGCTGTGCGTTACGACAGCGGCGGTTGCCTTCTGGGTATAGGAAGACAAAGAAGCCGTCCTCATAGTCATCTTCTGCTCGAAGGCTGCCGGCAAGCAAGTGGTCTCGCCATATTTGGTGTAATGGCTGATCGCGCAGGTCACGGAGTCTCTTTTGCTTGAAGCATCCCATCAGGGTTGCCACCTCATCATAGCGACGTCGATGTGGAGCAGCAGATCCCGCAAGGGTCTCACTGTACTTGGTTTCGATGCCGGCAAATCCCTGTCCTCCACCAGGAGTCTCGAAGGCGACGTAGGCGTCGAAGGCTGATTTGTCATTCGTGTATCGAGGATCACCGCGGCCCGGCGAGTATTCAAAGGCGATGCCGGTGACGCGCTCAATCCGACCGGGCACCAGTTCTCGCATCACGGCAGTGGCAAGATCGATATCCTGCTGGAGTTCTGCAAAAAGGTTAAAACAGAGCGGCTGGCTGGAGAGCAAGTTATCGAAGATCCTAGGTATCTGAAAGAGCTTCTCAGAGCTCATTTTCGCATTCACGACTTCATCGCGCACCACCTACTGGATGGTGACCGTAAGATAGTTAGCGAGCGTCTCCTGTGCCCAGGGCATGGGTAAGCGCGAGCCTAACGGGCGCTTACGGTGTTTACCCATCGGATATCCCTGCTCCTCCCGCCACATCGATTGGAGAATTCGCGCCGCCCGTCTAAACCCTGCGCCATCAGACCGCACAAATACTTTGTACTCTTTAGCCAATTGCGTTAGATTATTCAACAGTCGTGTCTCCATTTGGTAGATGATTCATATCGTTTCATGTCCCGGTTAGGTATGGAATTAAACCCTCACTCATCACAGAAGTGACTAATCTCCTCCACCGCGATCTCCTCCGCCAGCCCGTACAACCGATACACTCTGAACAAAATCTTCGCAGCACACCCTCACGATTCAATACCAAATTCTCGCTTCAGGTACTCGACTGTCTGCTGACCCCGCAACTTACAGACGATATTGGGGTTGGCAAAGATGCCTTTGAAAGATTTCGCTTCGTCCCGAGGATAGGTCTTGATTCATTCAATCCCCACAACCCATTCGGACAGCTCTGTATCTCGCTATTCTCCTCCGGATGTGGGGCCCGCAACGGGAGCTCGAGTAGCGGCTTATCCTCTTCCTCAACAACGAAGTCCCTAATCATCGTCGCTTCCTGGGTAACCTTGCCATACCCAACGTAGCCGCGCCCTTTCATGTAGGCGAAAACCTCGTCATCTAGGCTTAAGCGCTCCAAAGCGCCCGAGTACCATCCCCCTTGACCGGCGCCTAAATAGCCGTATTTTCGATTATCATCCCAGTTGCTGTGTTCGCCCTCCCCTACATTTACGAACCAAAGGTCCATGGACCTTTGGTTCGGGAGTCAGATACCTCTTGTACTTGTTCAGGATCTTGCAGCCAGGCACGACCCAAATATGCTTGCCCGCCCCTCCCAAAGAACGTAAAAAAGGCAACGTTGATGTTGACTTTGTATTCATCGGTCAGGTATTGAACAATTCGTTCAGAGGTATCATCAAGGCTTGAAGCAACAATGAGCATGCTGTGATTCTTATCGATATTGTCTGGAAGTGGATCCTCAAATCTCTCGCTGAAAGCCACGACCAGGCTTCTATCCAGATAATCGGCGGCGATATTGCCGATTTCGTCGTAGGTGAGTTTTCTGACCCAGCTCGCATAATCAAGGACCTGCGCCACAATCTGGCGCGGGGTCTTATCCCGCTTGAGTTCAATGACTACCAGATCCCCTTGACGATTGATACCTAGTAGATCGATCTTTCCACCAAACTCTGTCGTGACTTGCCGTCCGATCAACAGAACATCAATGCCCAAGAATGACGGTTCTCTGGTTATCCATTCTTCCAAGCGTTCCTCGTAATCCAGGCGCGTCCTGTGAATTTGCCGAAGTCTGTCATCCTCAATGTTCCACAACTTCATACTCACGGCCATCGCCAATCCTCCTGCTCTTCTTCCATTATGATCACATCAGATTTTTTCGAATTGTATATTCATCGGTTGTCGGGAGCATATATCCAAACTTGGTTGTGCACATCATTCTGTTGAGGACTGTTTCCACCAGTAAGAAGCATACTTCTTACAGCCGGAACATATACTGACATACCGTTCCAATTCACAGGCGGCTTAGTGTCCAAATTCCTAAAGGCCCAATCAGTTCCATCAAATGACCAAGTTGTGTCAAGTGGATTAAGCGTGTTATCGGACGCCACGAACAAGCCACCAAATAAAACTACCTGTTCAAGATGTGGAATGTAATTCATATGGGAGTAACGATTGGCCACTGGACTCTGAGTCGTCGCGATTCCGGTCCAATCTTGTCCATCATAGGTCCAAGTATCGTTCTCTCCAACAAATAGAACTGACTTGTTCCAGTCTGGTACATATGTCAAGGCCACACCAGAGCTTTCCGGAGGAGTATGCTCGGTAATGACTTGTCGCCAATCTGCACCGTCGTACTCCCAGGTGTCATTATGCATATCACCTTGTGAATTAGCCCAACCGCCATAGACGATTATTTTACCCCGATCAGAATCGTAAGCCATCCCCTGAGCACTACGACGCGGTGGTGCATGACTGGTTGTAACCTCTGTCCAAGTGTTTCCATCATATTCCCAAGTGTCTTGTAAAAAATCCCCTGCCCATCGATGACCACCAAATAGTACAAGCTTTTGGTTAGCACTATCATAAACCATTTTTGCGTCTTCCCGATCAAGGGGCCCGCTCACCGCTACCTGCTCCCATTGTTCACTTAATATGCCATATTCCCAGGTATCACTACAAGCCTGCGTAATGCAGCTCCCACCATATAGTACAATCTTCTGTCGCCGTTCATCATATGCTATGGCAGCACCGGCTCTAGGTGAGAAACTTGCAGGATCAAGCTGTTGCCAGGCATAATCAGATGTTGGAGTTCCAGTAGGTGTAGGCGTTTGAGTCGGTTCGGGCGTTGCTGTTGACTTAGGTGTAGGAGTCGCTACGGGTTTGGTCAAGCTAAAGGCACGTAGCACCAAAGGTAGGTAAACATTGAATCGTTCAGCCTGTAGGGTCTTACCAGCAATCCAATCCACTTTCAAGGATTCACCCGCGTCATTGTAAGCGCTAATAGTGTAATAGTACTCTTTATTGCTGACCAGCCCCGAATCCTCAAAGGTAGTCGTATTCGCCGACACGGAGTCAAGATAGAGGAACCGCCATTCGGCTCCATCGTATCCCCAACGATAAACGTTGAATCCATTCTCATTGTCGGAGTTGTCACTCCATGCTATGGATAGGCTGTTATTGGTAGCATCTGCAACCGCAAGATCTGCCGGCGGGGCCGGTTTTGGAGCCGGGCAACTTGATTGATCATAAACCTCCATGGTGGTGATATTGTTGGCTACGGTTGTGCCATCGTCAAAGGTATCGTTAGCCAGGTCACTATCACTGGCGGTCAGACATATGCTGGGGCCCGCGTAGTTATTGTTCTTGAATAGCCGCACGGACCATCCGGTTGGAATCTCAATGGACTCCACCATATCATTGAAACCATACTCCAGTGTATAGCGCCCAGGATTATTGACGTATCCCGATGCCCCACTGTAATTGGTTTCGTCATAGAGACGAACTTCTGGACAGGCCATGTGGTCAAAGATTTCAAGGGATTCAATCGTCTCCGCCCAACCATAGCCCGACAGATTGGGCACAGAGTTCACCCAGCACCAGGAATCCCCTGCGCGGTCATCTTCATCCCATGTCCTGACGGACCAACCATTGGGTATGGACATGGACCAGGCGTCAGAGGTTGGCGCATTGCTGAATCCAGCACCTCCACTGAATATCTCCGTCCCGCTGTATTCCACCGTGTCGTAAAGTTTGACTTTGGGTGCATTGTAACACTCAGCAAGAGCGACAAAGGAATCGGCCCAACTTCCACTATCGGCCGTGATGTTCATATCAAATGTGATGAGGTGTCCATCAGGGATATTTGCGCTCACTTCAAAGTCAAAGTCGTCGACGTTACGTTCAGAGTCTCCGGCTAGGATGTCCGGATAGGCGCTATCAGTGTTGTATAGCCAGGAAACGTATGGGTCGCTGGTGCTGATCGTAGTGTTGACACCAGTCGCGGTGCTCCCCCCTTTGTTCTGTAATGAGACATATAATTCGATGTCTTCGTCACAGTTGATCATGTAGTCTCCGTTACCTCGGCTGTTGTTTTCGTTATTATCCACAGCCAGATAACCATCGAACTCCAGAGGTCCGGCAGCCGGACAGGTGCCGGTGGTGCCGTTGCCATATGTTTTGTTGGATTCACCACCATCACTATAAGCGCTCACTGCATAGTAGTATTGTGTCTCACATGAGAGGTCATAATCAGTATACGATGTAACATTGCTGCCCACAGAGTCCAGATACACATAATCCCACTCGCTGCCCGTATACTGCCAGCGGAATATCTTGAACCCTTCTTCATGCGTTGAGTTATCTTGCCAACTCAAGGTGAGGCTGTCCTCTCCAGCGCTACTGACAATGAGATTGGATGGAGAGGCTGGAGTAGGATAGGTACAATCCGGGTTATGGAAGATTTCTGCAGAAGAAACGGAATTGTTAAGGCTGCCTAGGTCTGAGGTGTCCTCAGAAAGACATCCGGTGTCCCCGCCACTGGCATTATCGCTTGCATAGAGCTTAACAGACCAGCCGTTTGGTACGCTGACCGACTCGGCTTCGTCGTTGAACTCGTCTGTGGGACCGCCAACACTACCGGTGTTGATCACTCCGACCTCATGCCCCATACCCCAATGGTGACCACCATAACCTGTCCGATTGTGGAGAATGACACTGACGGATTCAGACGAGGGGCAATGCTCCTGATCGAAAACCTGAACATCCGTCACCTGGCCTCGTAAGTCCCACGGATGTCCCTCAGGCAAAGGCACCCGGCGGCTATCATAACACTCACACGTCCCCTTGAGACCGCTCTCGCGGAATAATCTTACGGACATCCCGTCAGGCACTGTGTGCACCGAGCGAATTTCATCGTTCAGCTCTGGATCTGTTTGAGTCAAGTCATATACACCAGGTTGTGGGAAGATCCAGCAACCAGATGTAGCATCATCGGATGTACACAAAATGACATCATCACCGCTATCCGGGCAAGCATTGTAATCATATATCTCGATGGATTGAATGGATAGATGCCAGCCATGATCCTGTAGATTATGTACAGAACCATCCCAGCAGCGCTCCGAGCCACCGCGATTGTCCTCCCGCCACGTCTTGGCAGACCAGCCACTTGGCAGTTCCAGCGAGTAGGAATTGGCGTTGGGAGCGTTGCTAAAACCAGTGTCGCCACTCCAAACGACCTCCCCAGCGTAGTTGGCAAGGCTCCATAGCTTAGCTTGTCCTGAGGGGGGCGGTGTGGCAGTAGGTGGTGGTGTTGCTGTAGGAGGAGCTGGTGATGTAGCTGTCGGTGTTGGGGGAGGAGCTTCTCCTTCAGTCATGAATTGCCAAACCTCAGAGTAGTCACTTGCTTGACCGTCTGATGTTTGAGCCCATACACGCCAATAATGCGTAGTGCCCAACGCTAAGTCCTGATCTGGAATATAGTAAGTATTCTCAGTCACAGCTAGGAGTGCATTGGATGAAAAATCTTGATCCGTAGAAACTTGTATTGCATAGTTATCCGCTAACGGGGAAAAACTCCATTCAAAGATTGGGCGCAAAGAGGTATCTGTTTTTCCGTTCCAAGGAGAGATCAAATCTGGTACAGAAAGAGGATTAACCAGATCCAGTTGTAGGCTTGGATATGTATCATATTTTATATTAAACTCCTGACCAGCATAAGAATTAGGGTTATTATCATAAATAGTGAAATAACGACCATCTTCCATTTGATAGTCTATTCCAGTAACTGCATGTCCTATCTCATTTTCGGAATCGCTGTAGCTGAGTAATACTGGACGATTAGCTCTTATCTCCTCAACATATCGATTGAAGATATCTAAGTTACTCTGTTCTTGTACACATTCGGATTCTTCATCACCATAACTAATACAGCTCACCTCTAAGGGATACCCTTGAGCAGCTGCATAATCTCTTATGCCTGAGCTAGTATCGTTTGAGTCGACTATCCCGATTTTTCCGTCCTTTCCACCACAACGTGCATTCATGTAGTCTCGTATTTCATTTATCGCAATCATATACGAACTGTAAGGTATCAGATTGTCGAGTCCCTGACGTTCCCAATACTGCAGGATAT
>JAYELZ010000182.1:0-12210 GCA_034717835.1 Chloroflexota bacterium
CTCCTCGCCAAAGATAAAAGACGTGCTACACTTATCTCGCTTGCAAACGCAGCTTGGCTAGTAGCACTAACTAGGAGTCTTAAATGCCCACCGCAATCGTGTTAACCCTCAAACCAACCCAAGCCGCGACCGTGCCCGCTTTTCTAGGTCGAGCGGCGCACGCCTGGTTCCTACAGGAGATCGCGGATTATGATACAGAAAGAGCGCAGTCCCTGCACGCACCGCAGGCCCGCAAACCCTTTACCCTCTCCCCACTGGGCACGCCGGGTTTGCGAGCCAGGGAAGGTCGTGTGGCGCTCCCCGCTGGGCATGCCTGTTATCTGCGCTTGACCAGCCTGGAACCGGAACTCACGCAACAGCTCTTAGCCACTTTTGTGCCGCGTTGGGAAGGGGACACGTTACGCTTGGCCGGAGTAGCGTTTCGCGTGGCACAAGTGGCCACCACTCCCACGGCACATCCCGCGGCCGCTACTTGTACCTACGCTGAGTTGCGGGACGCGGCCGCCGCGGCTCCGCCGCCCCAGCAGCTCACCTTGCAGTTTGTGACCCCCACAACTTTTCGCCAGAGTCCCCCGCGCACCGGGCGTTTTGACGTCGCTCCCTACGCGCTGCCGCTCCCCGAACCAACCTTAGTATTTGGAAGTTTAGCCCGCGCCTGGCAGCAATTTGCACCCAGGGCGCTGCCTGCGGAGTGGCCCGATTTTGTCGCTGCTTGTGTAGTGCTCAGCCGTTATCGTTTACATACCGAACTGGTCACCTTTGGGCACGGGCGGCGCGGCAAGGTGGGGGGCTTTAAGGGCCAGTGCCGCTTTGCGCTCCGCTGTGCGTCGCCAGAGTGGCAGCGGCGGCTGGGTTTACTGGCTGCCTGGGCTCCCTTTGCAGGCCTGGGCTGGCGGACGAGTATGGGGTTAGGACAAGTGAGATTGCTCTGAGCTGACCTACCAGACCAAGTGACTACCCGACTAAGTGACTACCCGACCAAGAACTACCCGACCAAGTGACTACCAGACTAAGTGACTACCTGACTAAATGACTACCCGACCAAGTGACTACCCGACTAAAATCGAGCATCAGGGGGGGGTAAGGCAGTTAGCGCGGTGCTCGAAAATTAGCCCGGTTAAAGGCTAGCGCTAGCCCCTAGTGGTGGGGGATATGGGCTAGTTGTGCTAGTCTGAGCGTCTAAAATACGAGCACCCCCCCGGTTTGGCGAGCATTCACGATGCTCGATATTTGACAAACGGGACCAAAGGAGTTAGAATAGAGGTTGTGAGGCAGTTTTTGGGGGTAAAATGGCTCTTTTAGGGTTATTTTGACCGTCAAAAGTCCTTGAGGCGACGCGAGGGCACTGTCGCAGAACAACTAAAGCCCGTGAGGGCACTGAAACAAAAGCACGAACAACCAATTCCAGGGGGCCAGGGGGGCGTCGCAGAACAACTAAAGCCCGTGAGGGCACTGAAACGAGAGAACCGGTTTCCCAGTCCCACAACCAGAGGAAAGTCGCAGAACAACTAAAGCCCGTGAGGGCACTGAAACAAACGGCGCGAGCGCCAAAAAAACACCACTGCGAAAATGTCGCAGAACAACTAAAGCCCGTGAGGGCACTGAAACACAACACCAGCTAGATAAACAACGTCTTCCAAAAAGTCGCAGCACAACTAAAGCCCGTGAGGGCACTGAAACTCCATAATTAGACTACCTCCAGTGTTGTAATTGTTTTGTCGCAGAACACTTAAAGCCCGTGAGGGCACTGAAACTTTGGTAAGGTAAGGCGGAATGACATTCCGCCTCACTAGATGTCGCAGCACAACTAGTGCCTCGTGAGGGCACTGGGTTAGCGAAATTGTTCCTTCTTTGTGCGGTTGCCGTGCCACTGCTTAGTTGGCATCTTGATTTCCAAAAAGAGCAGTCCGGCACCGTTTTTCACACCTACGTGCCTGCTCCAATGCATATCGCCGCGAACCGTCGCTCCCCCTTCCCTGTCCCCATCAAGCCAACTACCCTAATTCCAGTATTTTTGTGAAATTAGGGTATCCCTGCTCAATGATGCTACCCGCTTGGCGGTTGTCGCTCGCGAGGCTGAGGTCGCGGTTACGTTGCAGACCTGGGAGGGGCTATACCATGTCTGCCAGATGTTGCCTTTTCTGCCAGAAACGCACGCAGCGCTGGCCGAAGTTGCCGCTTTTTTGGCTGCTTGCGAACGGCGTGGTGGAGAGCGGAGGAGGTTTTCTTGAGCACCAAGATGCCTGGTCAACCGCACTGATTACGGACAAGGCTTGGCTGCAGAGCACACTTTGAGCGTGTAGGCCCCGACCGGATCCCCCGCCTCTTGGCTATCAATCCGTGTGATGAACACCCCAAAACGCCCGCCGTTGCGCGGCTGAGTTGTCGGGATCGTAACGCTGGATTTGGTAGCGGTGAGGCGGTCGCTGTCAAGGAGCGCGCCTTCGGCGGTCAGCGATAAGACCAGCTGCAGGGTGTAGAGCGCCCGCACGAAGGCGGGGAGGCTCTCTTCGTAGGTCTCGAAAGGGCATGATCCCCGGGCCAGCGCCTGCTCCATGATGGTGGGCAGATAGGTCAAGAACTGCGTTGAAGTGTCAAGAGCGACGATCTCCCCCGAGTACAGGGTGATCAGTGCCTCCCGCACCACGTCCACGCCGCCACAGTGCTCTACAAACATCGCTTGACTACACATCTGGCGGCTTGACTGTATCGTGCTGTGGTATCGGCATGCTCTTCTCGTAAAACTCTGCTTAGGATATCCCCGAGTATAACGCAGGCAGCGCGGAGGATAATTGGGACGCGGGAACGACCCGCCCGCAAACGTGTCAAAGGTGTCAAACGTGTCAAAGGTCAAGCATTTGCCGAAACGTAGCCGCAGTTTGATCTCGATCAGCCACAATTGCTCGGCAGCCTTACCCAAGTTGATCTGTGCGTCTTGGAGGCATTGATAACCAGAGGCCAATAAATATCCTCGCGCGGGAACGCCTCCTCTGCAAACGTGTCAAAGGTATCAATCGTGTCAAAGGTCAATGATAACCGGCACTCTTAATCTTGTGGAGATGTTGACAGTTTTACCATAATTAACCGGCCGCCTGCGAAATTACGCAGCTTTCTTCTTAGCTTGAAAGTCAATTTGCAGTTACCCTGTTAAAGGATATACTAACTTTAACCATGCATTGTGTTTTATCTTGGGTTAAAAATCGCCGTTAGCGGGTGATTTTGGGCTATTTTGAGGCCATTTTGGGGCGCTGAACCCCAGATAAGGAGTCTTATCTGGGGTTGGCAACTGGTACGCACCAGTTGCGCTCAAGATCGATTGCAGAACATGTTGTGGTTTTGACATGTTTACCATATCAAATTATAATTAGAGTGATTGCACAATGTGCTCTTATACTCTCTGAGATACCTAGTCTGTACTGGATTGTCTGAGGATGTGGTATGGGTAAGAGGGAGTGTATTATCATCAACTTCAGTCCCTCCTCAACAGTGCCTAGTCTGCTCACTTACACTGAGATAATGAAGCCCTACGATTCAAAAGGAGCGCCATGAAGTCTTTCTTTCGCGTGATCCGCGTGTTGTTGGTTGTGCTGATGATTGTTCCTGTTGGCTTTCCTACTTCGATTTCCTCTCAAACTCTTACCGCGGAGCCGGTATCGAAACCGGCCGCCGGAGAGTCTGTGGCGCTCAGCGTTGGTCCCTACCGTGCCCGCGTGCATTTCCCCAATACGACCGCGCGTGCCCGGCTGGACCAGTTGGGCGTGGTGGTATTGGAAGAAGGAGATGATTGGGCGCTTGTCCTGGCAGACGGTGAGCAACTGGAGACCTTGGCTCGTTTGCGCTTTGCGCCGGAAGCGGCGGATGCCGTCGACGCATGGGGTGAGGAGTCCTCGTCAATGGCTTCACCGCTTGCTGGCATCATCGAAACAATGGTGGCACAGGCGACCGTTGCGGAGCGCGCTGACCGGGGTATCGTGCAGGTCCAAACCGCAGCGCAAGCGGATCTTCGCGCCGCGATGCACGCCCTGACCTCCGAGCAGCAGGCCGGGATCGCCAGCCTCACCAGCGTAGATGACGACGCCGACGGTCTGACCAACACGCAAGAGCAGTGGTGGTGTACCGACCCGCTAAATCCCGACTCCGACGGGGATGGGATGAGCGATGGGGATGAGGTACAAGCCGCCAAAGATTGGTTGGCTAACGAGACGTCCGGCCCGCCCGCTTACGGCAAGCCCTTTGTGGGCTGGCCCCCGGATCACACTGGCTGTTACGATGATGACCAGGATTCCATCCCCGACCTGGCGGAGCGCTGGGAGTTGGGGCTGAACATGAACCGCGAGTCCACCGACCGCGACAAGTTCGATGACGGGCAGGAGCTCTTCGGCAACACCTACTGCCCCGGCAGCGGCGGCTTCTGCGGCTACGGCGCACTGCCGCGCAACGAGGACTGGGGCGTGATCTTTGCCGAGATGCCCGCCTGGGTCAAGGCTCCCGGCAACCACCCGCTGGTGGCGGCCTTCCCCGTGCCGGAGATTGACGTGGTGGAATCATCCTTACACATGGAGGCCGTGACCATTGTGACGACGGACCACACCATCAGCGAGGGCACGGAAAAGTCGTACAGCACGGCGAAGACGGAGGGGACGAGCACGAGTGTGGCCGACACGGAAACATGGAACAATTGGCAAGAAACGGCCATAACTCAGTATCAGTACAGTGGTACCTCTTTAAACGTTAGCAACTCTCAGAGGCCTCTTGGATGGTTCGACAATTTCTTGAAGGGAGAGGTTGAGTTTGATGCTACGATGCAAAACTGTGGTGCCGCAGCCGGATCGGTAGGGCTGGTTAGCGGGAGTGCTGCTGGTTGTGCCAATATTAAAGTCGGTGAAGCAAGCATCTTTCGGGACCTCAATCTATTTAAAGATTTTGAGATCAATGTACCAGAGATTAAACTACCCGATTTCGATGTCTCTAATTGGTTTAACAATATCTCAGTATTGGACAATCTGAACTTTAGTCCAAGTTTTTGCCTTACTAACTGCGGGCAAGACGCATTGCCCGTCACCCCAGAACATCAGCCGGTACAGATGGTGCAGTCGGCTGAGTCTCAAGATCGCACGTCATTCGCAAATCGCTCCCAGTACATTTTCCACAATAGCCCATTGGGTAACGCTGGAAATCGTCTTGTCTACCGAGAGTACTATCCAGTACAGTATTCCTTACCAGTACCAAGGGCTACTGAATCAACGAGTAGTGGCCATTCCGTAGGCGGCGCGCGTACTACTACAAACACCCAATACGAAGAACACACCGTGACCAACGGCGAGGCCTTCTCCAGCAGCGAATCTTGGTCCACTGCCACCGCCGTAGACTCCGCCCACGCCGCTGATCTCTGGTTCACCTACCAGGTGCGCAACACCGGCACCGAGTACGCCCGCGAGATTGGCGACCTGGCCTTCAATATCTATCTTGGCGACGACCCCAACCCCGCCTATACCTACTTCGTCGCTCCCGACGTGGGCGGCGATGGCAAGTTCCACAACTTTATGCCCGGCGAGGAGCACAGCTACACTTCCCAGCATATCCCGCTCACCCTCCAGCAGATGGCAGCCGTTGACCTGGGCGGCCCGGTGCGTATCGTTGTGGAAGACTACACCTACGGCATTGACGAACTCTTCTACGAAGATGCCATCAACGCCGGGGTTCTGGTTGCGATGGAAGACGGCACCGGCGACGGCGACGAGGCCATTGACACCTACCTCATCCCCACCTGGGGCGAGGAGACGGTGCTGGACATCCTGGCCCGCTACTTTCCCCACACCACCGATGCCTATGGCAACCTGATCGCCGTCTGGACCCCCGAAACCCGGGCCGACACGCCCGCCTGGTGCGATCAGCCCAATCACGTGGGCGCGACTCTATGGTGCCGGCACGCTCTCTCCACCGCTGACTGGTGGAACGTCTACCTGAACGGCCTGGGCGACGGCACCGAGGGTTTCCAGGACACCCCCTGCCGCTCCTGCCTCCGTGGCCCTCTTTCGCTTTAACCAGGACTCGGACCTGGATGGTTACAGCGACCGCTCTGAACTCCGCCTGGGCACCGACCCTAATGACCCGGCCTCCCATCCTCTGCCGGAACTGATCGCCGGGCTGCACTCCATCCAGGCGGGAGATTATGTCACGGCCACGCTTTCGCTGCTCAACACCGGTCTCTACGACGCCTACGGTGTGGAGTCCGTGATGATTTCCCCCAACGACTCCATCAGCGTCACCAACAACACTGTCGGCGGCTCCGGACGAGTGCGAGCGTTGCACAGTGTGGTGGTCGGCAGTCGCATTATGCCGGCATCCTACGATGCCGGCACCTGGCAGGGAACCGCGCAGCCCTTCAGTGCTGGCTACTACTCCGGCGTGCAGGACCACGTCTACGCTTTCACCGCCCTGGATGCGGGCGACGTCAGCACCGGCACACTGCGCTTCCAATGGGACGATGGCGCGGGAGCCAACGGCACGTTGAACTTCGGCGACGGCTACGCCTCGCCTACGCCGCTGGATGTGGGCAGCTACGGTGTGCAAGTTGGCATGGTCTCCGGCGAGATTCAGGCAGGAGATGCTTTCACCGTCGCCGCTCGCACGCCCCGCGACACGTTCCAATACGCCATCAACCAAGCACCGCACACGGAACCTGTGGTGCTCGTCTCCTACAACGACCCGCAGGGCAATCACCGCTTCGTCACGCCGGCAACGTTGAGCCACCCCACCGATGACCTGATGGCCCACAGCGGGCAGATGCTGGAGAACTTAGGCGTGGAGATCGTCACGCAGGAGCCGGTCACGACGACCGGGGCTTACACCACCACGGTGGTCGTCAACTGGCCCGCCGACGTGACGTTGGAGGATGCGCACCTGTTCTTGGAATTCGTGAACATCACCGGGACGGTAGCGGCGGAAGTACCGGTGACTGTGACCATCGAACCGGGGCCAACGGTGGCGCCGGTTGAGTGGAGCACTGCTGTCTTCTCTCCCACCTTTGCGCCGGACGAGGATTACATCGTGATGGTTTTCTGGACCGATTGGCAGGGGAACATCATTGATACGGCGGCCCGACCCCTGAGCAGTTTCCAGGCCGACCCCAAACCCGCCTTTGCGATGGACGACGCCGACGCCACCTGGGACTTCGGCGCGGCGACCCAGGGCACGGTGCTCAAACGCACCTTCACCTTCGCCAACACCGGCTTTCTGGATCTGCTGACCTACGTCAGCGCGCCGGCGAGTAGCAGACATCAACGTAAAAAGGGCGTGTTTCACTTTTGAGAAAGAGGAGTCTTCGATGTTTCTGGAACGACGTATCGAGGAAGTGTCCCTGAATTCCTGGCCGGCCTTGCAGCAAATCCTATTCGACGGCTGGGTTTTGCGCTTTTCCGAAGGGTACACCAAGAGAGCCAACTCGGTCAACCCACTCTTCGCTTCCAGTTTGGACGTTGAGGTAAAGATAGATACCTGTGAGAGGCTCTACGCCGAACGAGGTCTCCCCACCGTCTTTCGTCTGACGCCTTTCTCCTCACCCGCCGGCCTGGTACACCAGCCCCGGCTCCTGTTCCTCGACGAGCCGACCGTCGGCGTGATCCACGTGGGCTTGTCGCAGGTGGATGACGCGCTCCTGGCGCAGTTCTGGGCGACGGGCGTCAGTGGCGTCCACCTGATGACGACCAATCACAACCGGGCTGCCTGTCACCTGTACGAATCGCGTGGGCTTCCGGTTGCTGGACGCCCGCCAGACGCGCCTCTGGCGCGGGCTGGTGGCAGGTAAAGTTCAGAACCGCGCTTACGGTTCAACCGGAGCGCCAAAGAAGGCAGTATCGGCCGCCAACGTCCAGACGGCCTCTTGATCTTGTGGGCGGTAGGGACGGATATGGAATCAGGTCGGATTGGTAAAAGACGACACAGACGAAAGGAGAAACGACATGCCCTCCATCTTTCTCAGCGAAATTCAAAAGGAACCGGTTTGGGACGCACAGGGCGAGCGCGTCGGGCGCTGCGTGGACGTGCTGGTGCGCGATGTGGGACAACCTTTCCCCCTCGTGTGCGCGCTGGCGCTTCGTGACGAGGCCGACGACCCCCACTTCGTCACGGCGGAGCAGGTGGGCTGGCTGCGCCCCTCCATCCTACTCACGATCGACCAGGCCAAACTGTCGCCCTACGAGCCGCAGGGCGACGAGTTGTGGCTGGCCCGCCACGTGCTCGACCGGCAGATCGTGGACGTGGACGGGCGGCGCGTGGTGCGGGTCAACGACCTGCAACTGGCCCGGGTGGGCGAACACTTCTGCCTGGTGGGAGCCGACGTGGGGACGCTGGGGCTGCTGCGCCGCCTGGGAGTTGAACGACCGGCCCGCGCGCTCCTCTCCGCCCTGCGACGCCAGCCGTCCGAGGCCGTCATCCCTTGGGAGTACGTGGCCCCGCTCCAGGCCGACACCCCCATCCGCCTGCGCGTGTCGCGGGAGCGCATCGGCAAACTCCACCCGGCCGACATCGCCGCCATCATCAGTGACCTGGACCGGCGCACCGGTGAAGCGCTGATCGCAGCCCTGGACGACGAGACGCTGGCCGACACGCTGGAGGAAAGCCCGGCCGAGTTGCAGGTAGCCGTGTTGAGCCATCTGGAACCGGAGCGGGCCGCCGACATCCTGGAGGAAATGGGACCCGACGAGGCCGCCGACCTGCTGGCCGACCTGCCCGACCAGACCAGCCGGCGTCTCCTGGAACTGATGGAGGAGGAAGACGCTGCGGACATGCGCCACCTGCTGGCCTACCCCGAGGACAGCGCCGGCGGCATCATGACCACCGAGTTCGCTACCGTCCCCGAAGGATACACCGCCGAGCAGGCGCTGGACTACCTGCGCCACTCCGAGGCCGCGCAGGAGGATGAGGCGCTCTACTACGTCTACGTGACCGACGGTTCTGGTCACTTGAAGGGCGCGTTGAGCCTGCGCGATTTGGTCATGTGCGCGCCGGAGACGCCACTGGCAGACGTGGCTGAGATTGACCTGGTGACGGCGGATCTCTACGCGCCGCAACACGACGTGGCCCATCTGGTCGCCAAGTACGACCTGCTGGCCGTGCCGGTCGTGGACGAGGAAGGTGTGCTGCACGGCATCGTCACCGTGGACGATGCGATTGACGCCTTCATCCCCACCGCCTGGAAGAAGCGATTGCCGCGCTTTTTCTAGGGCCTGTCCTGAGCGCAGTCGAAGGGTCGCAGGGCCAAAGCGGAGGACAAAGATGACACTATGGAATAGCATCAAGCGAGCAGCGCAGCGGGCATTCTTCTATTTGACCATCATCGGGCCGGGGTTGATCACCGCCAGCGCCGACAACGACGCGCCGGGCATCGCCACCTACTCGATGGCCGGTTCGACCTATGGTTATGCCTTCTTGTGGATGATTCTGGTGGTCACTGTGGGCGAGGTCGTGGTGCAGGAGATGGCCGCCCGCATGGGAGCCACGACGGGCAAGGGGCTGGTCGACCTGATCCGCGAGCGGTTTGGCGTCAAGGTGACCGCCTTCGCCATGTTCTGCCTGCTCCTGGCCAACTTTGGCACTACCGTGGCCCAGTTCGCCGGCATCGCGGCCGGGATGGAACTGCTAGGTATCTCGCGCTACCTGGCGGTACCCATCGGCGCGCTGCTGGTCTGGCTGCTCGTCACCCGTGGCTCTTACTCGCGGGTGGAAAAGTTCCTGTTGACCCTCTGCCTCTGTTCTTTGAGTTACGTCATCTGTGCTTTCCTGATACGCCCCCCGTGGGGCGTGGTGTTGCGACAGGCACTCACGCCCACTTTTCGCTTCGAGACCGGCTACGTGCTGGCCCTGCTGGCGACGGTCGGCACGACCATCACTCCCTGGGGCATTGCCTATTTGCAGGCCTCCGTTGTGGACAAAGGGGTGACGCCGCAGGAGTACCGCTACACCCGGTTGGACGTAGTGGCGGGCGTGGCTTTCGGTAACCTTATCTCCGCCTTCATCGTCATCTGCACCGCTGCGACGCTCTTCGTCCACGGCATCCAGGTCGAGACGGCGGAGCAGGCGGCGCTGGCCCTGGCTCCACTGGCCGGGCCGTGGGCCAAATACCTGTTCAACGTGGGGCTGCTGGGCGCTTCACTGCTGGCCGCGTCGGTGCTGCCGCTGGCGACGACCTACGCTGTCTGCGAGGCGTTCGGCTGGGAGCGGGGCATGAACAACCGGCCACAGGAAGCGCCGGTCTTTTATGGCCTCTACACCGGCCTGGTCGTGCTGAGCGCGGCAGTAGTGCTACTACCCGGCGTGCCGCTGTTCCCGTTGATGTGGCTCTCGCAAACGCTCAATGCTATCCTGTTGCCCGTGCTTCTAGTGCTGATGCTGCGCTTGGCTAACGACCCACACCTGCTGGGAGCGCATCGCAACAGCCGTATGAGCAACGTCCTGGCCTGGGGACTGACCGGGCTGATCGTGTTGATCACTTTGATCCTGTTCGCTGCGCCGCTATGACAGGCCGGGCCCAGTAGGCTCTATACTGAGGTTTGATACGGGGGTATACACCGAATCTTTACCAGAGTCTCACCAATGGCATCGCCAATCGGGGTGTGACCGATCCTGACAGGATCGCCGCTGACGCATTGGCTTACAACGAAAAGGGCATCTACCTCAGCGCCATTGGCCTGGGGCTGGAATTCAACGACGCGCTGCTCAGCCAACTGGCCCATCAGGGGCAGGGCGGCTATGGGCGGCGACCAGGTGGTCTGCCGCTCGCATCCAGTTTGAAAGGATGAAACGATGGTTATCAAAATGTCAGAGGAAATAAAAATAGGAGAAAAATGATGAAAGCGATATTGCCGAGTCTCTGCGCGTTGGCTTTGTTGGCTGCGCTGGTTTACTTTCTCATGGGAGTAGGTGTGCTGCAACCCGGAGATCTGCAGGCCGGTGATTCACCCCCAGGCATCGCCTACTTTACAGGCGCGTGCTACGTCGCCGGCGGGTTTTTGATCTTGGCGAGAAAACGCTGGCTCTGGGTGGTCGGCGCCGTCATCAACGCCCTGGTGATCGTGGCGTTCATTGTCGCCTACGCTGCGAGACCGGCTGTGCTATTTTGTGTTCCGGGACTGGCCACCAAGTCGGCCCAGATTCTGCTCGAGATCGGATTGATCTATGTGATCGTGACACACAAGCAAGGGCAAGGGGAGGCCACGCAATGAAGATTCTGGTAGCATACGCGACAAAAGCCGGTTCGACGTCCGAGGTGGCGGCCGAGATCGGTCGCGTGATTGAAAGCAAGGGTGACTGCCAGGTGGATATACATCCTGTGGGTGAGTTAAAAGAGGTGAGCGGATACGATGCTGTGATCATCGGAAGCGGTATCCGCGCGGGCCAATGGTTGTCCCCGGCGACAAAGTTCGTGGAGAAGCACCGGGAGGCATTGAGTTGTATGCCCGTGGCCTACTTTGTCGTCTGCCTGACGCTGAAGGATGACACGGAGGAGAACCGCTGCACAGTGGCGGCCTACCTGGACCCGGTGCGTGAGATGCTGCAGCCGGTGGACGTGGGCCTCTTCGCGGGAATGATGGACTATGCCAAATTGCCCTTCTTCTTCCGGTTGATGATGAAGACGATGAAATCACCGGAGGGCGACTTCCGCGACTGGGAGGCCATCCGCGCCTGGGCGGGACAGGTGTGTGACCAGCTGGTGTAAAATCCCCACGCACTTCAGCGGCAACTTGACGATGCCAATATGAACATTTCTGCGGCTCTCAGGGTAGTATAGACATGAAATGTTCGTCCCATCGTATCTTCTCAATATTTGGAGGCAGCTCCGGGCCGATCTCATTGGGGCCTTCCGCCCCAAACTGCTCGTCAATTCACCCCCGGGGACGGGGGCTTAGAGCGCCCAGACGGGCGCGGTCCGGAGCCGCGTTGTCATTCCGAGCCAGCGGAGCGTTAGCGACGCGCCCGCGAGGAATCTACTACCTCCGACGAGAGTTGCGCAACGCGAAAAAACGTGCTGACCCGCTCCACGCCATCCTGCGTAGTAATATCTTCCGACCGGGGTTTTGCCAAGGCGAGGACGCGGTCACCCCGCGCCAAGTCCAAGTCCCCCCATTGCGGCCCCCAGGCCACCAGTTGGAAGAAATCCGTCTGTGCGTTACCGTTGGGACGCTCTAAAGTATCCGGTGCTAACCGATCCAC
>JAYELZ010000183.1:0-2454 GCA_034717835.1 Chloroflexota bacterium
CTAACTTCCAGATAATTTAGACCAATTTCCTGTATCTTACCACAGACAAGCTTCCAAACAAATATGACTTTGGTACTATTGACCATTATCATTGTTGTCTTATGCTCTTCCCCAAGTAAAAAGAGTGCAGACGCAGCCTGCCATCCCCACTCTTTTTAGATTCTATCTACGCAAATCAGCATCCTACCCCCCCCCCGCGCGCCCAAGCAGTGGTCGTGTAGCCGCCGCGCACCGATGGTGGATAATGCTCACGGGGGCGGAACAAATTCCCCACACTATTGCCCTTACCTCTTCCGCGATTTTGGTGGTTCAATTGTATCATCTCAATATTGGGGGGCGGTTTTCACCGCAAAGCCGCAGAGGGCACAGAATTTTTAATTTTTACTGGGGGGTGCTCTGAGCCTCGTGGTAAGTGGACTAGCTGCCAGCATATTTCCCCCTAGTTATTGAGAAGATGCATTCAATTCATCTTAAATCTCATTCGACTGGATTGGGGTAGCGATGTTAGCT
Organism: Chloroflexota bacterium; assembly: GCA_034717835.1. GTDB lineage: Bacteria > Chloroflexota > Anaerolineae > B4-G1 > SLSP01 > G713. The sequence goes on from JAYELZ010000183.1 coordinate 511, forward strand.
TCGGGAATGTCGCAGGGCGGGAGCGTAATTGTGGCCCTGTTGAGCGGGTACGTTCTTCATGTTCGTCATCTTCATCGGTTTTCACCCCTCGGCGACCAACTACTTTGCAGGCAGTATAACCTAACCGCTCCTCGTGGCACTATGCTCCTACTAATTTCCGAGTATACTGGGCGTTACATACTAACTAATACAAGGAGATTCAATGGCAAAACAACAATGGAAACAACCACCAGCGATGCAAATCGACGCCGAGGCTACCTACCGCGTGAAGATGGAAACTGACAAGGGGCTAATTGAACTGGAATTATATCCCGCACACGCCCCCCTTACCGTAAATAACTTTGTTTTCCTGGCCGAGTCAGGTTTCTACGATAACGTGACTTTCCATCGAGTTATCAGCAACTTTATGATCCAGGGCGGCGATCCCACCGGGAGTGGACGTGGCGGCCCCGGCTATCGCTTCCCAGATGAGCTCCGCGATAATCCTCTGACCCACCAACGCGGCGTCATCTCGATGGCTAACGCCGGCCCCAACACCAATGGGAGCCAATTCTTCATCACTCACGCCCCCCAACCACACCTTAACGGCCACCACACCGTCTTTGGCAAAGTTGTTGAAGGAATGAAAGTAGTCGATGCCATCAGACAGGGCAACCACATCCAGCAAGTGACTGTTAGCAAAGTTGAGTAACGCCACCCGATGGTAAAGTTCACTCGCCGTGAGGCGTTAAAACTGATTGTAGCGGGCGCTGCGACTGCCGCACTTGCACCCCTGTTGCACGCACGCGCCCACTACCCCACCACAGAAACGTTGCCTCCCCAACCGGGGGATAGTAGCGGAGATACCGGCGCGGCACATACCTTGAGCGCAACTGCAAGGTGGACTTGGATGGGCCGCGCTATCTACCGCGTCACCTTCTACGCGGAACCCGCGACTTCCTCCGAGCGGCTCACTACGCGCAACCGCGATGCTGGCTTTCAACTCCTAAAGCGCGTGCGCGCTCCCTACAGCGCGCACAATGACCTCTGGTATCAAACCCCGCTGGGTTACGTGCCTTCCGCCTGGGTGCTGCCGGTGCGCGTCTACCCACCACAGCCTTTCATCTCCGATGTAGGCCAGTGGGGTTTCTGGGGACAACTCTCACAACTTTATAGCGCCGCGCGCACCGCACCTCAGCCCCAGGCCGCCCAAAAATACCGGCTAATCGGCGGCACTGTCTATCACGTGGTGGACGCAGTGCAGGACGCTGCTGGCACGGGCTGGTACAAAATCGTGGACGACTACCCACCCCGGCAAATCAACTACGAGTGGGTCTTAGCCCGCGATCTGCGCCGCATTCCCCGCGCCGAGACGTCTCCCATCCACCCTTTTATCGGCAACAAGCGCATAGAGGCGGATCTCACCGCCCAACGTCTCACTTGCTATGAAGGTGACACCCTCACCTACACCACGCTCTTCGCTTCGGGGATGGCTGGCGCAGAGACCGCCACCGGTCGGGGGGAAAAATACGTACTGCTCAAACAAGCCTCGCGCCACATGAGCGACCACCCTTATCCAGACATGCCCGTAGAGGAAGCGGAGCACGCCACCGCCACCTTCGACCTGCCGGGCATCCCGTGGAACATCTTCTTCGATCTGGATGGCACAGCCATCCACGGCACCTACTGGCACAACGATTTCGGCGTGCGCCGCAGCCACGGTTGCCTCAACGTCCCCATCGAAGCCGCCCGGTGGATTTATCGCTGGGTACACCCTATCGGCGGCTATGAGGATAGTTTCATCCGCAGTGACCACCACGTAGGAACTCCAATTAGCATCTTCTAAGAACATTAGTGAAATTCTGGTCATTGGAACAACCATGTCCCTGAGAGGACTCAGGGGCATTTGGCGGTTTCAATTCCTCGGTCGGAATTCTGTCCATTGGGACTCAAATATCTGGAACT
>JAYELZ010000184.1:0-7820 GCA_034717835.1 Chloroflexota bacterium
TCCGCGCGGCGTTACGGCCAGCAAGAGATCGTAATATGTCTGGCGGCGAGCCTCGAAATAGACGCTGAGATAAAGCAGCGGCTGTGGCAATAGCTGCCATTCACATAAGAGCAGAATGAGCAACAGCCGCCCGATCCGTCCGTTACCATCAAGGAAAGGGTGAATTGCTTCAAATTGCGGGTGAACCATCCCTAACCGGATCAGCGGTGGCAAATCTGAGGATGCGTGCAGGAACTTCTCGAAGGCGTACAGCGCAACGTGCATCTCTGCGACCGGGGGGGGAACGTAAGGCGCTGTCTCCGGTGTACTGCCGGATGGGCCGATCCAATTTTGGCTGCGGCGGAACTCGCCGGGTAATTTCCTCTCCCCGCGCACCCCCTGCAACAAGTGTGCGTGTATCTCCCGAATCAGGCGTAGGCTGATGGGAAGGGTGTGCAGCCGCTCCAGGCCATATTCCAATGCCAGAACGTGGTTCTTAACCTCCTGTACATCGTCGGGGATATCGAAGAGCGCGGGTTGCGCCGCCGCCTCGTGGGCGTACAAATCGCCGAGAGAGGCGCGCGTTCCCTCGATACGCGATGATAGCACCGCCTCGCGGTACATCAAAGGCTGGATGAGGAGGTGCGGATTGGGCAACGTGCGTCCCAGTCCGGCCAGTTCGCCTAGTGCGCGGTCCGCTGCGGAGAGTCGCGAGATCAGCGACTCCGACCAGTGCAGCGAGGGAGGTAAGGGCGCCGGAACAAAAGCCCAAAATCCGGTGGTGGTGCGCACGACGCGACCGGAAGAGCTGCTGCGAAAATCTTCAGGGTACATCTGGATTTACTCTCCTGATCCGTTCGTTATTCTCATTTACGCCAATAAGCCACATAGTTATTATCATTATACACGAATTATAATAATAGTGAGATTCACAAAGTGACTTTAGTCCCCTATCCCCGCCAACATCCCGGCGAATGTTTCCAACGTTCCTTGTCCTTGCACGCGAATGCGCGGCCAGGTGTAACGGTTCTCCAAGGTCTGTGTGGCGCCCCATTCCGTTGTCACGGCGCCCAAATAGCCTGCGGATTCCACCACGGCGAGTACGTCATCATCATATTTCCCGGCTGGATAGCAGAAGAAGGTCACTGGCTGCCCAGTATGCGCTTCCACGGCTTCTTTGATGCCCAAAATCTGGAATACGAGAAAGTCGTAATCGCGTCCTTGCAGGTCGTAATGGTCGCGGCCATGGCCCTGAATCGACATCCCGCTCGCAGCCAGCTCCGCCAACTCGGCCCAGGTAGCATAATACTGGGCCTCAAAGTGTGCGGGAGTCGCCAAAACGAAGAATTCGCCCACAAAATCATATTCCGAGAGTAAGGGGGCAGCGTGCTCGTAAGCATCGTGGTACCCATCATCAAAGGTCAAGATGATGGGTTTTTCCGGCAGCGGTTTGCCCCACTTCAGATGGGCATACAGATCGCGAAGCAGCACAGTCTGGTAACCCTGCTCTTCAAGATAACCCAACTGCGCTTCAAACTTCTCTGGTTCCACCGTCAACCCCCGGCGGATGTAATCGGCATCTACCGGCAGGTCAGAGATGTAATGGTACATCAGAATAGGGACGTGGACTTCTGCCGGCGGTGGGGGATAAGTGGCGGTGGGCGGAGGTGTTTGAGTTGGCGTGGGGGTCTGCGTAGGCGTGACCGTGGGTTGAGGAGTTAATGTTGGCGTAGGAGTTTGCGTCGGTGTGGGGGTTGCGGTGCTGGTCATCGTTGGTGTAGGGGTAGCAGTGTTGGTGGGCGTCCAGGTCGCCGTGGATGTGGCGGTCGGTGGCGCGAAGGCGTTTATGAGCTGCGCGCGGTTGCAAGCCGGCAGCACTAGCAGTGTCAATAAAGATAAGAGGGCTAATAGATAGCGTGGTGAGTTCTTCATGCAGGATGATGCTCGCGCCAGCTAGTTAATATCTGGCGGATGGAACTGAAGGCCAGCGGGGGCAATGTATCTAGAGGGAAGAAACGGGCATCAAGTGCATCGTCCGCCGGGGCGAGTGTGCCGTTCACGTCAAGTCCCTCATAGACGATGATGATATTGGCCCCCCGTTGATGTTCACGTCCGGATGTTACGGTGAGCAACTTGACCGTTCCCACTTCCAAGCCGGTTTCCTCACGGCACTCGCGCACGGCGGCCTCGGCGGGGGATTCGTCGAAATCCACAAAACCGGCCGGCAATCCCCAATAGCCCCGGCGCGGATTGCCGGCCCGCTTGATCAGGAGCACCTCGCCGTCCGCGTTAGCTACTACCACGGCGGCCGCGACCTTGTGATCATGGAAGACCACCAAGCCACAGGCCGGGCAGACCCGCCGCTGGCGAGCAAAGACAAAGGCGTCTTGCAAGGCGTGCCCACAACGCGGGCAAAAATTAAATTCTAATTGCTGAGAAACAGTGCTTGGATCGATAATTTTTTCTGTGATGTTACTCAATGCTCAACCTCCGATTTAATTTTATCCACAAATGATACCAGCAAGTAGGTTCAATTTCGTCTAGCGCTCCACCAAGTAGCGCTGGCAAATCCCAGCGTTACCAGACCCAGCGTGCCCACCAACCACCAGGGAGAAAATGACCTTTGGGACGGGGGACCTTCTTCCTCGTTCTGCCAGCTGGCTGATCCTTCTGCACCGGCAGTCGCGGGTGGCGTTTCTGGCTGGGGCTCGCTGACACTGCCACATTCCGCGTCACCCTCAGTGAGGGAACAAAGCTCCAGCTCAGCTGTAGCCGCTTCTCCCGCGCCCAAAGTTAGCGGAGCCGCGAACTCCTCCTCTCCGCCGATGCCATTCTTGGCGGCCGCGGTCGCCGTGGGAAGTAGGGCAGAGTCCATTACAGGGGCTTCTTCTGCCGCCACCTCTGCCGCCGGCAGCTCGCGTGGTTCTGGAGAAGCTACCACCTCCACTACCTTTTCTACCTCTACCATTTTTTCCATGACTACGGCTTCTTCCATCTCTGCCGTGACCTCTTGCTCCATCATCGCGGGGGCCTGCGCTAGTGGTTGGGGGATAGCAGTCAGTGGCGTGAATTGCAAGCCTAGCGCCACGACGAAGAGCAGCGCGCTGAAGGTGGTCGCCAGACGCAAGCTCCATAGCGTGAAGCGTCGCCGGCGTAGTTTAGGACGCGGGGCAGCAACTCTCACCATCTCTGGTGTAAGTAGATAGTTGCGTGGTGTTTCTCGCAACGGCAAAGTTTGGAGCAGCTCCACGGTTTGCCGTTGTTGCGCCAGTTGTTCTTGTAAGCTCTGATTGATTTCCAGCTCTGCTTTCAACGCCTTCTCTTGTACTGGGAGTAATTCCCCGTCCAGGTAGGCGTAGAGCTCGGTGGCATTCCAAATTTTGTTTTCCATAAACCCTCCTTGCACTCTACCGGCTACCTTTTTGACGATAACGAGGCGGCAAAAGTTCCTGTGTTTCCATTAGGTATTCTCTCATCTTGCCGCGCGCACGATAAAGACGTGATTTCACGGTACCCAGAGGCACCTCCATTGTTGCGCCGACCTCGTCGTAAGCCAATCCAAGCCGGTCTACCAAGAAAAGCGTCATTTGCTGCTCGGCTGGCAATCGCGCCAGCGTGCGTTCCAACAGCGCGCAGAGTTCGTCTCGTTGCAAGGACTCTTCAGGCGACTCCACTTTCGCTCTCAAGTGCGGATTGGCTTCTTTATCCAGCTCACCGAAATCCTCCCAGGAGATGGAGGGGTGACGTTTGTAGCGGCGCAGCTCATCATAGCAAGCGTTTCTGACGATGCGCAGCAGCCACGCGCGAAACGAGCCACCTCTAAATTTAGCCAGAGCATGGTACGCGGAGATGAACGCCTCCTGAGTAGCGTCATCGGCTGCGGCCGGGTCATTCATAATGTAGTAGGCCAAGTTGTAGACTTGTTTTTGATAGTGCAACAGCAGCTCATTGAACGCGGGCAGCTGGCCCCGTTGAGCCGCCTGCACCAGTTGCTCTTCGTTGAAAGACGTCTTAGTTGACGCCGCCATAGTGCTCCTCTGTTTACTTGACGGATCCAGAAACCCAGTTATACTGTTTGCCGTTGCCGGAGTGGCGGAATTGGCAGACGCAAGCGACTCAAACTCGCTCGGGCGACCCCCATGTGGGTTCGACTCCCACCTCCGGCATTATAACAGCAAAAGAGGCCGAGCTCAAGGTTCGGTCTCTTTTGCGTTTGGGAGACGCTGCGCTGCGCCAAACATCCCCCGGCGGAACCATCGTCTGGCAATTAGCGCAAGTCCACGACGGCCACATCAACGTCGAGAACGAACCGGGACGGGGAATGATGTTCCCCCTCTAAAAGACCTCCAAGGTCTGAGCGTTTATTACTGCGCTTCACCACATTTCCCACACCTGTTCATAATTTCTTCACAAGTTTATGGCATACTGGGGTCAATTCAAAACTTGAGGAGGTAAGCAATGTTTAAGAACAGGATTTGGGCAAGAGTGTTGGCGGCTGTGGCCAGCATCGGTTTGTTGATCGCGGGCGGAGTGTCGATTTACCGCGCCGGCTGGTCGCGGGGATACGTGGCAAGTTCCCCAGTGGTTGAGGGAGATGAAGCCGAGATGTCGGCACCCCTGGTGCTGGGGGGAGCAAGCTGGAGTTGGTGCGCCAACCAGTGACGCCGAGGCGCAGAATTAGTCCACAGTACGTGAGTAGCCGGGGGCGCGCGAGCGGCTTATGCTCGACCGCGCGCCCCTTTTAAGCAGCCTCCAGAGAGGGGCAAGGAGAAGAAAAAGTCGCTAACAAACAAAATATACTTCAAAATGATATCCTTCGTTCACGAAACACTCTACGGTTTGTTCAGAGATCCCTACAAGGCTTTGAACGCCGCCGGGCTGAAACCGGGGCAAAGTGTGCTAGAAATCGGCTGCGGGCCTGGTTTTTTCACCGTTCCGGCGGCCAAGATCGCAGGAGAGCAAGGCAGTGTGCGTACATTGGATATCAACCCGCTGGCTGTCGAGCGGGTGCGGCAGAAGATCGAGGAAGCGGGCGTGACTAACGTCAGGGCCATCCTGGCCGACGCTGCACAAACAGGCCTACCTGCTCAGAGTTTCGATCTCGCCTTTGTTTTCGGTTTTGCTCATGCCCTTGGAGGCATGGAGAACATCTTGACCGAATTACACCGGCTCTTGAAACCGGGAGGGATACTCTCCATTGAGGGGCGGTCTCAGATTCCAGGCGAACTTTTTTGCCCTTTGGGGCGTCAGGGAAGGATTTACCGGTTTAAGAAGGTCGGGTAGCATGATAGAGAGGAGAGAGAAGAGTAGTGAATGGTGAATGACAGACCATAGCGGGGGAGCACAATTCGTGTGGGAAAAAAGGCACTATGGTAAAAGTGACACAGCTACTCCCCAAAGCTCCCCGCCCCCGGGGGCGGGCTTGAGAGGGAACTCGCCCAGGGGTCGCCCCCACTCGAAGACCTGGCGCTGGCGATCCGTCATCTGACCGAGTCGGTCGCGGCGCGGGCCGGCGCTCACCATTTCAGACGATAGGCACGGCTGCGATGTCACCAGCCCCCCACCAGACGGGCGGTATGGGCTGCGGGGTATGCGCGAGCGGGCCGAGCGGCTCGGCGGCGTATTGGGAATCGAGAGCCGGCCAGGAGATGGGACAACCGTCCAGCTGACAGTGGAGGTAGCGAGATGATCCGTGTGTTGATCTGTGCTGACCAGGATGTCGTGCGTGAGGGGCTACGGGCGATTCTGAGCATCACGCCGGGGATCGAAGTCGTCGGCGCAGCCAGAGATGTCACCGAAGCGCTGGAGCTCGTGCCTCAGACCCAACCTGACGTGGAGGATGGGGAGTAAACAGGTTGCGGCACGAGGCGTTGGGCCGCGAGCCAATCCCGTCAAGGGCAGCGTGACGAATAACCAAGATAGTCGTTTCGTTGAGTAGTTTTAGAGATCTCCAGAATTTAACTCCTCCCCAGTCAAGGGCCTTCCTAGTGTCATTCCAAGCCACCAAAAGTCGCGGAGCGACTGCCTGGCAGTGAGAAATCTCCGTGTTCGGAATTTGGAGTAGCAAGGTAGTCGAGGGGTCCCTACCTCGCTAAGCTACGCAGGGATTGATCCCCGTGTGGCTTAGCGCCGAAAAGGCAGCGACAGCGCCGGCAACCGCCAGCCGCCCTCGCCGCCGACGCGGATGTCGCGCCGCTGGAATCGCCACCAGGCCAGAGCAGCGAAAACCACCGCCGAGCCAAGCAGACCGGCGAGCCACGCGCCGTTTAGCGCATGGAAGGCCTCTTGAGACTGATAATAGTTGAGCGGGGACAGCTTGGCGATAGGCTCCAGGTTCTCGTTGATTTTCGCCAGGCCGGTGATAAAAAAGCTGGCCACCAACAGCAGGCCGGCCGTCGTCGCTGCCAAGCGACGCGAGGGGAGGAGCATGCTGAGGAACAGCGATATCGTGCCAAAGAGTAGCAACTCTGCCAGCAGTGATAGCATGGGCAGCCACATTCTGCCCCAACCTATATCTATCAAAGACCAGGTCATGGACACGATAAAGCCCAGCCAGACTATGACCAGGATGGCCACGGTAGCAGTGACAAAGGCCAGCAATCGGCCCATGAAAAGCGCCGTGCGGCTGACAGGATGGGCTACTATCAGATCCAATGTACCGCTCTCCTCGTCGCTTACCAGCATACCGCTGCCCATCAGCACCGCAAAGATGCCCAGGATGAGCGGCATGTAGGAGAAGAATTCCATAGAGACCCATCCTTCCGGCGTGGCCATGGCGCTAAGATCGCCCATGAACGCGCTGATCTCGGGCGGATAGATCTTTAGCAGTTCTTCAAACTCCTGCGCCCCGGCGAACGAGTCGTACATCGAAACGATCAACACGCCCAGCAGGGCGAGACCAATGCCCCAACCGAGAATTTGACCCCGATAGCGGGCCAGTGTATAGCGAAAAATCGTCATCATTTTACTTGACCTCCTTTCGATCACCTTCGTAGTAAGTCAAAAAGATCTCCTCCAGCGAGGGCCGCTCGGTCTCAAAGTCGCTGACCGGGAAGGCAGCCAGGGCCTTGATGAGGTCGTCCATCTCGCCTTCCACCTGTAACAGCACGCTCGCGCCATCGTCCTGCGAGAGTACCGTCACGCCAGACACGTTCGTCAGGGGATTGATGTCCACCGGCTGCCTGAAGCGGACATGAGCACGGCGTAGGGCGCGGTTAATCAGCGAGGCGGTCTCAGCTACCTCCACGATCACGCCCTTCCGGATGAAGGCCACGCGCTCCGCCACCGCCTCTACCTCGCTCATGATGTGCGAGGAAAAGAAGACGGTCGCCCCATCCGCTTTCGCCTCGGCCAACAGTCTGAGTACCTCATGTTGCATCAGCGGATCCAGGCCGAGCGTCGGCTCGTCCAGCAGGAGCAGTTCGGGGCGATGCATCAGCGCTTGCACGATACCGATCTTCTGTTTGTTGCCGTGCGAGAGGTTCTTGATTGGGGGCTTGAGGTCGAGGTCGAGGCGCTCGGCGAGTTGGCGCGCAAAGTCCCAATCCACCTGGTTGCCACGCAGAGCATTGAAGTAGTGCAGCGTATCCTCGACCGTCATATTGGGATCCAGCGCCAGTTCGCCCGGCAGGTAACCGGTGCGCGCCCGCACCGCCACCGGGTCGGCCTGGGGGTCTATGCCCAGCACGCGCACGGTGCCGCCATCAGGGCGGATCAAGTCTAGCAGGCAGCGGACGGTCGTGGTTTTCCCGGCTCCGTTCGGGCCGAGATAGCCAAAGATCTCACCGCGCTGCACTTCCAGGTCAATGCCCCGCAACGCGCGGACTTTGCCGTAGGATTTG